>NZ_JBWDTQ010000005.1:0-468236 GCF_056312425.1 Nocardiopsis sp. TRM 82005
GGCGCCGCCACGGCTCTCGCCGGCGTAGGCGACCACGTCCAGGGTGGACATGACCAGGCCCGCACCGTTGCCGATGACGCCGACCTCGCCGTCGAGCCTGACGTAGTTCAGGCCCTTCTCCCTGGCACGCAGCTCACGCTCGTCGGCGCCCGCGCCGTTGGCGAAGGGGATGCGCTCGGGGTGCCGGAAGGCCGCGTTGTCGTCCAGGGTGACCTTGCCGTCCAGGGCGACCACGCGGTCGTCCCGGGTACGCACCAGCGGGTTGACCTCGACCAGGGTGGCGTCCTCGCCGACGGCGACCCGCCACAGGCCCGTGACGACCGTCGCCGCGCGGTCCCGGATCCCCTCCGGAAGGCGGGCGGCGCGGCAGATCTCCAGCGCCGCCTCACGGTCCACTCCCCGGGGCCCGACGGGGACGCGCACGACCGCGTCGGGGCTGGTGGCGGCGACCTCCTCGATCTCCACACCGCCCTCGGCGGAGCAGATCGACAGGAAGGTGCGGTTCGCACGGTCCAGAAGGAAGGAGAAGTAGTACTCCTCCGCGATCTCGGAGGCCTCCTCGACCAGGACACGGTGCACCGTGTGGCCCTTGATGTCCATACCGAGGATCTGCTCGGCCTTGGCCTGGGCGTCCTCAGGACCATCGGCGACCTTCACACCACCGGCCTTGCCACGACCACCGGTCTTGACCTGCGCCTTGACGACGACTTTCCGTCCGACCCGGCCCGCGGCCAGCCGAACCTGCTCCGGGGTGTCCGCGATCTCGCCCTCGGCGAGGGGGACGCCGTGCTCACCGAAGATCTGTTTGGCCTCGTACTCGTAGAGATCCACCGCTCCTCCTCAGCCTGCTTCTCAGCCCCCTTTCAGTAATACGCCATACTGTATGCAGTATGCAATACCCATCCTCGATGACACTCGTGCCCCCACTTCTCTTCACAAGGCGCGACGTCCTTTGCATACTGCATACAAGGAGGTATCGCCATGCCCCAGGAGCCACCACGACACCGCGCCTCCACGGACGTCCGCGACTGGCGGGGCAGGCGGTACACCGTCGGGCCCACCGCCCGGGAACTGACCGGGCTGCCCCGGTCCGCCCTCCTCGTCCGCGCCCTCGTCGCCGTCGCGGCGGTCGGCGTGCTCCAGTTCGGCTACGGGGCCGCGGTACCCGCCCTGATCGAGGCGCACGGCTGGTCCCCCGCCCAGGCCCTCGCACCGTTCCTCGTCTGGGCCCTGGTCCAGGGCTCCCTCGCACCCGCACCGCAGTGGCTCAGGGCCAGGGGGCTGCTGGGGCCGGGCCCGGCGGTCTGCGCGGGGGCCCTGCTGTGCGGTGCCGCCCTGTTCTCGCTCGGCCACTCCGCGGACCCGGTCGCCGCCGTGCTGGGCTACGGCCTCCTCGGCGGCGCGGGGGCCGGGCTGGTCTACCACTCCTGCACGGATCTGGTCAGCGGGTGGTTCCCGGACCGGCACACCTTACGCCTCGGGGGCGTGGGCGGTGCCTTCGCCCTGGGCGCCGTGCCCCTGCTGCCCGCCATCGCGCTGGGGCCCTCCCCCGCCGCGCTGCCGTCGGCCTCCACCGCCCTCGCCCTGGCCGTGGTCGCTCTGGGCCTGGCGGGCGGCGCCGGCCAGCGCGGCGCCCCGGACCGGTGGTGGCCGCCGGAAAACGACCCGCGGACAACCGCGCTGCGCAGGCGCGCCGACCCTCCCGCGGCGGGGAACTACAGTGCGGGCCAGGCGTGGGCGAGCGGGCGCTCGCTACCCGCCTTGCACGCGGTGGTGGCACTGTCCGGCACGAGCGGCCTGTTCATGCTCTCCGCCCTTCCCGCGGTCCTGCTGGGCCTCGGCCGCGACCCCTCGGACGTCGCCGCCACGGTCACGGCCCTCGCCCTGGCCAGCGGACTGGGCAGACTCGCCGCGAGCGCCGCCGCGGAGCGGACGGGGAGGCGGAGGACCCTCACCCTGCTGATGGCCGCGACCGCCCTCGCGCAGGTCGCGCTGGCCGCCGCGGTCCCCGCGGGCCCGATCCAGCTGCTCGTCCTCCTGGCACTCGTGGTCGGCGCGGGCACCGGATCCTGCTATCCGCTCACCCTGGCGATCACCGAAGGGCACTTCGGGTCGGAGCGCGCTCCCGGGCTCCAGAGCCTCGTCCACGGGTCCAAGGCGGTCGGCGGGCTGCTGGGGGTGGGCGGGGCCGTCGCGGTCCTGTCCCTGGCTCCCACCGGAACCCATGCGGCGTTCCTGGCCGCGGCCGGCGCCCTGCCCGCGGTGGCGGCCGTCATCACGGCCCGGCTGCGCCGCCCCCTACCGGTCCGGACCGTTCCCCAGCAGGCCAGGGTCTGGACAGCGGCACCACGCCGTGCTCCAATGTGACGTACACGGTATACAGTATCCCACCAACAAAGACAGCACCGTATCCCGGAACCCGCACGAAAGGGGTCGTCGCACCGATGGCCGACAAGGCAAGCACCGAACCCAGCAGCGACGCGACCACGATCTCCGGCGGCCACCTGGTGGCCAAGGCGCTCAAGGCCGAAGGGGTCGACACCGTCTTCACGCTCTGCGGCGGACACATCATCGACATCTACGACGGCTGCGCGGACGAGGGCATCGACGTGATCGACGTCCGCCACGAGCAGGTCGCCGCGCACGCAGCGGACGGCTACGCCCGGCTCACCGGCAAACCCGGATGCGCGGTGGTGACCGCGGGCCCCGGGACCACGGACTCGGTCACCGGCATCGCCAACGCCTACCGTGCGGAGAGCCCGATGCTGGTCATCGGAGGGCAGGGCGCCCTCAGCCAGCACAAGATGGGCTCCCTCCAGGACCTGCCGCACGTCGACATGATCAACCCGATCTCCAAGTTCGCGGCCACCGTGCCGCACACAGAGCGGGTGGCCGACCTGGTCTCGATGGCCTTCCGCGAGGCCAACAGCGGCGCGCCCGGCCCGTCCTTCCTGGAGATCCCGCGCGACGTACTGGACGCCTCGGTACCGGTGGAGAAGGCGCGCGTCCCGGCCCCGGGCCGCTACCGCGCCAGCACCCGCCAGGCCGGCGACCCCGCCGACATCGAGCGGCTGGCCGAGCTGATCGTGCGCTCGGAGCGGCCCAGCATCCTGCTCGGCAACCAGGTGTGGACGACCCGGGCCACCGAGTCGGCCACCGACCTGGTCCGCGCCCTCAACATCCCCGCCTACATGAACGGCGCGGGCCGGGGCACCCTGCCGCCGGGCGACCCGCACCACTTCCAGCTCTCCCGGCGCTACGCCTTCACCAACTCCGACCTGATCATCATCGTCGGCACCCCCTTCGACTTCCGGATGGGCTACGGCAAACGCCTCTCACCAACGGCCACGGTGGTGCAGATCGACCTGTCCTACGCCACCGTCGGCAAGAACCGGGACATCGACCTCGGGATCGTCGGCGACGCCGACGTGATCCTGTCCTCGGCCCTCCAGGCCGTGTCGGGCTACGGCGACACCGGAGCACAGGGCCGCAAGGGCTGGCTGGAGGAGCTGCGCACCCAGGAGCAGGCGGCGCTCGACAAGCGCGCCCACCTGCTCACCTCCGACTCCACGCCCATCCACCCCTACCGCCTGGTCAGCGAGATCAACCAGTTCCTTACCGAGGACTCCATCTACGTCGGCGACGGCGGCGACATCGTCACCTTCTCCGGCCAGGTGGTCCAGCCCAGGTCGCCGGGCCACTGGATGGACCCCGGACCGCTCGGCACCCTCGGCGTCGGCGTCCCGTTCGTGATGGCCGCCAAGCACGCCCTGCCCGACAAGGAGGTCGTCGCCCTGTTCGGTGACGGCGCGTTCAGCCTGACCGGCTGGGACTTCGAGACTCTGGTCCGCTTCGACCTGCCCTTCATCGGGATCATCGGCAACAACTCCTCGATGAACCAGATCCGCTACGGCCAGATCGCCAAGTACGGCGCCGACCGCGGGGAGATCGGCAACACCCTGGGGGACGTGCGCTACTCGGAGTTCGCCAAGATGCTCGGCGGCTACGGGGAGGAGGTCCGGGAGCCGGACGGGATCGCCCCGGCCCTGCGCCGCGCCCGCGAGTCCGGCAAGCCCTCGCTGATCAACGTCTGGATCGACCCCGAGGTGTACGCCCCGGGGACCATGAACCAGACGATGTACAAGTAGCCCGGAAGGAGAGCCATGGGCAAGGCACTCGACGGAATCCGCGTCCTGGACATGACCCACGTCCAGTCGGGACCGTCCGCGACCCAGATCCTCGCTTGGATGGGCGCTGACGTCGTCAAGCTGGAGGCGCCCTCGGGGGACGTCACCCGGCGCCAGCTCCGGGACAGGCCGGACGTGGACAGCCTGTACTTCACGATGCTCAACTCCAACAAGCGCAGCGTCACCCTGAACACCAAGAGCACCGAGGGCAAGCGGATCTTCCTGGACCTGGTGCGCCGCAGCGACGTGCTGGTGGAGAACTTCGCACCCGGGGCGCTGGACCGGATGGGGTTCACCTGGGAGGTGCTGTCCGAGGTCAACCCCCGCCTCGTCTACGCCTCGATCAAGGGCTTCGGCCCGGGCGCCTACGCCGACTTCAAGGCCTACGAGGTGATCGCCCAGGCCATGGGCGGGTCGATGAGCACCACCGGGTTCGAGGACGGTCCCCCGGTGGCCACGGGCGCGCAGATCGGCGACTCGGGCACCGGGATACACACGGTGGCCGGCATCCTCGCCGCCCTGTACCAGCGCGTCAGCACCGGCCACGGCCAGCGCGTCCAGGTCGCCATGCAGGACTCGGTGCTCAACCTGTGCCGCGTCAAGCTGCGAGACCAGCAGCGGTTGACGCACGGACCCCTCTCGGAGTACCCGAACGAGGACTTCGGCGACGAGGTCCCCCGCTCGGGCAACGCCTCCGGCGGCGGTCAGCCCGGCTGGGCCGTGCGCACGGCCCCCGGCGGCCCGAACGACTACGTCTACGTCATCATCCAGCCCACCGGCTGGGCCCCCATCGCCCGGCTGATCGGCCGCCCCGAGCTGGTCGACGACCCCGGGTGGGCGACCCCCGAAGCACGGCTGGACAAGCTCGACAAGGCGTTCTCCCTGATCGAGGAGTGGTCCCGGGAACTGCCCAAGTGGGACGTCCTGGCCGCGCTGAACGAGCACAACATCCCCTGCGGGCCGATCATGTCCACCCGGGAGATCATCGAGGACTCCACCCTGCGCGAGAACGGGGTCGTCACCTCGGTCGAGCACCCCGAGCGCGGCACCTACCACACCGTGGCCTCCCCCATCCGCCTGTCGGACTCGGCGGTGGACGTCGTCCGCTCCCCCCTGCTCGGTGAGCACAACACCGATGTCTACGGCTCCGAGCTGGGCCTGTCCCCCGAGGAACTGGCCGAACTCGCATCGAACGGAGTGATCTGAAGGCATGGCCGTCTACACCCCCGAACGTTCCGACCGCGACCGGGCCTCGGTCCGCGAGGTACTCGACCGGGCCCGGTCCGAGGGCCGGACCGCGCTCACCGCCCCCGAGGGCCGTGTCCTCGCCGAGGCCTACGGCATTCCCGTCCCCGGTGAGGCGCTGACCCGCACCGCCGAGGAGGCCGCCGCCCTCGCGGGCGAGTTGGGCCTGCCCGTGGCCGCCAAGATCGTCTCCCCCGACATCCTGCACAAGACCGACGCCGGAGGCGTCGAGATCGGGCTGGACAGCGCGGACAAGGTCGCCGAAGCCTTCGAGCGCATCACCGCCAACGCCCGTGCCCACGACCCCGGCGCCCGGATCGACGGCGTCCAGATCCAGCAGATGGTCGGCGGCGGGGTGGAGGTGCTCGTCGGTGCCACGACCGATCCCACGTTCGGCAAGGTGGTGGTGTTCGGTCTCGGCGGGATCCTGGTGGAGGTCCTCGAGGACGTCGCCTTCCGGCTCGCGCCGGTCACCCGCGAGGACGCGTTCGCCCAGATCAGCGACATCAAGGCGGCCGAGGTGCTGTCCGGGGTGCGCGGAGGCGAGGCCGTGGACAGGGACGCCCTGGCCGACCTCCTCGTCAGCCTGTCCGAGCTGGTCTCGGACTTCCCCGAGATCGCCGAGGCGGACCTGAACCCCGTGTTCGCCTCCGCCTCCGGGGCGATCGCCGCCGACCTGCGCTTCGTCCTGGACTTCGAGCCCGCAGAGGGACCCCGCAAGTTCTCCAAGGAGGAGATCCTGGCCTCCATGGAGCGCATCTTCAAGCCGCGCTCCATCGCGATCGTGGGCGCCTCCAACGAGGCGGGCAAGATCGGCAACTCCGTCATCAAGAACATCGTGGACGGCGGGTACGGGGGTGAGGTCCACCCGGTCAACCCCAAGGCCGACGAGGTCTACGGGCGCGCCTCCCACGCGTCGATCGCCGACGTGCCCGGCGACGTGGACGTCGCGGTCTTCGCCATTCCCGCCAAGTTCGTGGCTGGCGCGCTGGAGGAAGCCGGGCGCAAGGGCGTGGCGGGCGCGATCCTCATCCCCTCCGGCTTCGCCGAGACCGGCGAGCAGGAGTTGCAGGACGAGGTGCTCGCCGTGGCCCGAAGGCACGGCGTCCGCCTGCTCGGACCCAACATCTACGGCTACTACTACACGCCGCAGAAGCTGTCGGCGACCTTCTGCACGCCCTACGACGTGGCGGGCGGGACCGCGCTCACGTCCCAGTCGGGCGGGATCGGCATGGCGATCCTGGGTTACAGCCGCAGTACCCGCACGGGCGTGTCCGCGATCGTGGGGGTGGGCAACAAGGCCGACATCGACGAGGACGACCTGCTCACCTTCTTCGGGCAGGACGAGAACACCAACGCGGTCGCGATGCACCTGGAGGACCTCAAGGACGGCCGCGCGTTCGTCGCCGCCGCCCGTGAGGTCGTGCCCAAGAAACCCGTGGTGGTGCTCAAGGCCGGGCGGACCTCCGCCGGGGCACGTGCGGCCGGATCGCACACCGGCGCGCTCGCGGGCGACGACAAGGTCTACGACGACATCCTGCGCCAGGCGGGCGTGGTCCGCGCGCCCGGACTGACCGAGCTGCTGGAGTACGGCCGCGCCCTGCCGGTCATGCCCGCACCGACCGGTGAGAACGTCGTCATCATCACCGGCGCGGGCGGCTCGGGCGTGCTGCTGTCGGACGCGGTGGTGGACAACGGCATGTCGCTGTACGGGATCCCGCCGGACCTCGACGAGGCCTTCCGCGCCTTCATCCCGCCCTTCGGCGCCGCCGGGAACCCGGTGGACATCACTGGTGGCGAGCCGCCCTCCACCTACGAGAAGACCATCCGGCTGGGCCTGGAGGACCCCCGGGTGCACTCCCTGGTCCTGGGCTACTGGCACACGATCGTCACCCCGCCGCTGGTCTTCGCCGACGTGGTGATCGACGTGGTGAGCAAGGCCCGGACCGCCGGGATCGACAAGCCCGTCGTCGCCTCGCTCTCGGGCGACACCGAGGTCGAGGCCGCCAGCCAGAAGCTCTTCGACCACGGGATCGTCGCCTACCCCTACACCACCGAGATGCCGGTGAAGGTCCTGGGCGCCAAGTACCGCTGGGCCCGCTCCGCCGGAATCCTCTGACCGGCCCCGTATCCTCTACGTCCTGGTGCGCGCGATGCCGCCGCCGCGCACCGGGACGTCCGACACCCGTGCCGGGAGCCGCCCCGGCACCGAAAGAGAGGAGGCCCGCGTCCCTGGGGGCTGATGGGGGCAGTGAAACACACATGCGACGAAGAACAAGGGAGTCCAACCCATGGCCCCGACCCCCGACCCCGCGGCCGAGGAACCCCGTCCCACCGCCTACGAGCCCCTCGACATCCCCGCTCAACGCTCCACCGAACCGGACCTGACCGGCGGATCGGACACCCCTCCCCCAGCCACCCCTCCAGCCACCGGCTCCGCCAAGACCATCCGCCTCGAAGCCCCGGGAACGGGCGTGCGCGACACCTGGCGCGCCATGGGCCCCGGTATCGCCGCGGCGATGACCGGCATCGGGGCCAGCCACATCATGCACGGGCCCACGGCCGGCGCGGAGTACGGCTACGCGCTCCTGTGGGTCATCCCCTTCGCCTACCTGCTCAAGTACTGCGCCTTCGAGTTCGCGCACCGCTACACCCTGGTGCGCGGCGAGAGCATCATGGAGGCCTACGAGCGGACCGGCCGCGGACGCGGCAACTGGCCGCTGTGGTACCTGGGCTTCCAGTCCCTCGCCAACACCTTCGGGATCGCGGGGCGCGCCCTGGGGTGCGCGGCCATGCTGTGGGCCGCCTTCCCCTTCCTGCCGTTGCAGGCGTGGGCGGTCCTGGTCCTGCTGTCCAGCGTCGCCGTCCTGTGGGCGGGCAAGTACAAGGCGCTGGAACTCGCCGTGAAGCTGGCCATCATCGTGTTCGCCGTATGCGTGATGCTGGCCTTCTTCCTCCAGAGCCCACCGCCCGGTGAGTACATGGCCCGGCTGGTGCCCACCCTGCCCCCGGTCGGCGCGCTCCTGCTCTTCGGCGCCATGTGGGGCTACTTCCCGACCACCGTCGAGGTCGCGCCCATGCAGTCCAACTGGGCCGTGGACAAGAAGAGCGGCATGGTCCGCGTCCGCGAGCTCCAGCGCGAGGGCTACACGGTCGACCTGGCCCCGAACTACCTGCGCAACCACCTGAAGCTGTTCAAGCGCGACATGAACATCTCCTACGTGGTCGCTCTGATCACGGGGATGGCTTTCCTCATCGTCGGCGCCGTCGTCCTCAACCCGATCGGCCTGGTCCCCGAGTCGAGCGAGATGGGCGCGACGATCGCCCACATCTACACCGAGACGTTCGGCGCGTGGATCTTCCCGATCATCATCTCCGGTGGCGTGGCGGCACTGTGGTCGACGGTCTTCACCTACTTCGACGGCCAGGCGCGCGTCTTCGAGGAGTGCTGCGTCCGGCTGCGCCGGGTCTGGGACACCCCGAGGATCCGCAAGCTCATCTACCGGGGGTTCCAGGTCCTGTGGGTAGTGGCGGGCACCGCGATCGTCTTCGGCCTGCCGGAGCCGATCCTCGTGGTGCAGATCGCCTCGTTCCTCGCCCTGCTGTTCTCCCCCATCATCTACTGGCTGAACATCAAGGCGATCAAGGACAACTTCACCGCCGAGGACAAGCCGTTCCTGCCCCCGAGGATCATGTTCGCGTGGGCGTGGACCGGCGTGGCGGGACTGACCCTGGTCAGCGGATACATCCTCTACCTACAGTTCCTCCAGCCGATGTTCACCTGACGGACGTGGCCAGGGCGGACCCGGCGGGCCCTCTCCGCCGGGTCCGCCCTGGCCACGGGCTCAGTGAAGGAGCTTGAGCCCGACGACACCGGCGATGATGAGCAGCAGGCACAGCGCCTTGGGCACGCTGAAGCCCTCGCCCAGGAAGAACATGCCCACCAGGGCGGTGCCGACCGCGCCGATCGATACCCAGATCGCGTAACCGGTCCCGACCGGGATGGTGCGCAACGCGTAGGCCAGACCGGCCATACTCAGCGCCAGGGTGACCCCGAAGGTCACCGACGGCCACAGGCGGGTGAACCCCTGGGAGGCGCTGAGCGCGGTCGCCCACGCGGTCTCCAGGAACCCCGAGATCACCAGAACAATCCAGGCCACGACCCGTACCTCCATGACGTGCGTATGAAAACGCGCCGTCTTGTCGTCACCGGGTACGGCGCACCTCGTCCGGGCCCCACGGACCACCGCCTCCCGCGACAGCGTCACGCGGACGGTGTGTGCGCAAGGTACAACGCCCCGCGCCGGGGGTACCTTCCGTGTGTGCCGGAGGCCTTCCCCACCGGCTCCGGCGGTACGGCTCCCCGCGCCGGGAGCGGCCCCGCCCACCAGCGCGGGAACCGCTCGGCGGCCGCTCATCGTACGAAACGACCGCTCGCCGCGCGCTGAGCGACCGTTCGACGCTGCTCCCCCGCGTTCGGCGCGCACAGGCACGCAGCCCCTCCCTGCTCTGGAGTGCCCCTCCTTACAGTGCCTGGTAACGCACGTCACATAGGCGAAACATCGTTTCACCGGCTGTCCGCCGATCCCCCCGGAGGTTTTCCCACCATGTCCACAGACAGGCCAACGAAGGATCCGTCACCGCCTCCCGGCGGCGACGGAGGCGGTGACGAACCCATCGCGACCGAGGCCTACGTCGCGATGCACGGCGACCCGCGCTTCATCGAGCTCAAGAAGCGCCTCTACACCTTCGTCTTCCCGATGAGCATCGCCTTCATGGCGTGGTACCTGCTCTACGTGCTCATGTCCGCGTTCGGACGCGACATCATGGGCGTCGAGCTCTTCGGCAGCGTCAACGTCGCGCTGGTCTTCGGTGTCCTACAGTTCCTCTCCACCTTCGGGATCGCCGTCCTGTACACGAACTACGCCCGCCGCAGGCTCGACGCGCAGGCGGTCGAGCTGCGCGACGAGCTCCACAACGGCGCGGCGGACAAGGAGGGCGGCCGATGATTCTCGCGCAGGAAGCGTCCGAGGCGGTCAGCGAAAGCAGCCGTATCGTCACCATCGTCCTCTTCGTCCTCATGATCGCGGCCACGCTCGGTGTCACCGTCTGGGCCAACCGCAACACCCGCTCCGCGACCGACTTCCACTCGGGCGGGCGCGGCTTCTCCCCGTTGCAGAACGGCCTGGCCATCGGCAGCGACTACATGTCGGCCGCGTCCTTCCTGGGCATCGCCGGCATGATCGCCCTGTTCGGCTACGACGGCTTCCTCTACTCCATCGGGTTCCTCGTCGCCTGGCTGGTCGCCCTCCTGCTCGTCGCCGAGCTGCTGCGCAACTCCGGCCGCTACACGATGGGCGACGTGCTGTCCTACCGGATGCAGCAGCGCCCGGTCCGGACCGCCGCCTCGGTCTCCACGATCGTGGTGTCGATCTTCTACCTGCTGGCGCAGATGGTCGGCGCGGGCGCGCTCATCGCCCTGCTGCTGGGCATCCAGCCCGGCGAGACCTTCCTCGGCATGGACGCCGCCACCGCCAAGATCGTCGGCATCGTGGTCGTCGGCCTGCTGATGACGATCTACGTGACCTTCGGCGGCATGAAGGGCACCACCTGGGTGCAGATCATCAAGGCCGTCATCCTCATGGCCGGTGCCGCCCTGCTCACCGTGCTGACCCTGTCCCTGTACGGGTTCAACCTCGGCGCCCTGATGACCGACGCGGCCAGTGCCAGCGGCCAGGAGGGCTTCCTGGAGCCCGGCCTGCGCTACGGCGTGGAGGTCGCGGGCGATCCGCTCCAGACCATGTGGAACAAGCTGGACCTGATCAGCCTGGGCCTGGCCCTGGTGCTGGGCACGGCCGGCCTGCCGCACATCCTCATCCGCTTCTACACCGTCCCCGACTCCCAGAGTGCCCGTAAGTCGGTCAACTGGGGCATCGGCCTCATCGGCGTCTTCTACCTGATGACCCTGGTGCTGGGCTTCGGCGCGGCGGCCATTGTCGGCCACGAGGCCATCAGCGCCCAGAACGCGGCGGGCAACACGGCGGCGCCACAGCTGGCCCAGGCGGTCGGTGAGTCCATCGGCGGCGGCATGGCCGGCGCGGTCCTGCTGGCGGTCATCTCCTCCGCGGCCTTCGCGGCCATCCTGTCCACCGTGGCGGGTCTGGTCATCGCCTCCTCGTCCTCCATCGCGCACGACTTCTACAACTCGGTCCTGCGCAAGGGCAAGGCCACGGGCAGCGAAGAGGTCAAGGTCGCCCGGATCGCCGCCCTGGGCGTCGGTACGGTCGCGGTCATCCTGGCCGTGTTCGCGCAGGACCTCAACGTGGCCTTCCTGGTCGCGCTGGCGTTCGCGATCGCGGCCTCGGCCAACCTGCCGACCCTGCTGCTCAGCCTGTTCTGGAAGCGGTTCAACACCTCCGGCGCGCTCTGGGGTATCTACGGCGGCCTGATCAGCGCCGTGGGCCTGGTGTTCTTCTCGCCGGTGGTCTCCGGGTCCGAGACCGCGCTCATCCCGAACGCGGACTTCGCCTGGTTCCCGCTGCCCAACCCGGCCCTGGTGTCGGTGCCGATCAGCCTCCTGTGCGCGGTCATCGGCACCCTGATGTCCAAGGAGCGCGACTTCGACAAGTTCGCGATGCTCCAGGTCCGCGCACTGACCGGCGCCGGTGCCGAGAAGGCGGCCAAGCACTGATCCGTGTGCTCGGGGCGGCCATCGGTGGCTCGCTCCGCTCGGGAAACCCACCCTGTTCCCGAAGCAGCCACCGCCCCGAGCCCCTTCCCGGGCCCGTCACCCCTCCCGGTGACGGGCCCGGCTTCTTGTCCGCCCGTTGCGCCCGCACCGGAAGGCGGACACTCCCACGTCACGATCCGAAAGGTGACCCCTAGCACGTGAGCGTCGACACAGCCTGCTGGGATAAGGTCGTTCCGTGTCATATCGGTGGCTGTCGCGGCTGTCCCCCTCCCGACGGCGCCCAACATCGTCGGAGCAACGGGCGAGCGTCGAGCTGATGCGCCAGGTCCACTCCCTGGGCGTCGACCTCCAGGACGGGTTGCACGGCAGGAAGGTGCCCTCGGCCGCCCGACGGCTGCACCAGATCCTGGCCGTGGACGGCGTCGTGCTCGCCGACCTGGACGGGCCGGTCGCCGCGCACGGCAGAAGCCCCGAACCACAGGAGGTCGAGGGGCTGCTCGCCCAGGTCTTCGAGTACGGGAGCAACGCGCGCAGCCGCCTGGCCGACGGAACCACGGTGTGCGCGGTCCCCCTGACCGTGGACGAGGAGCTGTTCGGCGCGCTGGTGGCGTCGGGCCACCCCGCCGAGGCCGACGTGGAGGCCGCCGCCGCACTGGTGTCGGACTGCCTGGACCACGCGGCGCTGCGCCGGGCCCGCGCGCGCATCGCCGCCGCCGACCTGCGCACACTCCGGGCCCAGATCTCCCCGCACTTCGTGCACAACGCCCTGGCGGTGATCGCCGCACTGGTGCGCACCGATCCGGACCGTGCCCGCCACCTGCTGTCGGACTTCGCCGACTACCTGCGTTACGGCTTCTCGGAGAAGGGCGACTACGCGACGCTCTCGGAGGAGCTGGAGGCCACGCAGACCTATCTCGAACTACAGAGGGCCCGTTTCCACGACCGGTTGGACATCACCGTGCGGATGGCGCCGGAGGTACTGCCGGTGGCCGTCCCCTTCCTGGTGGTGCAGCCGATCGTGGAGAACGCGATCCGGCACGGTCTGGAACGCAAGGAGGGCCGCGGCCACATCAGCGTCTCGGGCTTCGGCGAGGGGCCGCTGTGCGTCATCGAGATCGAGGACGACGGAGTCGGCATGCACCCCGATCTCGCCCGCTCCCTTCTGGCGGGCACCGGGCCGGAGTCGCGCAGCGTCGGGCTGGCCAACGTGGACCAGCGTCTGCGTGCGGTCTACGGTCCCGAGTACGGTCTGGTGATCGAGACCGCGCTCGGAGAGGGAACGAAGGTGACCGTGCGCGTACCCAGATTCACCAGGGGGGTGGTGGCGCAGTGAAGCCCGAGCTACGGGTACTGGTGGTCGAGGACGAGGCGTCCACCCGCCACGAGATGGCATCGCTGCTCAGCGACATGCCCGAGGTGGCGGAAGTCCTCGTGGCCGACAACGGCGCCACGGCCGTGCGGCTGCTGGGAACCACCACGATCGACGCCGCGTTCCTGGACATCCTCATGCCCGGTCTGAACGGCATGGACGTGGCGAGGGTGCTGAGCGTGCTGTCGGAGCCGCCGTCCATCGTGTTCGTGACCGCCTCCGAGACCCACGCCGTGGAGGCGTTCGGCATCGGTGCCGTGGACTACCTGCTCAAACCGATCCGCCCGGAGCGCCTGGCCGAGGCGGTGGGCCGCATCGCCCAGCTGCGCCGCCCCAGCGGCGAGGCCCCGCCCGCGGAGGACCTGCACGTGGTGCAGATCGACACGGGCAGGCGCACGGTGTTCGTCAAGCGCGACGACGTGCAGTTCGTGGAGGCCCAGGGCGACTACGTGCGCCTGTACACCGCGGACGGCAGCCATCTGATCCGTCTGTCGCTGTCCTACCTGGAGGAGGTGTGGGCCTCGGCCGGGTTCGTCCGGGTCCACCGGGGGTACCTCATCGCGATCCCCTGGGTGCGGGACCTGCGGGTGACCTCCTCCTCCGGCCTGGTGGCGGGCACCCCGGCCGGGGACGTGCCGGTGAGCCGCCGCCACGGCCGCCACCTGCGCACACAGCTGCTGGAGGCGGCCCGCCACGACCAGCTCGGCCGGTCCGCGAACGCTCAGGGCCCACCCGTCTCCCGGCCCCGGAACGGCGAGGACGAGCAGTCCCCGCGGCAGGCCCCATGAGCCCGCGCCGGGAGAAACTGACCAGCCCGCAGACCCGGATCGCGCTGGCCCGGGGCAACCGGCCCGTGCAGCACCTGCTACCGATACCGGAACCGGTGGACACCGAGGCGGCGCGCACGGTCTTTCACGCCCAGCGGCGGACGGCGGTGCGCACCGTGGCGCTGCTGTCGGTACTGCTGTTCGGGATGAGCGGCGCGTTCGCGGCCTTCCCCGTGCTCGGGGAGATCCGGCTGATCGGCGTCCCGCTGTCGTGGCTGCTGCTGATGGTGGCGATCTACCCGCTGCTGTTCGTGCTGGCGCTGTGGCACGTGCGCTCGGCCGAACGCATCGAGGAGCGGGCCGGGTCGGAGCGCCCACAGCCCGGGAGCGAGGAGCGGAGACGGTGACCTCGGTCCTGGCGATCGGGCTGGTCCTGGTCACCAGCCTGGTCATCGGCATCTACGGGGTACGGGCGGCCCGTTCGACCTCGGACTTCCTGGTGGCCTCGCGCCGGGTCTCCCCCAGCTGGAACGCGATGGCGATCGCCGGGGAGTACCTGTCGGCCGCCTCCGTGCTGGGGCTGGCCGGGCTCGTGCTCAAGAACGGCCTGGGCACCATGTGGTACGCGGTGGGGTTCGCCGCGGGCTACGTGGCGGTGGTGGCACTGGTGGCCGGGCCGATGCGCCGGTCGGGTGCGTTCACCGTGCCCGACTTCGCCGAGTACCGGCTGGGCGCACCGCGCCTGCGCAAGCTGTGCGGCTGCGTGGTGCTGGTGATCATGCTGCTGTACCTGGTGCCCCAGTTCAAGGGCGCCGGGGTGGTGCTGGCCCTGGTCAGCGGCACGCCGTACTGGGTGGGGGTCCTGCTCGCCGGACTGGTGGTGAGCGGGTCGATCGCCGCCGGGGGCATGCGGTCGGCGACCTACGTTCAGGCCTTCCACTACGTCGTCAAACTGGCCTTCCTCGCCATCCCCGCGATCTATCTGGTGGTGCACTCCACCGCGGACACCCGCGCTGAGGCGCTGAACCCGGAGTGGGGCACGCAATTTCCCGAGGAGACCCCGGTGGAGTTCACCGTGGGGACCCGGTTCAGCCTGGACGAGCCGGTGACGGTGACCACCCCGAGCGGCGGGGAGGTGGAGCTCTCCTCCGGTGAGCACACCGTGTCCGAGGGCACCGAGTACGTGTTCCCCGAGGGCGCGACCATCCCGCGCCCGGAAGGGCTGCCGGGGCTGGGCAGCGAGCGGTGGAACACGCCGCTGCTGGACGTGGGCGGCTATCCGCTGTTCGAGACGTGGTCCGCCCTGCTGGCGATCACGCTCGGCTGCATGGGCCTGCCTCACGTCATCATGCGCTTCCACACGAGTCCCACGGCGCGGACCGCGCGCAGGGTCGCGGTGGGGGTGATCGCCCTCTTGGGGCTGTTCTACCTGTTCCCGGTGGTGTACGGGCTGCTGGGCCGGGTGCTCACGCCCCACCTTGTACTGCTTCAGGGCACCGACACTGTGGCGGTGGTGCTGCCCGCGCAGGCGGTGTCGGGATCGGTGGGCACGGTGCTGACGGCGCTGGTGGCGGCTGGTGCGTTCGGCGCGTTCCTGTCCACCTCCTCCGGGCTGCTGCTGGCCCTGGCGGGCGGACTCTCGCACGACCTGTTCCAGGGGAGCGTGCCACGGCTGCGCCTGGCGGTGGTCGTGGGGGCGTGCGTGGCCGTGCTGCTGGCACTGCCCGCGCAGATGATCGACATCAACGTACTGGTGGTGTGGGCGTTCACGGTGGCGGCCTCCACGTTCTGTCCGCTGCTGGTGCTGGGGATCTGGTGGCGGCGGCTGACGCTGCCCGGCGCGGCCTCGGGGCTGATCGTGGGCGCGGTGACGGCGACCGGCGCGGTGGGGTGGTCGATACTGCTCCCCACCCCGCCCGGGTGGATATCGGTGCTGCTGGCCCAACCCGCCGCGTGGACCATCCCGCTGGCCTTCACGACGATGATGCTGGTCTCCCGGCTGACCCGCCCACCGGACTGGGCGGAGCACGCGGTGCTACGGCTCCACTCACCCTGAACCGGGGTTCGCCGACGCCGGCCTCCCCGCCCGGCCGGGGTGACGGTGGAGCGGCCCTCCACCACCGGCTCCGGATGTGGCGAAGACCGCGACCACGTAAGATCACCGTGCGATCCTGCCACATCACGAGGAGTAATATGCCCCCCTCCCGCCGAGCCCTTGCCGCCTTGCTGGCCGCGAGCACGCTCCTGGTCGCCCACGGATCCGCTCCCGCGTTGGCCCAGGAGACCGGTCCGGCGGTGGACACGGGTCCGTCGGTGGACACCGGTCCTGTCGTGGAGACCGGGCCGTCGGGATCGCGGGTCGATGACGGAGACACCCGGGTGGACGTGAACCCCGGCGGGGTCCGCGTGGACACCCAGGACACGCACGTCGACGTCCAACCCGAGTCACACGTCCTGGTATGCACCGACGGCACACGCGTACTCGTCCACACGGGCCGGGCCCCCGCCTGCCCGCCCGCCCCGGAGGCCCCGCCGCCCGTGCCCGAGGAACCGGACGCACCCCCGCCGCCCTCCGCCCGGCCGAGTGACACTCCCGGCACCCCCGCGCCGGAGCCCGGCCCCGAGGTGCCCTACGAGCCCGCCCCCGGGCCCGGGGCGCCGAACGAACCCGCTCCCGAGCCCGAGCCGCGGCCGGAGGCCGTGGCTCCCTCCCCGGCCCCGTCCGTGTCCCCGCCACCGCTACCGTCCCCGGAGCCATCGGCGTCCGCGCACGAGGCACTCCTGGTGGACACCTCCGTACCTTCGGAGACCCGGGCCGCCGGGGCGTTCACCCCCATGCGCACGATGGTGGTCGTCGTGATCGCCGCCGTCGGAGCGGCCGGTGGCGCGGGCCGTGCCGCGGCCGTCCGCGCCGCCGGCTGACCCGGCTCCCGCTCCCGTCCCGCCGGGGCCCGCCCCCCGCTGGCCCCGGCGGGACGGGAGCGGGAGGGGCCTACTGGACCCGCAACACCTGGTCGGTCCGGTCGAAGCCCGCCAGGGCGTCCTCCAGCCCACCCGCGTCGTTGGCCAGGACTCCGCTGTACGGGCTCCCGAGGGTGAACAACAGCACGATGGTGGCGAACACGAACGCCAGGTTCACCGACGCCCAGAAGTAGGCCACGGACGACCCGTTCTTGATCATCGCGAACGGCAGGACCGCGACGACCACGGCGGAGACCACCGCGATGGCGAGCAGGACCTCCGGGATCCGGTCCTCCGCCGCGTCGGCGCGCTGGGTGCGCGCGTCGCTGAGCTCGGTGATCTCCTGCCGGGCGGTCAGCTGGTCCAACCCGTCACCGGTGTCGGAGGCCGACACCACCCGCACGGACGCGGCCAGGTCGGCGAGTCCGGCGTCGCCCTCCGGGCTGAGCCCGTGCCCGCGCTCCATCAGCGGCCAGTCCTCCTCCACGACCGTGTCCAGGTAGGCGCGCAGCTGGTCACGCACGGCCTCACCCTCCTCCTGGGGGAAGGCCGTGCTGCTCCAGTACAGCGCCTGCGCCGCGCCCGCCTCGGCGATCATGTCGTCCTCGGCCGCCTTGTAGTCCTCCCAGCCGATCACCACGCCCATCGCCGCCGCCACGAGGTACAAGGAGAGCGCACAGGGCGCGATGACGACGCCGACCGCTCCCCCGGAGAAGTCGTCGGCGACCCGGAACCTCCAGGCGGCGAGTACGGCGCCGCCGACCATGGCGGCCAGGACGGCGAGGACGAAGAGCAGCGTCAACATGCGGTTCCCAAGCGAGGTCTCGACGGAGGTCGGTATATCCGTAACACGGAATCGACCGCCGTTTCCCGGGAAAGGGAAAACACCACCGGGAATCGCCCGAGCACAATTGCGGGCAAACCCTCCAGTGTCATGACCTGCTAGGACAGAGGCTCGGGACGACCGTTCCAGAGGAGCGGGGCGCGAAGGAAAACCGGCCGACGAACTCGGGACGGCGACTCCCGGATCCGTCGGCCGATCAGGTCGGCGCAGGCCGGCGTCAGCCCTCCACGAACACCGCGACCGTACGCGGCGGCACGGTCAGGGCACCCGTGCCCGAGTCGAAGGACGACCCGTGCACGACCTCGTCGGCGGACTCGGACTGCACCGGATGCAGGTCCACGTCACCGCCCGCCAGCGCGTCCACCCCCTGTTCAACGGTCTCCGGGGTCGCGTTGAACACCACCGTCACCGACGACCACTCGCCCTCCAGGCCGGTGGTGTCCACCCGCATCGTGATGACGCCGGGCAGCTCGTCGGCGCCGCTGGTCGGGAAGGACACCCGGTCCTGGACCTCCTCCGCGGTGCCCAGCGAGAACGCCGGGGTGGACTCGCGGATACGCATCATCTCGCCGAAGCGCTCCCGGCCGTCGTCGATGGCCGCGCAGTCCGCCACGAGTGCGTGGTCGGCCAGGAGGGGGCGGGCGTACTCCCACTTGTCCCCGTTGTCCCAGGCCGGGGGCAGTCCCACGCCGAAGTTGTTGCCGTCGGCACAGTCCCAGTTGAGCCGGTTGAACCAGTCCCCCGAGTCGTAGGAGTTGCGGTCCAGCGACTTCGAGCGCAGCCGCTCACTGCCCGCGTGCACGAACACCGTGCCCTGCCCGAACACGGCCGTGCCCAGGGACAGCGCCTGCATCCGCACCCGCTCGTCCATCGGGGTGCCCTGCGGCAGCTTGTAGGCGAGTGCGTCGTACAGGGTCTCGTTGTCGTGCGCTTCCACGTAGGTGACCGCCTCGCCCGGGGCGAGGTTGTACCCGGCCGGGGCCCCGTTGTAGTCCACGTCCCGACCCGTGGTCTCCTCGCCGGAGGAGGCCGTGAACCGGTAGTCGCGCAGGTTGCCCGCCAGCCCCACCTTGATCAGGTCCTGGTAGCTGAGCAGCCGCGCCCGCTGCTCCTCCTCGGTGCCGTTGGCGGGTGAGCCGTTCGGATCGGTGTACAGCCCGGAGCCGAAGCCCTGGACGCGGGGGTCCTCGTCGAAGGGCCCGCCGCCGCGCACGCCGTCACGGAGCCGGTCGTTGAACGTGCCGATGCCCGTTCCGGCCATGTTGGTCTGGGTGGCCTGCTCGAACCGGGCGTCGTCGGCGACCTCGCCGAAGTTCCAGCCCTCGCCGTAGAGCAGGATCGACGAGCCGTCGACCCCGTCCTCACCCGGCGTGAGCTCGTCCAGGGCGGCCCGCAGGTCGAGCATGTTCTGCTTGGGGTGGTGCCCCATCAGGTCGAAGCGGAAGCCGTCGACCTTGTAGTCGCGGGCCCAGGTGGTCACCGAGTCCACGACGAGCTTGCCCATCATGAGGTGCTCGGGGGCCGTGTTCGGGCAGCAGGTGGACGTGGCCACGCCACCGTCGGCCTCCAGGCGGTGGTAGTAGCCGGGGACGACGCGGTCGAGTACCGACTGCTCGTCCTGTCCGGCCTGGTGGGTGTGGTTGTACACCACGTCCATGACCACGCGCAGGCCGGCGTCGTTGAGGCCGCCGACCATCTGGCGGAACTCGTTGACGCGCGCCGCGCCGTCCGGGTCGGTGGAGTAGGAGCCCTCGGGCACCGTGTAGTGGTACGGGTCGTAGCCCCAGTTGAAGGCGTCCTCGCCGCGGGTCTGCGCGACACAGTCCTGCTGCTCCTCGGAGTCGGCGCCGAAGGCGTCCAGGTCGCAGGCGGGTTCGGCCCGGTCGTCGGGGTCCTCGGGCACCGATCCGATGTCGAAGGCGGGCAGCAGGTGGACGTAGTCCATGCCGTCCTCGGCCAGGGCCGCGAGTTCACGCATACCGGCGGAGTCGGAACGGGCGAAGGCCGCGAAGGTGCCGCGCAGCTCGGCGGGAACGGTGTCGTCGGAGACCGAGTGGTCGCGCACGTGCAACTCGTAGACCGAGGCGGCCTCCGAGGGGACGGCGGCGGGCTTGCCCTGGTCGGACCAGCCCTCGGGGGCCAGGTCCGGGTCGTTTAGGTCCACCAGGTGGGAGCGGGCGGAACCGGTGGACAGCGAGACGCTGTAGGGGTCGGTGACCCGGTTGTCCACGACGGCGCCCCGGCCCCCGTCCGCGTAGGGGGAGAACACCCTTACGTCGAAGGTGTAGAAGCTCCCGGACCAGTCCGCCCGGCCCCGGACCGACCACACGCCGGTTCGGTGGTCGCGGCGCATGGTCACGGTGCGCGGGGTGTCGGAGGAGGAGTCGTCGTACAGCTCCAGGCTCACGGACCGGGCGGTGGGCGCCCACAGGGAGATCGTGGGGCGCCCCTTGGCGTCCCATACGGCCCCCAGGTCGGCGTCGGCCGCGTCGGCGTACACGTCGTCGAGGACACCCGGGATCTGGACGCCCGTCGCGGCGGTGACCGTGCCGTCGCCGTCCCGCTCGACGACGGCGAGCTGGCCGGTGAGCGCCGTGCGCAGGCGCGGCCCGTTGACCCGGCCCACGTCCAGGACGGACAGGTCGGCGAGGTGGGGCCAGGCGGCGCGCTGGTCCTCGGAGAGGCCGTCGGGATCGACGGACAGGCCCATGGACTCGTAGGTGCCGCCGAGGTCGGCGTCGAGGTCGGCTTCGAGGTCGGCTTCGCCGGAGGCCACGAGGGTGTAGGTGTGCTCGGGATCGGGGTCGCCGGGCCAGAGCACGGTGGTCCGGTCGATCCAGTGGGCACGCTGCTCGGTGAGGTCCACTCCCACGGCTTGCCCCGTGGGCTCGGCGGGTACCGGGAGCGCGGCGGCGCTCGCGCCGAACAGGGGGAACGCGAGGGCCGTGGCGGCCAGTCCGGCGGTGACGGCACGGACGGCGCCGGGTCTGCGCCCGGGTGAGGGATGCTCAGGCCGGGTGTGCGGGGGCCTCATAGGGGATGCCGGTCCTCTCGGGGTCAGGAGGTGTTGACCGGCACGCTAATGAGGCCGCCGTCACTTCTGCAAGAGTTTCCATGCTTTTTCTGCAAGTTTGCGCTCATACGTCGACACGAATACGTCGAGAGCTAGGAGACCGGGAGCGGCCAGAGGCCGTGGCAAGCCACGGCCGGATATTCGCGGAGCTGAGGAGCGCCGCCCGCCGAAGGGGGTTGGTGGACGGCCTCTCCCGCACGTGGGCCAGCTTCGCCTTCGACGCCGAACCGCCCCAGGATCTGCGCGTACGCGGGCTCTGACCACCACACACGACGAGGGGGCGCGGGCACCGTCGTGCCCGCGCCCCTCGGCTGGTCCGTTGTGCGGCCGGATCGAAGACTCCTACTGGCCGAGGCGGTCCAGAAGGGCGTGGTACTCGTCCCAGAGCTCGCCGGGCAGGTGGTCGCCGAAGGTCTTGAAGAACTCGGGGACCAGTTCGGCCTCCTGCTTCCAGACGTCGGTGTCCACGTCCAGGACGAACTCCATGTCCTCGTCGGAGATGTCCAGGCCCTCGGTGTCGATGGCGTCGGCGGTCGGCACGTGGCCGATCGGGGTCTCGACCGCGGGGGCGCCCCCCTCCAGGCGCTCGACGATCCACTTGATGACGCGGCTGTTCTCGCCGAAACCGGGCCACACGATACGGCCGTCGGCGTCCTTCTTGAACCAGTTGACGTAGAAGACCCGGGGCAGCTTGGACCTGTCGGCCCCCTGGCCCAGCTTCACCCAGTGAGCGAAGTAGTCGCCCATGTTGTAACCGCAGAACGGCAGCATGGCGAAGGGGTCGCGGCGCAGCTCGCCGACGGATCCCTCGGCGGCGGCGGTCTTCTCCGAGGAGACGTTGGCGCCCAGGTAGACGCCGTGCTGCCAGCTGAAGGACTCGGTGACCAGCGGCACGGCGGAGGCGCGACGGCCGCCGAACAGGATGGCCGAGATGGGCACGCCCGCCGGGTCCTCCCACTCGTCGGCGATGGTCGGCGCCTGGCCCGCCGGGGTGGTGAAGCGGGAGTTCGGGTGGGCCGCGGGCTCACCGGACTCCGGGGTCCAGGGACGGCCCTTCCAGTCGGTGAGGTTGGCGGGCGGCTCCTCGGTCAGGCCCTCCCACCACACGTCACCGTCGTCGGTCAGGGCGACGTTGGTGAAGATGCTGTTGCCCCACAGGGTCTTCACGGCGTTGGCGTTGGTCTTCTCGCCGGTGCCGGGCGCGACGCCGAAGAACCCGGCCTCGGGGTTGATGGCGCGCAGCTGGCCCTGGTCGTCGAAACGCATCCAGGCGATGTCGTCGCCGACGGTCTCGACCTTCCAGCCGGGGACGGTCGGCTGGAGCATGGCGAGGTTGGTCTTGCCGCAGGCGCTCGGGAAGGCGGCGGCGACGTAGTGCGGCCGCCCCTTGGGCGGGGTGACCTTGAGGATGAGCATGTGCTCGGCCAGCCAGCCCTCGTCGCGGGCCATCACCGAGGCGATGCGCAGCGCGTAGCACTTCTTGCCGAGCAGGGCGTTGCCGCCGTAACCGGAGCCGTAGGACCAGATTTCGCGGGTCTCGGGGAAGTGCGAGATGTACTTGGTGGGATTGCACGGCCAGGGGACGTCCTGCTGGCCGGGCTCCAGCGGGGCGCCCACGGAGTGGACGGCCTTGACGAAGTCGCCGCGCTCCTCGATCAGACGCAGGGCGGCGGTCCCCATACGGGCCATGATGCGCATGGACACCACGACGTACGGGGAGTCGGTGATCTCGACGCCGAGCTGCGAGATGTCGCCGCCCAGCGGGCCCATGCAGAAGGGCACGATGTACATGGTGCGGCCGCGCATGGCGCCCCGGAAGACCTCGCCGAAGGTGGCGCGCATCTCGTCCGGCGCGATCCAGTTGTTGGTCGGCCCCGCGTCCTGCTCGCGCTCAGAGCAGATGAAGGTGCGGTCCTCGACGCGGGCGACGTCGCCCGGGTCGGATTTGCAGTAGAAGCTGTTGGGGCGTTTGTCCGAATTCAGACGGATGAAGGTCCCTTGCTCGACCAGCTGGTCGGTCAGGCGTGTCCACTCCTCGTCCGAACCGTCACACCACACGATCTCGTCCGGCTGGGTGAGCTCCGCGACCTCGCGCACCCAGGAGATGAGTTCTTCGTGCTCGGTCGGTGCGGCGCCCACTTCGATACCCACGGCAGTCACAGCGGCTCCTTCTCAAGATCGAGATCTCTCGCATCATGAACGACGAGACCCCACAGTGACCAATTGGTATAGGCCAGTGGTCTACAGGTGTCACGCGCGACGAGCGGTTTCGACTGCACAGCAAGGGAATCGAGTGGTCTACCGCCGGGTACGGGAGTGCACTTCCGAGGGGTGCTCCAGCACTGTTCGGGACCGCTTTCCCTGGCCACCGGGGTGATCCTCCGGCAGCAAGCGACACACCGTGCTGTTTGTCACACCATGGGCGTCAGCTGCGGGAAGGCGAGCTAGACCTGTGCGGAGACCACGGGCGGATCCGCCCACGTGGGCGGGCACGGGGCCGGTCCGGAAGGGCGCGACCGGTGCCGGTCCGGTCAGCGCAGTATCGCGACGGGGCCCTTGGCTCCGTGCAGGACGGAGTGGCTCACCGAGCCGAGCAGCAGCCCGCGAAAGCCCCCGCGGCCGCGCGAGCCGACCACGATGAGGTCGGCGGGGGTGGCCTCCTCCAGCAGGGCGACCACCGGGTGGGCGCGCACCACCCGGGTGCGTACGGCGACCTCGGGATGGCTCAGGCGCGGATCGGCCAGCTCGTCCTCCATCGCCTGCCGGGCGGCCTCGGCGGCGGTCTCGTCGTCGAACAGCTCAGGCGGGATGGGGCCCGTCGCGGCGGCGAAGGCCACCAGGGGCTGCCATGCGCTCACGGCGACCAGTTCGGTGTCGGCGAAGTCGGCCTGCGCGAAGGCGAAGTCCACGGCCCGCCTGCTGGGGTCGGATCCGTCGATGCCCACGATCACGCGGCCCCGAACGCCGTGCGCCGACGCGTGTTCGCGGGGCAGCACGATCACGGGAACGGGTGCGCGGGCGGCCAGTTCGATACCGACGGAGCCGACGAACGCGGCCACGACCCCGCTCAGCCCGCGTGATCCGATCACCACGGCGACGGCGCCCTCCGCGGCGGCTTCGGCGAGCAGCGCCTCCACCGGGCGGGCGTAGGACAGGCGTGTCTCCACCCGCAGTTCGGGGAAGAGCCGGGACACCCAGTCGCTCGCGTACTCCAGCAGGCGCTCGGCCCCCTGGGTGTCGGCCTCGTCCGGGGGCACGACCGTGTCGGCCTGAGTGAGTCCCGCGAACACACCGACGGAGGCCAGTGGCCCGGCAGCCGCGACGATCCGCACCCCGAGCCCGCGCACCATCGCCTGGTGCGCCGACCACTCCAGCGCGTGACGGCTGGAGTCGGTTCCGTCGACCCCCACGATCACCCATCGCGTCGTGGATGCGCCGTCCATGCGTGCGCCCTTCCCGTCCGTCGTCCCCTTAACCGCGTCTTCGCCGGTTTCCCCCGATGATGCCGTGTGAACACGCACCGGTGGGTAACGGTGCCGCCGCGAGTTGGGTGACGCGGGGACACGGAAAGCGTAAGGTCCCAGAACAACGGTGGATTCGACAACGCCACCGCTGGGACCGTCCCGGGTCTGGGGACATCCGTGGAACAGGGGGCACGATGCCACACTCCGCACAGCTGCACTGGGACTACCGGGACGGGAAGGTCGCGGCGGTGGCGGCCGCGATCGTGTACAGCCTGTGGGTCGTGGACGTCATCCTGCCGGGAGGCGGTGCCATCCACGGCGCCCTGGCCGACCAGGACTCGGGCTTCAGCAGGTTCCTGGAGAGCGCGCACCGTATCGGGGCCGTCCTGGTGGTGCTCGCCGCCGGCCTGGGGCTCTCCCTGGGCGAGAAGGAGACCAGCCACTGGCTGGCGGTGTCGTGGTGGTCCATGGTCGTGTTCGGCGCGGCGTCCCTGGTCGCCACGCTGTTCCCCGGGCCGTGCGTGGTGGCCACGGACGTCGTCTGCACCGCGGAGACGCTGGAGGAGGGGCTCCCCGGAGCCACCACCGCCCAGGCGCTGGTCGCGGTGGTCGCGATCCTGGCCGCGCTGGTGGCCGTGCTCGCTCTGACGGTGAACCGGTATCGGCACAACGACCGCGCGTGGCTGCTGTTGGCGGTTCTGTCCGTGATCCAGCTGGCGGCGGCCGCCGCCATGCTGATCATGGCGGTGCGGGCCTACACGGCCGCGGGCAGCGGCGGACCGGGGATCGGGTTCGGTGCGCTGCAACGCGCCCACCTGGTGACGGTGGCCCTGTGGCTACTCGCGGCGGGCCTGCTGCCCGGACCCTGGAGGCGGGCCCGGACCACGCACCGCACAGGGGTCAACCACTGAGGCGGAGGGCCTCTGGCAGGGGACGCTCGTGGACGACGTGCAGCGTGCTGACCGAGCGGGTGAGCACCACGTAGAGCCGGTTGGCGCCACGGTCCTCGGCCTCGGCGATGGCGACCGGCTCAGCCACCACGACCGCGTCGAACTCCAGCCCCTTGGCGAGGCTGGCGGGCACCGCGACCAGGCGGCCCGCGTCCAGCCCGGTGCCCGCCTCGCCGAGCAGCGGCGTGGGCAGTCCTCCGGCTTCGAGCGCCCCGCGCAGAGCGGGCAGGTCGGTGTCGGCGGCGATGAGCCCGACGGACCCCTCCCCCCTGAGCGCGGTGCGGCAGGCGTCCACCACGGACGCGGCGAGGCCGTCGGCGGCCGGGGTGACACGGAGCGCCCCTGGCGCGCGCCGCACGGCGACCGGCGCGCCGAGCCCCGGGGCGATGGAGGGCAGGAGACGTGCGGCGAAGTCGATGATCTGGGCGGGGACCCGGTACCCGCGGTTCAGGACGCTCAGGTGACCGGTGGGCTTGCCGAGGTGTTCCAGGAGCGTGGACCAGTCGGCGGCCGCCGACGGGCTGGTGCCCTGGGCGATGTCACCGAGCACGGTGAGCGAACCGGACACGCAGCGGCGGCCGATGGCCCGGCACTGCATGGGGCTCAGGTCCTGGGCCTCGTCCACCACGATGTGGCCGAATCCGGCGGAGCGCTCGATCAGCGCGACGGCCTCGTCGACGAGTGCGAGGTCCTCCTCCGACCAGCGGGCCGACTTCGGACCGCGGGGCCTGCCGGGCAGCAGGACGGCGGCCTGTTCCTCGGGGGCCAGCAGCCCCTCGGCGGCACGGGCGAGGCGGTCCGGATCGGTGAGCAGGCCGAGGACCAGCTTGAGCGGGTCGACCTTGGGCCACATGGCGGTGACCGCCGACCGCACGGCCGGATCGCGGCGCACCTGCTCGTGGGTGCGGTCGTCGCACGCCTCCCCCTGGCTCTCCATGAGGGACAGGACGGCGTGGGCGATGCGGTGGGAGAGGAGTTCGCGCCCGGAGCCGTAGGCGACGCCGCGCCCGGCCAGCTCGTCGAGGAGGGGACGCAGGTCCTCGGGGTACAGGCGCCAGCGGCGCGACCCCCGACGGACCATGACCGCCTCCTCGGGGGTGCGCAGGTGCGACCACAGGTCGCGTCGCAGCACCTCGGCCATACGGACCTGGCCCTTGATCCGGGCGGCGGCGGGCTCCTCCACCCGGCGCACCCACCCGGCGGCGGGGCGTGCGCGCTCGGGCAGCCCGGCGGTGAGCGTCTCGGTGACGGTGGCCTGGCGGACGTCGACCTCGCCGAGGGCGGGCAGGACGTCGCGGATGTAGGAGAGGAAGGAGCGGTTGGGCCCCACGATCACGACGCCGGAGCGGGAGAGGCGTTCGCGCTCGGTGTAGAGGAGGAAGGCGATGCGGTGCAGGCCGACTGCGGTCTTGCCGGTACCGGGCGCGCCCTGCACGCACAGGGTGGTGCTGAGCGGGGCGCGGACGAGGTCGTCCTGTTCGGGCTGGATGGTGGCGACGATGTCGCGCATGGGCCCGGTACGGGGGCGCTCGATCTCGGCGCTGAGGAGTTCGTCGGCGCGCTGGTCGGCCTCGTCCCGGGTGACGGTGAGCGGTTCGTCCTCGAAGGCGGTGAGCACCACCTCGGGATCGGCGTTCGGGCCGTGGTCGAAGGTGGTGAAACCGTAGCGGCGGCGCGTGCGCACACCCATCCGGTCGCTGGGCGAGGCCCGGTAGTAGGCGACGCAGACGGGTGCGCGCCAGTCCAGGACCATGGGAAGTCCGGCGGAGTCGTGGACGTGGCGGCGGCCGATGTGTACCCGGTCCGGTTCGGACCCGGGCCCGGTGGGTCCTGACACGGCGGCTCCGGGAGCGGAGCCGACGGCGTCGGGCGCGGGGCCGTCGTCCAGGAAGACGGTCCCGGGTTCGAAGTCGAGGCGGCCGAAGAAGAGCGGGGCGCCCGGAACGTCGGCCAGGGCGGCGAGGCGGCGCTCGCGTCCGCGGCGCAGTGCGGCGTTGGTGACCTTGTCGTTGACGACGTCGCCCAGCACGAGTTCGCTGGACTCGACCTCCTCCCGCATACGGCGCAGGGCTTCGCCCGCGGCGGCGAGGTGGTCGCGTTCGGCCTGGAGTTCCGGACTCACGGGCACGGAGGAGGAATCGGTCGTGGACATGGCGGCCTCGGAGGGATCGGCGGGACGGTGGCGCGGCTGCGCGCGTGCGCTGGTCCCGCCCCGGTCGCCGCGGGGGTCCGGTTCGTTCCGATTCCTGAGAGCGCACGACACCCGTGAGGGGCGCGGCCGAAAAGAGAGATCACTCTATCCCGCGGCGCGGCCTCCGCCAAACCGCCCGCCCCGGCCGCGGGACCACTCAGGTCTTGCGCAGCCGGACCCTGCTGACCCGGTGGTCGTCGCCCTTGTGCAGCACCAGCGTGGCGCGGCCCCGGGTGGGGCGAATGTTCTCCACGAGGTTGACCTCGTTGATGGTGCGCCAGGTGTTGGCGGCGAACTCCAGCGCCTCCTCCTCACCGATGCTGGTGGCCATGTGGTGGAAGTAGGAGCGCGGGTCGGAGAAGGCGGTGCGTCGCAGCTCGCGGAAGCGGTCGAGGTACCAGCCGCGGATGTTCTCGACCTTGGCGTCCACGTAGATGGAGAAGTCGAAGAAGTCGGCCACCGCCAGGCGCCCGGCCGTGGCGGGCTGGAGGACGTTGATGCCCTCCACGATGAGGATGTCGGGGCGGCGCACGGTCTGCCGTTCGCCCGGCACGATGTCGTAGTCCAGGTGGGAGTAGACGGGGATGTCGATGCGGTCGGCACCGGCCTTCATCTCCGACACGAAGCGCACCAGGGCCCTGCGGTCGTAGCTCTCCGGGAAGCCCTTCCGGCGCATCAGCCCCCGCGACTCCAGGGACGCGTTGGGATGGAGGAAGTTGTCGGTGCTGACCAGTTCCACGTTCGGATGGTTGGGCCACTGTGCGAGCAGGGAGCGCAGCAGCCGCGCCGTGGTGGACTTGCCCACCGCGACGCTGCCCGCGACACCGATGATGAACGGCGACGGACGGTCGGACTCGCCCAGGAAGGCGCGTACCGCGGCGTGCCGCTGCTGGGTGGCGCCCACGTACAGGTTGAGCAGGCGCGACAGCGGCAGGTAGACGTCCCGCACGTCCTCCAGGGAGGTGGGGTCGGTGGTACCACGGAGCTCGGCGAGGTCCGCCTCGGTCAGGGAAAGGGGCGTGGAGGCCCGGAGCTCGGCCCAGGCCGTCCGGTCCATTTCCACATACGGCGTGGAGAAGCCGTTTTTCGTCGCGTGAGACACGAATGACCACCCTAGGGCATGCCCCGCGGGCGCATACCTTGCGGTACGGGCCCCAGCCCTGCTCGCACCGCGTTCCCGGCCGCTCGCACCGGGCGGCCGCCCCCGTTTCGGGGCCCGGCCGTGCACGTGCTCGAAACCACACGTTCACGACATGCCCGGCGAAAAAGTTTTACTTCCGGAACCGGAGGGGTGGAATCGGTCCCACTCCGCGCCCCGCCATGTCCCCCACCTGCGCGGTCTACCCGCATACACCAAATGGTCTATACCGTTACCTGCAAAAACGACTAGTGGTATGGGGCTCTGGTTGGTCGATTCGCCGTCCTTCTTCGCTTACGCTGGCGCTCATGTGTGGAATCGTTGGCTACGTCGGGCCGCAATCGGCGCTTCAGGTCGTCGTGGACGGCCTCGCAAGGTTGGAGTACCGCGGATACGACTCCGCGGGTGTGGCGGTGCTGGATGACGGCACCCTGCGCGCCGACAAGCGTGCGGGCAAGCTCGCGAATCTGCGCCAGGCTCTGGAGGAGCGGCCGATCAGCGGCGACGGCGCAGGTATCGGCCACACGCGCTGGGCCACCCACGGTGCCCCGAACGACGTCAATGCCCACCCCCACGTGGACAACGACCGCCGCGTCGCCGTCGTCCACAACGGCATCATCGAGAACTTCGCCGCGCTGCGCCTGGAGCTGGAGGAACAGGGCTGCAAGTTCCTCTCCGAGACCGACACCGAGGTAACCGCGCACCTGCTCAGCACCGAACTGGCCGCGCGGGGCGACCTCGCCTCCGCCATGCGCGCGATGTGCGTGCGGCTCGAGGGCGCGTTCACCCTCGTGGCGACCTCCGTGGACGACCCCGGACTGGTCGTCGCCGCCCGCCGCAACTCGCCGCTGGTCGTCGGCCGGGGCCAGGGGGAGAACTTCCTGGCCAGCGACGTGTCCGCGTTCATCGCGCACACCCGGGATGCGGTCGAGCTGGGCCAGGACCAGGTCGTGGAGCTGCGCGCCGACTCCGTGACCGTCACCGACTACGACGGCAACCCCGTCGAGGTGAACGAGTACCACGTGGACTGGGACGCCTCCGCCGCCGAGAAGGGCGGCTACGACTACTTCATGCTCAAGGAGATCGTCGAGCAGCCGCGCGCGGTGGCCGACACCCTCCTCGGGCGCGTGTCGACCGACGGCCAGCTCACCCTGGACGAGATGCGCCTGTCCCCGCATGACCTGCGCTCCGTCGAGAAGATCGTCATCATCGCCTGCGGCACCTCCTATCACGCGGGCCTGATCGCCAAGTACGCGATCGAGCACTGGTGCCGCGTCCCGTGCGAGGTCGAGGTCGCCAGCGAGTTCCGCTACCGGGACCCGATCCTGGACCAGCAGACCCTGGTCATCGCCATCTCCCAGTCCGGTGAGAGCATGGACACCCTGATGGCGGTCCGCTACGCCCGCGAGCAGCGCGCCAGGGTGCTGGCCATCTGCAACGTCAACGGGTCGACCATCCCGCGCGAGTCCGACGGCGTGCTGTACACGCACGCGGGACCCGAGGTCGGTGTGGCCGCCACCAAGACCTTCCTCACCCAGCTGGCCGCCTGCTATCTGATCGGCCTGTACCTGGCCCAGGTGCGCGGGCTGAAGTTCGGCGACGAGATCAACACCGTGATCTCCCAGCTGGCCACCATGCCCGACCAGGTGGAGCGGGTCCTGGACACGGTGGAGCCGGTCCGCAAGCTGGCCCGGTCGCTGGCCGACGCCGACACGGTGCTGTTCCTGGGCCGCCACGTGGGCTACCCGGTGGCGATGGAGGGCGCGCTCAAGCTCAAGGAGCTGGCGTACATGCACGCCGAGGCCTTCGCGGCCGGCGAGCTCAAGCACGGACCGATCGCGCTCATCGAGGACGATCTGCCGGTCGTCGTCGTGGTGCCCTCTCCCCGTGGCCGCAGCGTGCTGCACGACAAGATCGTGTCCAACATCCAGGAGGTGCGCGCCCGCGGCGCCCGCACCATCGTGATCGCAGAGGAGGGAGACGAGTCGGTGCGCCCGTACTCGGACGTCCTCATCGAGATCCCGGCGGTGCCGACCCTGCTACAGCCGATCGTGTCCACGATCCCGATGCAGGTGTTCGCGTGCGAGCTGGCCCTGGCCAAGGGCAACGACGTGGACCAGCCGCGCAACCTGGCCAAGAGCGTCACGGTCGAATAGTTCCACGACGGGGGCGTGTCCGGCGGCCGGCGCCGGGCGCGCCCTCTCGCGCGCCCCGGCCCGGACGGGTCCGGGTCAGTGCGCGGCCCCGTGGCCGGCCGCGTCGTGGACGGCCACGGCCGCGGTGACGTCGGCGTGGGTCGGCAGGACGTCGGCCAGCTCCAGGACGTCGAGGATCCGGGACAGCTGGCGGGGCGGGCAGGCCAGGAGGAGATGGTGTCGGGCCTTCGTGGCGGCGCGTAGCGCGCGGACGAGGGCATTGACGCCGGAGGCGTCGATGAACTCCACCGCGGACAGGTCAACGACCACGCAGCTGCCCGCCGTCGCGGTCGTGATCCGGGTGAACGCCTCCTCAGCGGTGGCGATGTCGATCTCGCCGCCCAGTTCGACGACGGTGGTCCCGCCGCATACGAACTGGTCCTGTTCCGTGTCCAGCACGGCCACGCCTCGCTCCCGGGATGGGGTGTAGGAAACTCTGCTCAGGACGCGATCGGTCAAATGCCGACATGCGTTGACAGCCTACTCTTCCCAGGAGCCACATCGATGACGTCCACAACCCTGAGGCGTCCGTTGTCGGACACTCACAAGGAGTGGATCAGCCTTCACCGCCGCAAACCGCCCAGACAATCTTGCCGCGGCCCCTGACCGGCTCCCATCCCCATTCCCGGCTGAACGCGGAAACGAGACCGAGGCCACGGCCCGACTCGGCGAAATGGTGGGCGTCCACTCTGACCGGTGCTTTTCCGCTGGGATCGGCCACCATGCACACCACGCCCCCCAGTTCGTCAAGGTGGCGCAGCTGGACCACGACCCGGCCGTACCCGGGCCGGCCGTTCTCGGGCCGAGCGTGGCGGCAGGCGTTCCCCACGAGCTCGGAGACGATCAGGCGGACGTCCTCCGCCGCGTCAGCGAGTCCCCACTCCTCCAGGTTCCGGACGGCGAACTCACGCGCCTGGCGGACCGACCCCGGGACCGGTTCGAAAGCCCTGGCCGCGGCGTCCCGTGTTCGTGCGCCCTCACCGACGGCCAAGCGGCCGAGCGGGTCGTCCCACCAGCCGCCCAGGAGGGCGTTGGACGCCTCGGCGAAGGAGGTGCGGCTCCAGGATGCCTCGGAGTCCAACTCCGAGAACACCAGCTCTGCGTTCATCACGGTCCTCACGAGTGTGATGTCGGGTGACCCTGTCCGCGGGGCCATCGTGGCTTACATCTGTAAGACACAGATGCACGTGCAGACCAACGTCCGGCCTAGACTATAGGACGAAGTGCTCTTATTGGTAGATCCCTTGCCAAGAATTCACAGACGGGCATCCGTGTTTACACTGCGCACGAAGACATCTCATAGGACATGACTCAATCCTTAAACGCCCCTGTCCGTAACCAGACCCGCTGGGTATACTGAGCGGTCGTTCGCGCCAAAGCCGCTACACAGGAGGCGATGTGGTCGCCGATCACGCCCAGAATCTCCAGGTCACCCAGGATTTCCTGGCCAATTCCAGCGGCGGACCCACCGTCCTGCGCATTCTCCTGGGAACCCAGCTCCGGCGGTTGCGGCAGGCCAAGGACATTTCCCGGCACGACGCCGGATACGCCATCCGCGCCTCCCACGCCAAGATCAGCCGAATGGAGCTGGGCCAGGTCAGCTTCAAGCGCCGCGACGTGGACGACCTGCTCAAGCTCTACGGCGTGAACGACGCCGACCAGCGCGAGGCCCTTCTCGGCCTGATCTCCAGCGCCAACGCCCAGGGGTGGTGGCACAAGTACGGCGACGTGCTGCCGAACTGGTTCGGCGTGTACGTGGGCCTGGAGGAGGCCGCGTCGGTCATCCGCACCTTCGAGGTCCAGTTCGTCCCCGGGCTGCTCCAGAGCGAGGACTACGCGCGCTCGGTCATGCGGCTGTCCCGGACGGCCACCTCCGAGGAGGACATCGACAGCCGGCTGCGGATGCGCATGCACCGCCAGCGCAGATTCGTCGAGCCTGAGGCGCCCCGCCTGTGGGCCGTCATCGACGAGGCCGTGCTGCACCGCCCCTACGGCGACACCGAGGTGATGCGCGGGCAGGTCGAGCACCTCATCGAGATGGCCCGCCGCCCCAACGTCACCATCCAGATCGCCACCTTCTCGATGGGAGGCCACCCCGCCGCGGGCGGCCCGTTCAGCATCCTGCGCTTCCCCACCCCGCAGCTGCCCGACGTGGTCTACCTGGAACAGCTGAACAGCGCCCTGTACTTCGACAAGTACGACGACACCCACCGCTACGCGCAGACGATGGACCACCTCGCCACCCAGGCGCCGCCGCCCAGCGCCACGGAGGGGATCCTCCGCGGCTTCCTGGAGCGCTACTCCTGATCCCGCGCCGCCCCCGCACCGGACTCCCCCGCCGCCGGTTCCCGAGCCCCTGAAAGGGGTCCCCGCTTCGGGACCCGCCCGGCCTCCCCACTGCTCCACCCTCTCCACGCCTGGTCGCCCTCAGCGCCCGGGCGTTCGCTTTGGGTACGCCATCGGGACACCCCCATGGCCACTTCGGCCACGACTAGGGAACGATCTTCACGGGCCGAACCGCCCCCGACCCCCACCGCGTTAGGCGTGACGTGCGGTTCCGGATTCTTATCACCCCCAGTTCTTGCATAGGTGCTTACCGCCGTAAGTACGGATGCACGTGCATAAGCTACGCTTTGGCTCGCGCCGGGGACGAAACAACCCGTCGTGGGACAGGTCACCCATATCCGGGACCAACTCCCACTGACGGCCCGGTGGTTCGACACGACGGGCGCGGCGGTCCGAACGGCCGCGTGTGGACACACCCCGCTCATGAGTCCCCCCGAAGTTCCAGGAGGTTGAGATGTATCCGATCTACAACGGCGTTCCCGCGAACCGCCTGCCGAAGGTCGTCTGGACCAAGAGCAGCTGGAGCAACCCGGACGGGAACTGTGTGGAGGTCGCCACCCTCCCGGACGGGGATATCGCCGTGCGAAACTCACGGGACCCCCAGGGACCGGCACTCGTCTACACCCTCGCGGAGATCGACGCCTTCGTTCGCGGTGCCAAGACCGGCGACTTCGACGCGCTCCTCAGATAAGCAGGACCTCGCGAACAGGCGAGGGCATCCGGCCCCGGGCGCCCCGGCCCCCTGGACCCCCGCCTCAGACCATCCCGGAAACCGTCCGCGTCGATGGCCGCCGTGACCACCCCGATTCGCCCGGCGGCCTTTCCGTCCACGACGCGGACGCGAGCGGAGCCCGGCACCGTCTCGGTGCCGGGCTCCGCGGTGTCCGGGCCATGGAGGCGCCCGGGGTCCCGGGCGCGACACGCGTGCACGGGAGGGGTCCGGCTCCGCCTGCGCCGTGGGCCCGCCCCAGGGACGCTCCAATTCCCCTGGGACGGGACCACGGGCCTACGGGCCGGATGAGGAGCTACAGGCGGGTGGGGTCCACCAGCCCGTCGGTGCCGCCGGCCGGCGGCACCTCCCACGGGAGGTGGGTGGCTCCCAGCGCGGGCTTGAGGTCGAACAGCCACGCGGCCTTCTCGTCGTACTGTGCGAAGAAGGGCCTGCCGACCAGCTCCGGGTCGCGCGCCTGGATGAAGTGCAGGACGAACACCTTCTCGCCCGCCACCTCCGTGACGCCGTCGATGCACACCTTGCCCGGCGTCGCCGACATCGAGGGACCGCGCACCGTGCGGGCCAGGCCGGAGACCTTCTGGTAGGCACCGCGGAAGATGTCGTAGGCCTCGGCGAGCGGCACCGCGAAGTAGTCCTGCGGGCCGGTGTCGCGCTCGACGAACATGTAGTACGGGACCATGCCGTGACGCACGTGGGTGCGCCACATGCTCTCCCACACGGCCGGGTCGTCGTTGATCGTGCGGATCAGCGGCGCCTGCGTGCGGATGACGGCCCCGGTCGAGCGGACGCGGCGCACCGCCTCCTGTACGAGCTCGGGCCTCATCTCGTTGGGGTGGGAGAAGTGGGCCATGAACGCGAGGTTCTTGCCCGAGGCGACGACCTTCTCGAACAGGCGAAGGGTGTCGTCGGCGTCCGGGTCGGTGACGAAGCGCTGCGGCCAGTAGGACAGCGCCTTCGTACCGATACGGATGGCCTCCAGGTGCTCGATCTCCAGCAGCGGCTCGATGTACTTGGAGATCACCCCCTCACCCATGATCATCGGGTCGCCACCGGTGAACAGGACACTGGTGACCTCGGGGTGCGAGCGGACGTACTCGACGAGCTGGTCGATCTCGCTGGAGGCGAACTTCAGGTCCGCGTCACCCACGAACTGGGCCCAGCGGAAGCAGTACGTGCAGTACGCGTGACATGTCTGCCCCTGCTTGGGGAAGAAGAGCACGGTCTCCTGGTACTTGTGCTGGACGCCGGGGATGGGCTCCTCGTTGCCCGCCTTGGGCACGTTGAGGTCCATCTGGCCCGCGGGGTGCGGGTTCAGGCGCGCCCGGACCTTGTTGGCGTCCTCGTTCAGCTCCTTGCGCGATGCGCCAGAGCGCAGCAGGTCGGCGATCCTGGACACGTCGTCCTTGGGCAGCATGTCAGCCTGCGGGAAGACCAGGCGGTAGATCGGATCGTCGGGAGCGGCGTCCCAGTCGATCAGCTCGTCGACGACGTAGCTGTTGACCCGGAACGGCAGCACGGTGGCCACCGCCTGCACCGCGAGCCGCTCGTCGGCTGCGAGACCGGCTCGCTTGGTGAGCTCGTCGAGGTGTTTCGTCGTGTAGGCACGGAACCGACGTCCGGCGGACGGAGACTGTGTCGCGTCTGGCGTAACGCTCACGCCTCTCCTCTCTGCGTGTGGGCAGGGCCGCCCGGGTTGAATCGGGCAGCCCTAGTCCGGCGGTCCCGGTGTACGGGTGCACTGGTGGGCCGCCGGAAGGGATTCGATGTGGTTGTCACCTGACCCCGGAGCGTGATGCACCCCCAGGCCAGCGAGCGGGTATACCCCGTTTGGGGTCTTTTACCCATCATGCAGAAAGCCCAGGACTGACCTGGACATACGGGAAGTATCCTCGCATGAGTACACGAAACAGTCTCACCGCGTCATCTCCGCGTGACCCGGTACCGTGTCACCACATCTCCCGTACGGCCCCGGCCGGAGCCTGTCCCCGCCGTGTCATGGCGGCGCCCGCGCGTACGGAGTGCGGAACGCGCACCCGCATCCGCCCACCACACCCGTGAGGGAACAGTTGACTGGTACACCCGACGCGGAGGCCCTCGCCGTGGAGGCGCCCGCCGCGCACCGAACGTCCCCTCCGATCATCGCCGTGGACGCGATGGGCGGGGACAACGCCCCCGCCGAGATCGTGCGGGGCGCCGTACTCGCCGTTCGCGAGCTCGGCCTGCGCGTGCTTCTCGTGGGACGCCGGACCGAGATCGCCGCGCTGCTCGCGGAGGAGGGCGCGCTGCGTGACATCCCCGTGGTTCACGCCGAGGACAACCTGGCGATGCACGAGGGCGCCCTGGCCAGCTGGCGGCGGCCCCGCTCCAGCGCGGCCGTCGCCTGCCGGATGATCCGCCGGGGCGACGCCGACGCCCTGGTCTCGGCCGGGTCCACCGGCGGGATCGTGGCCACCTCCACTGTGCGGCTGCGCACACAGCCGGGGGTACTGCGCCCGGCCCTGGCGGTGACCCTGCCGACCGGTGAGACACCGACGATCCTGGTGGACGCCGGCGCCAACGCCGACGCCAAGCCGGAGATGCTGGTGCAGTTCGCGCACCTGGGCTGTGCCTACGCGCAGACGGCCTTCGGGGTACGGCGCCCGCGGGTGGGGGTGCTGACCATCGGTTCGGAGCCGGGCAAGGGCAACAAGCTCGTGCGCAGGGCGACGGAGCTGCTGGCGACCACCGCCGAGGAGGGCCAGGGGATGGACTTCCGGGGCAACATCGAGGGCCACGACCTGCTGGCGCGCAAGGTGGACGTGGTGGTGACCGACGGCCACACCGGGAACGTGGCACTGAAGTCGGTGGAGGGCACGGCGGCGTTCGCGATGGAGGCCTTCCGTACGGCACTCACCTCCTCCGTCGCCGCCAAGGCCGGCGCGCTGCTCCAGCGCGGGGCCCTGCGGGACCTGCGCGAGCGGCTGGACAGCGAGACCTACGGCGGTGCCGCGCTGTTGGGCCTGAACGGGACCGTGGTGATCGCGCACGGCGACAGCCACGCCAAGGGCGTGGCCCGTGCCTGCCAGTTGGCGCACGACCTGGCGGGCGGCCGGATAGGCGAGCAGATCAGGCGACGGGTACACACCCGCCCGCCCAACTGGCTGCACCGCCTGGCCCAGTCCGATTCGCCCGGGCAGAGGAACGGTGACCAGGCCGGGGGAACTGACCGGTAGCGCCCTGCGGTCCCCCTTCCCCGCGCCGTCGCCCTCCACCGCCTCCAACGGACACCCTCGGCGCGGTCTCCCCGGCGCGACCCCGGCACGGGCCGGGGAGGGGGCTCTGATCGGTACGCTGGAGTACATGGCCGACCCGCAGGAAGTACTCTCGCGACGGGTCCAGTCCGCCCTCGGCGCCGCCTTCGGCCCCGAGTTCGCCGACACCGACCCCGTCATCCGCCCGTCCCAGTTCGCCGACTACCAGGCGAACGCCGCGCTCGCGCTCGCCAAGCGGCTGGGCCGAAAGCCGCGCGAGGTGTCCGCGGCGATCATGGAGCACCTGGACGTGACCGACGTCTGCCGCGACGTCGAGGTCAGCGGGCCGGGCTTCATCAACCTGACCCTGCGCGAGGACTGGATCGCCGACCAGGCCCGTCTGCTCCTCGACGACCCGCGCCTGGGTGTTCCGACCCAGAGCAGCCAGAACATCCCGCTGGACTACTCCGCGCCCAACGTGGCCAAGGAGATGCACGTCGGGCACCTGCGCACCACCGTGGTCGGCGACTCCCTGGCCCGGACCCTGGAGTTCCTGGGGCACAACGTCATCCGGCAGAACCACATCGGTGACTGGGGCACCCCCTTCGGCATGCTCATCGAGTACCTGCTGGAGGTGGGCGAGGAGTCCCCCGAGGCGGAGCTGCTCACCACCGACCCCAACGCCTTCTACCAGGCGGCCCGCGCCGGGTTCGACGCCTCCGGCCCCGGCCCGGACGGCTTCGCCGCGCGCGCCCGCCGCCGCGTGGTCTCCCTCCAGGGCGGCGACGAGGAGACACTGCGCCTGTGGCGCAAGCTCGTCGGCCTGTCGAAGGTCTACTTCAACAAGGTCTACACCAAGCTCGGCGTGACCCTCACCGACGACGACCTCGCCGGTGAGAGCACCTACAACGACATGCTCGCCGACGTGTGCGACGAGCTGGAGGCCAAGGGCATCGCCGAGGTCAGCGACGGCGCGCTGTGCGTCTTCCTCGACGGCTTCACCGGCCGTGAGAACAAGCCCGTCCCACTGATCGTGCGCAAGGGCGACGGCGGATACGGCTACGCCACCACCGACCTGGCCACCGTCCGCTACCGCGTGGACAGCCTCAAGGCCGACCGCATCCTGTACGTGGTCGGCACCCCGCAGGCCATGCACTTCAAGATGGTGTGGGCCGCGGCACGCGAGGCCGGATGGCTGCCGGAGGAGGTCGAGACCGTCCACGTGCAGATCGGCAACGTGCTCGGCAGCGACGGCAAGATCCTGCGCACCCGCAGCGGCGTCCCGGTACGTCTGGTGGCGCTGCTGGACGAGGCGATCGAGCGCGCCGCGGCGGTCGTCGCGCAGAACCGCCCCGACCTGGACGCCGAGGGCCAGGCGGTGATCGCGCGCCAGGTGGGTATCGGCGCGGTGAAGTACGCCGACCTGTCGGTGGCGCACGACACCGAGTACACCTTCGACTTCGACCGGATGCTGGCGCTGACCGGCAACACCGGCCCGTACCTGCAATACGCGCAGGCCCGGATCCGCTCCATCTTCCGCAAGGGCGGCCTGGAGCTGTCCGAGGCCAGGGGCGAGATCAGCGTCTCCGAGGGCGCCGAGCGCGACCTGGCGCTCAAACTGCTGGAGTTCGGCGCCGTGGTGGCGCAGGTCGGCGACCTGCTCCAGCCGCACCGCCTGTCCACGTACCTGTTCGAGCTGGCCCAGTCCCTGACCGCGTTCTACGAGCACTGCCCGGTGCTGGCCGCCGACACGCAGGCCGCGCGCGAGTCGCGCCTGGCGCTCGTCTCGGTGGCGTTCCGGGTCCTGGTCCAGGGCCTGGACCTGCTGGGCGTGGAGGCTCCCGAGCACATGTAGCGGGCGGGCGAGCGGTACGGAGCGCGCACGCGTTCACCGGAGGCCGGGGCGGCACCGCCCCGGCCTCCTTTACCCCTCCGTCAACCCCACTCCGTACCCGGCCTGTCGCACAGCGTTTTCACACGGGGCTCCCGATGACCGGCCCCCTCAGGCCCCGGGGCCTGAGGGATCACGCGCGCGAGGACGTTCCACCTGGTCACGGAGGACGGCGCCCTTCCCGGAAAGCGAGTCGAAGATCTCGTACCCGGTCGCTTCAGAATCACGAGTTCCGGAGGAATGTCAGACCTAGGGTGTTGACAAAAGACCCGAAAGAGACAAAAGGGAGAAATCGGTTATGGCATCCACCCTCGCGGAGGTCGGCCCCAGACCCGGTACCTGGCACCTCGACCCGCTGCACTCCAGCCTGATCTTCGTCGCCCGCTACCTGCACTTCGGGCGGGTGCAGGGCACCTTCGGACGTGCCCGGGGCCAGGTGCTCGTCGGGAGGGAGCCGGCGGAGACCGGGGTGGAGGTGGTCCTCGACGCCGCGAGCGTCAACACGGGCGTGGAGGCGCGCGACGCCCACCTGCGCTCCCCCGATTTCCTGGACGTGGACCACCACCCCGAGATCCGCTTCGCCTCCACCGGCATGGAGCCGGGCGGACGCGGCCGGGACGCCTTCCACCTGTACGGCGACCTGACCATCCACGGCACGACCGTGTCCACCGTCCTCGACGCCCACTGGGTGGGCGAGGCGCCCGACTACGTGTCCCCGGAGGACACCTACGGCCACTTCTTCTCCGCCACCACCCGGATCAGCCTCGCGGACTTCGGCGTGGGCGACGGCGGAGCGCTGCCCTGGGGAGGCCGGATGGTCGGCGACACGGTCGACATCGTGCTTGAGGTCCGCGTCCAGGACCAGGACCCCGCACCGTTCCTCAAGCAGATCGGGCACACGCCCTGAGGAGCGTGTGTCCGAGTGGTCCCGGACCGGGGCCGCCGCGGGAAGAGCCCGCGAGACCACGGAGGCGACGAGGACACGGAAGCGGTGGCGGAACTCAGCCGCCGAGCAGTGCCTCGACCTCGTCCCGGGCGGCCATCGACGAACTGGCCCCGTGCCGCTGGACCGAGAGCGCGGACGCCGCCGCGGCGAACCGCATCGCCTCCTCGGGGCCGCGGCCCTCCGCCCGGGCGACCGCGAACGAGCCGCAGAAGGTGTCGCCCGCCGCCGTGGTGTCCACCGCCTCCACCCGACGCGCGACGACGTGTGTCGTTCCGGCGCCGCGACGGCCGTGGAGCGAGCCGCCCTCTCCCAGGGTCAGCAGTACCTCCGGGACCAGCTCCAGCAGCGCCGACAGCGCCTCGTGCGGGTCGGTGCGGCCGGTGATCGCCGCAGCCTCGTGCTGGTTGGGCACCAGGACGTCCACGGACTCCAGGAGTTCGACGGGCAGCTCACGCGCGGGGGCCGGGGTCAGGTAGACCGGGACGCCCAGCTCACGGCCGGTGCGCGCGGCCGAGACCACCGCCTCCATGGGCAGTTCGAGCTGGAGTAGCAGCGCGGCGCTGCCCTCGATGACCGGGGCGTCGCCGCCGACCACACCGGTGACCTCGCCGTTGGCACCGGGGACGACGATGATCGAGTTGCCGCCCGAGCCGTCCACGACGATGTGCGCCACCCCCGAGACCCCGGGTACGGTGCGCAGCCCGGACACGTCGATACCGCAGTCGACGAGGTTGGCGCGCAGCTCCTCGCCGAAGGCGTCGTCGCCCACCGCGCCGAGGAAGGCCACGTCGGCCCCCGCCCGAGCGGCCGCGACGGCCTGGTTGGCGCCCTTGCCGCCGGGTACCTGGCGAAAGGCCGCTCCGGTGACCGTCTCACCGCTGGCGGGCACCTGGTCGACGTAGGCGACCAGGTCCATGTTCACGCTGCCGAAGACCGCGACGCGCGGCGCCGCCGCACTCATGAGGCCACCTGCTTCGGCTTGGCCTCGCCGCTGTCGCCGTCCAGTCCCACGATGACCGGGGCGTGGTCGGAGGCACCCTTGCCCTTGCGCTCCTCGCGGTCGATGCCCGCTCCGCTCACGCGGTCCCTGAGCGCCGGGGAGGCGAGCACGAAGTCGATGCGCATGCCCTTGCGCTTGGGGAAGGACAGAGCCTTGTAGTCCCAGTAGGTGTACACGCCGGGGCCCGGGGCGTAGTTGCGCACGACGTCATCGAACCCAGCGCCGACCAGCTTGTCGAAGGCGGCGCGCTCCGGCTCGGTGACATGGGTGCTGCCCTCGAACTCGGCCATGTCCCACACGTCGTCGTCCTTGGGGGCGATGTTGAAGTCGCCCGTGTAGGCGATCTGCGCGTCGGGGTCGGCGGCCAGCCTGGCGGTACCCGCCTCGCGCAGCGCCTCCAACCAGCGCAGTTTGTAGAGGTAGTGGGGGTGGTCGACCTCGCGCCCGTTGGGCACGTACAGGCTCCACACCTGCACGCCCGCGCAGGTGGCGCCGATGGCACGGGCCTCGGCCTCCTCGGGGTCGCCGTAGCCGGGCTGGCCGGGGAAACCGATCCGGACGTCATCCAGGCCGACGCGGGAGGCGATCGCGACCCCGTTCCACTGGGACAGGCCGTGGTGGGCCACCTCGTAGCCTCGGTCGGTGAAGACCGACTCGGGGAACTGGTGCTCCCGGGCCTTGGTCTCCTGGATGGCGAGGACGTCGACGTCGCTCCGGTCCAGCCAGGCGCCGATCCGCTCGGCCCTGGCCCGGGCACTGTTCACATTCCATGTCGCGATACGCACAGCAAAAGGCTAGGCCATCGCGATGACGGTGCGGTGCTGACGAAGGCGGGAGAACCAGCCCTGTGGACAACCGGGGGAAGGCGGTTCCGGGCGGGGAGAATCAGGAGCGGGGGCACCGCCGACGGATCCGCCCTCGGGGCGGGGACACGGCGGTGACGCGAAAGAGCCCCGGTGCGGCCGTCCTCCGCACCGGGGCGTCGCGACTCCCAGCACATGCTCGTTGGTTTCCGTCGCGCCCTGTTGGACGGTCGACCCCCTCCGGAGGTTCGCATTGGGTCAAAGGTTTTTGACCCCGCTCCGCACGCGGAGAGCAAACCACCCATGGGTAGGAGCCATACCGGCGGGTAGTCGTGTGACGGATACCACATCGGATTCCTCCCTCGATGAGGTGAGAGCACGCATGTCAACGGTCGAACCCGACACCAACGCCACTCCCGAGGTCGACGAGCGGCGGGCCCGGGCCGTGGCGGAACAGGCCAGGGAGAGCGGGTGGCGTCAGCCCAGCTTCGCCAAGGAGCTGTACCTGGGGAGATTTCGCCTGGACCTGGTCCACCCCCTGACCAGACCCGACGAGGACGCACGGCGCCGGGGCGGGGACTTCCTGGACGCCCTGCGCTCCTTCTGCGAGGGCATCGACTCCCAGCGCGTCGAACGCGAGGAGCGCATCCCCGACGAGGTCATCAACGGCCTGCGCGAACTGGGCGCCTTCGGCATGAAGATCCCCGCCGAGTACGGCGGGCTCGGGCTCAGCCAGGTCTACTACAACCGCGCCCTGACCCTGGTCGGCTCGGCGTCCCCGGCGATCGGCGCGCTGCTCTCCGCGCACCAGTCCATCGGCGTGCCGCAGCCCGTCTCCATGTTCGGCACCGAGGAGCAAAAGCGCAGGTTCCTGCCCCGCTGCGCGCGAGGGGACATCAGCGCCTTCCTGCTCACCGAACCCGACGTGGGCAGCGACCCGGCGCGGCTGCACGCCACCGCCACGCCCGCCGAGGACGGGGACGGGGACGGGTACGTGTTGGACGGCGTGAAGCTGTGGACCACCAACGGGGTGGTCGCCGACCTGCTCGTGGTCATGGCCAGGGTGCCCGAGAGCCCCGGCCACCGGGGCGGCGTCACCGCGTTCGTCGTCGAGGGCGGCTCTCCCGGGATCACCGTGGAGCGGCGCAACCGGTTCATGGGCCTGCGCGGCCTGGAGAACGGCGTCACCCGGTTGCACCGGGTACGGGTTCCGGCGGACAACCGGATCGGCAAGGAGGGGCACGGGCTACGGATCGCGCTGTCCACCCTCAACACCGGACGGCTCTCCCTGCCCGCCATGTGCGTGGGCGCGGGCAAGTGGGCGACCAAGGCCTCCCGCGAGTGGTCCCGCGAGCGCGTCCAGTGGGGCCGTCCCGTGGGCAGGCACGAGGAGGTCGCCAAGAAGATCTCCTACATCGCCGCCACCACCTACGCCATGGAGGCCATGCTGGATCTGGCCAGCCAGATGGCCGACGACAAGCGCAACGACATCCGCATCGAGGCGGCCATCGCCAAGTTGTGGGCATCAGAGCACGCATACGTCATCGCCGACGAGCTCGTGCAGATCCGCGGCGGGCGCGGCTTCGAGACCGCCGGTTCGCTGGCCGCCCGCGGCGAACGCGGCGTCCCCGCCGAGCAGGTGCTGCGCGACCTGCGCATAAACCGGATCTTCGAGGGCAGCACCGAGATCATGCACCTGTTGATCGCCCGAGAGGCGGTGGACGCGCACCTGTCGGTGGCCGGGGACCTCATCGACCCCGAGGCCGACCGCGCCGACCGCGCCAGGGCCTTCGCCAGGGCCAGCGGGTTCTACGCGAAGTGGCTGCCCGCACTGGCCGTCGGACAGGGCCGGGTGCCGTCGGCGTTCACCGGGTTCGGGCCGCTCGCCGCCCATCTGCGCTACGTGGAGCGCACCTGCCGCAGGCTCGCCCGGTCGACGTTCTACGGGATGTCGCGCTGGCAGGGGAGGATGGAGGTCAAACAGGGTTTCCTCGCCCGGATCGTGGACATCGGCGCGGAGCTGTTCGCGATGAGCGCGGTGGTCGTGCGCGCCCGCGACGACGTCGAGACCCGTCCCGAGCGCGGCAGCGGTCCGTTCGAACTGGCCGACGTGTTCTGCCGCCAGTCGCGGCTGCGGATCGACACCCTCTTCGAGGGGCTGTGGTCCAACACCGACACCGTGGACGGCAAGCTGTCCCGGCGCCTGATGGACGACGCCTACACGTGGCTGGAGGAGGGCGTCGTCGACCCCTCCCTGCCCGGACCGCTGATATCCCCGACCGTTCCCGGACCGTCGAAGGAGGAGAACCAGCACCGGCGCATGGGCTGATCCCGGCGGCTCCGGACTGTCGGGGTCGGGGGCTACGGTGGCAGGATGGCTGAACCGCACCCCCGCCGCGACGCGGACCTCTCCCTCTCCCAGGCACGTCGGATCGCGCTCGCCGCCCAAGGTTTCGACGATCCCAGGCCCCGGGGCAAGCCGACCCTCGCCCACCTGGCACGGGTGATGCGGCGGGTGGGCCTCCTACAGATCGACAGCGTGAACGTGCTCGCGCGCAGCCAGTACCTGCCGGTCTTCGCACGCATGGGCGCCTACGACACCGCGCTGCTGGACCGGGCCGCCACCACCGCTGCCGGTTCCGGTGCGGCCCGACTGGTGGAGTGCTGGGCGCACGAGGCCAGCCTGGTACCGCCGTCCACCCGCCAGCTGATGCGCTACCGGATGGACCGCAACCGCGCTCAGACCCGGGTGGGGTGGATGAACGGTATCCGGGAGGAGAGGCCGGAGCTGATCAAGGCGGCCTACGAGGAGGTGGCGCGGATCGGCCCGGCCACCTCCCGCGAGGTGGAGGCGGCCCTGTCACACGACCTGCCGCGCGTGAAGGACCACTGGGGCTGGAACTGGTCCGAGGTCAAGAAGTGCCTGGAGTACCTGTTCTGGATCGGCGACCTGGCCTCCAACGGGCGCAACGTCCAGTTCGAGCGCCTCTACGACCTGACCGAGCGTGTACTGCCGCCGGAGGCGCGGGCCACACCGCAGCCCGCGCCGGAGGAGGCGCACCGGGAGCTGGTCTCGATCGCGGCCCGCACCCACGGGGTGGCCACCGAGGCGTGCCTGCGCGACTACTTCCGCCTGAGGCCCGCCGAGTCCAGGGCGGCCGTCACCGATCTGGTGGACTCCGGTGAGCTGGTTCCGGTGCGGGTGCGGGGCTGGGAGCGCACCGCCTACCTGCACAGGGACGCCAGGGTTCCGCGGAGGACGCGGGCGCGGGCGCTGCTGAGCCCGTTCGACTCGCTGGTGTGGACGCGCGGCCGCACGGAGGAGCTTTTCGGTTTCCGCTACCGGCTGGAGATCTACGTGCCCGCCGCCAAGCGCGTGCACGGTTACTACGTGCTGCCGTTCCTGCTGGGCGAGGACCTGGTGGCGCGGGTGGACCTCAAGGCGGACCGCAGGTCCCAGACCCTGCTGGTACAGCGGGTCACCCTGGAGGAGGACGCACCCGCCGCGACCATGTCCGAGCTGGCCGAGCAGCTGGAGGAGATGGCCGGCTGGCTGGGCCTGGCGAACGGCGTCGGCGGCCCGGCGTTCGGTCCCCGCTCGGTGGGATGAGTCCGCTCCGGGGGCGGTTCGGGACGGCGGGCCTACGGCGTTCGGCGCCTCGGCGCGGCCCTGGGGAGGGCACCTCCTCCGCGTTGCGCCCCGGCCGTACCCTGCGACCGATTTCGGAGACGGCACTGGCTGACCTGCGGTCCGGCTTCTCGGGTGCGGTGCTCTCCCCCGACGACGACGGCTACGAGGAAGCGACCGTCCTCTTCAACTCGATGATCAACCTGCGTCCCGGCGCGGTCGCCCAGTACGCGACCGTGGACGACGTGCGGCGCGCCGTCCTCTGCGCGCGGGAGGAGGACGCGGAGATCGCGGTGCGCGGCGGAGGGCACAGCGTGGCGGGCATGTCGCTGACCGACGGTGGGATGGTCGTCGACCTGCGCGGGATGAACGGCGTGACCGTCGACCCCGAGGCGATGGAGGTCAGGGGCGGCGGCGGCGCTCTGATGGGCGACATGGACGCGGCCACGGAACCCTTCGGCCTGGTGACCGCCGGGGGCCGGGTGTCCACCACCGGGGTGAGCGGCTTCACGCCCGGCGGCGGCTCGGGCTGGCTGGAGCGTAGGTTCGGTCTGGCCTGCGACAACCTCCTGGGCGTCGACATGGTCACCGCGGACGGGGAACCGCTGCACACGTCCGCCGAGGAGGATCCGGAGCTGTTCTGGGCGCTGCACGGTGGTGGCGGAAACTTCGGCGCGGCCACGGAGTTGAGCTTCCGGCTGCGTCCCCTGCCGGAGTTCTCCCTGGGCCTGCTGGTGTTCCAGCCGCGGAGGGCCCCGAGGTGGCCCGCGCCTGGCGTGACCTCATGGAGACGGCCCCGGACGAAGCCGTGGGCGTGTTCTGCGCCCAGTCGGAGGGCATCCTCGTCCCCTCGCCGACGACGCACATCCTCTTCCCCTTCGGTGGGGCGATGGCGCGGACCAAGGTCGACTACCCGGTCCCCTGGCGCTTCTCCGGATGGGGTGTCCACCCCCTGGCCATGTGGGAGGACCCCGCCGACGACGCCCGCGCCCGCGCGTGGGTGAGGGGGATCCGAGAGGACATGCGCCCCTGGGCGACGGGGGACGTGTACCTGAACTTCACCGCCGACGAAGGACACGAGCGCGTCGTCTCCGGCCTGGGCTCGGACAACTACCAGCGGCTCAGCGCGGTCAAGACGAGGCTCGACCCGGAGAACGTGTTCCACCGCAACCACAACATCCATCCGGCGATGGCGATGCCCTCCGCATCGGCTCCACGACCCAGGAGGGGCTGACCCGGAGCGGGGCGAAGCCCCCACCGCGACGGAGGAAAGCCCATGTGCCCGCACGCGAGCACATGGGCAACAGTCCGGTCGAGCTAGACGCGCTCGATGATGGTGGTGTTGGCCTGGCCGCCTCCCTCGCACATGGTCTGGAGACCGTAACGGCCACCGGTGCGGTGCAGCTCGTTGACCAGCTTGGTCATGAGGACGGTGCCGGTGGCGCCCAGCGGGTGGCCCAGGGCGATGGCACCGCCGTTGGGGTTGACCTTGTCGGGGTCGGCGCCCAGCTCCTGGATCCAGGACATCGGCACCGGGGCGAACGCCTCGTTGATCTCGGTGACGTCGATGTCGCCGATGCCCAGGCCGGCCTTCTCCAGAGCGATCCTCGTCGCCGGGATGGGGGCGGTGAGCATGTACACGGGGTCGTCGCCGACCAGCGACAACTGCACGACCCTGGCCAGCGGGGTCAGGCCGTGCTGCTTGACGGCCCGCTCGGAGGCGATGAGCACCGCGCTCGCACCGACCGAGACCTGGCTGGCGACGGCCGCGGTGAGCTCCCAGTCCTCGCGCAGCGGCTTCAGGCCCGCCATCTTCTCCAGGGTGGTGTCGGGGCGCACGCCCTCGTCGCGCTCGACCCCGGCCAGGGGGGCGACCTGGTCGTCGAAGTAGCCCGCCTCCAGGGCCCTGGCTGCGCGCTGGTGGCTCTCCAGCGCGAACTCCTCCAGCTGCTCGCGCTTGAAGCCCCACTTCTCGCACATGAGCTGTGCGCCGCGGAACTGGGAGATCTCCTGGAGACCGTAGCGCTCGACCCAGCCGTCGCCGTACAGGCCGAGACCGTTGTCGATGGCGTACTGGACGTTGGCGCCCATGGGGACCATGCCCATGTTCTCCACGCCGGAGGCCACGACCAGGTCCTGGGTACCGGACATGACGCCCTGGGCGGCGAAGTGCACGGCCTGCTGCGAGGAGCCGCACTGGCGGTCGATGGTGACACCGGGAACGGACTCGGGAAGGCCCGCGGAGAGCCAGGCGGTCCGGGCGAGGTCGAGCGCCTGCGGTCCGACCTGGCTGACGCAGCCCATGATGACGTCCTCGACCGCGGCCGGGTCGACCCCGGTGCGGGTGACGAGCTCCTTGAGCACGTGCGCTCCCAGGTCCGCCGAATGCACGGCGGCCAAGGCGCCCTTCCTGGTACCGACCGGGGTACGTACTGCGTCGACGATGTATGCCTCAGCCACGGGATCCTCCAAAGGCCTGGGTGACGGTCATGAACCGAACTGTATTCGGTTTCCTCGATACGGCAAGACCCCGCCCCCGGGAGAACACGGGTGCGCCGGTCGTCCACAGGCCGAAGGCCCCCGTGGCGGCGCGTGGCGCGGAGTGCGAACCTGAGTAGAAAGGCTGGGAAGGGGGACCTCGCTCCCCTCCCCTCGGCCTGCCCTCACGTGCGGTGGGGCCCGCCCTCCAGCCGCGCGGCGTCGCCCTCGTCGCCCAGGATCTGGGTGGTGATCCGTTCCAGGGCGGCCACCACCTCGGGGTGCTCCTCGGGCCCGTAGTCGGCCAACAGCGAGCGCAGCGCGGTGCGCTGGGCCTCGAACACCGTCCGTGCGGCGTACGCACCGCGTCGGTTCAGCGTCCAGGGCTCCCCCTCGCCGGTGAGGTAGTCCGCTTCGAGAAGCTCCTGGTGCACCGGCTCCCAGTAATCCTCGGACAACCCGGACATCTCCACCAGCTCAGCACACGTCAGCGGCCCGGTCACGCCCAGATGGCTGAGCACCCAGCACGCGCGGGGCGAGACCTCCAGGCCCGCCGCCTCGCGCAGGCGCCCGTACATCTCGTCGGCGCCCTCCTGGCCGCAGGCCCGGAACACCTCCTTCTCCACGTGCGCGATGGCGCTGCGGCTCCCCGCGGCCACCGGCGGGATGGACTCGTCCAGGTCCGGGGAGTCGATGGTGGTACGCAGCGGGACCTGCCGCAGGAACAGCGCCAGCACGAACCCGGACAGGGCGACCGGCACCGCCCACAGGAACACGGTGTCCACGGCGTCCGCGTAGGCCTGGAGAAACGACGCCTGCGCCTCCGGTGGCAGCTGGTCCAGGCTGCGCGGATCCCTCTCCAGCGCGGACGGGTCCACGCCGGGCGGCAGCTGGATCCGTCCGGCCCGCGCGGCCAGGTTGGCGCTCAGCTGTCCGGCGAAGATCGCTCCGAACACAGCCGTGCCGAACGATCCGCCGATGGACCGGAAGAACGTCGCCGACGATGTGGCCACCCCCAGGTTGGCGTAGCTGGCGGCGTTCTGCACCACCACGACCACCACCTGCATCACCAGGCCCAGGCCCACGCCGAGGACGAAGAAGTACAGCCCCATCTCCGTCTGGGAGCTCTGCGGCCCCATGCGGGAGAGCAGGAACAGGCCGAGGGAGGTCACCGCCATCCCCGCCACCGGGTAGATCTTGTAGTGGCCGGTCCGGGTGACCAGGCGTCCGCTGGTGATCGAGGTCAGGAACAGGCCCAGCACCATCGGCAGCAGATGCAGCCCCGAGGCCGTGGGCGACATGCCGTGCACGATCTGGAGGAACAGCGGCAGGAACGCCATCGACCCCATCATCGCGAAGCCCACGCAGAGACCGATCGCCATGGCCACCACGATGGTCGGATCCCGGAACAGGCTCAGCGGCATGACCGGGTCCGGCGCCCGTCTCGCGGACAGCCACCAGCCCGTGCCGAGCACCGCGGCCGCGACCATCAGCCCGCTGACCTGGGGCGACGACCACGGGTAGATGCTGCCGCCCCACGAGGCGACCAGGGTCAGGCAGATCGCGGTGGCGGCCAGCAGCACGATCCCGAAGTAGTCGATGCTCTGTCGGCCGGTCGGCTGGCGGCGCGGCAGTACCGCGAACACCGTCGCGAAGGCCAGGATCCCCAGCGGCAGGTTGACGTAGAACACCCACCGCCAGGACAGGTGGTCGACGAACAGTCCGCCGAGCAGCGGACCGGCCACGCTGGAGATCCCGAACACCGCACCGAACAGCCCCTGGTACTTGCCGCGTTCCCTGGGCGAGACCACGTCGCCGATGATGGCGGAGGCGAGCACCATGAGCCCTCCGCCGCCGATGCCCTGAAGACCTCGGAAGAGAATGAGCTGGAGCATGTCCTGGGCGGTCCCGCACAGAGCCGAGCCGGCCACGAAGACGGCGATACAGGCCAGGAAGAGCGGTTTGCGGCCGAACTGGTCGCCGAGCTTGCCCCACAGCGGCGTGACGGCGGTTACCGCGAGCAGGTAGGCGGTGATCACCCACGACAGGTGGTTGAGACCGCCGAGGTCGGACACGATCGTCGGCAGCGCGGTGGACACGATCGTCTGGTCCAGGGCCGCCAGCAACACGGTGAGCATGAGCGCGGCCATGATGACCGCGATCCTGCTGCCTTGGTGCTCCCGGCGCTCCCGGCGCTCGGACTCGTGCTGAACCATCGTCCTCCCTCCCGGAGCGGACCGGCCCGCGAACCCTCCGGCCACGATCTGCCGGCTCCGGTCCCGACGCCACCACCCGCCACCCTAGGAAGCCACCGCGACGGCACCCGTGGGGAACCGCCGGGCGGGCCCCACGGGCACGGGAACTTTGCCCCGGCTTGGAGCGCCCCCTTCAAAACCGAATGCGATTCGGTTACTGTGGCCGCATCCAGTGATCCACGACACCCCGGAGCAGAGCATGAAGCGGGAACTCTTCGACACCGACCACGACCTCTTCCGCGAATCGGTGGCCGAGTTCCTCAAGCGCGAGGTCGTGCCCTTCCACGCGCGGTGGGAGGAGGACGGGATCGTCCCCCGCGGGGTGTGGGCCAAGGCGGGCGAGGTGGGGCTGCTCGGCCACGGCGTGCCCGAGGAGTACGGCGGCACCGGGATGAACGACTACCGCTACAACACCGTCGTCAACGAGGAGATCTGCCGCGCCCACGCCAGCGGCCTCGGCATCACCCTCCAGAACGACATCATGGCCCCGTACATGGTCGGCCTGACCGACGACGAGCAGAAGAAGCGCTGGCTGCCGGGGTTCGCCGGCGGCGAGCTGATCACGGCCATCGCCATGACCGAGCCCGGTGCGGGCAGCGACCTCCAGGGCATCACCACCTCGGCTGTGCGCGACGGCGACGAGTACGTCATCAACGGGTCCAAGACCTTCATCACCAACGGCGTCAACGCCGACCTGGTGATCGTGGTCGCCCAGACCGACCCCGAGGCGGGCGCGCAGGGCTTCTCCCTGATCGCGGTGGAGCGCGGCGCCCCCGGCTTCGAACGTGGCCGCAACCTCGACAAGATCGGGATGAAGGCGCAGGACACCGCCGAGTTGTTCTTCGACGACGTGCGCGTTCCGACGGCCAACCTCATCGGTCAGGAGGGCGGCGGGTTCGTCCACCTGATGGACAACCTGCCGCAGGAACGGCTGTCCATCGCCACCTGCGCGGTGGCCTCCGCCGAGTCCGTGCTCCAGCACACCATCGAGTACTGCCGAGAGCGCACCGCCTTCGGCCGTACGATTGGGCGCTTCCAGAACACCCGTTTTGTCCTGGCCGAGTTGGCCACTGAGGTGGACATCGCCCGAACGTACGTGGACCGGGGCATCGGCCTGCTCAACCGCGGTGAGCTCACCGTGGAGGACGCCGCCATGGCCAAGTGGTGGACCACCGAACTGTGCAACAAGGTGGTGGACCGTTGCCTCCAGCTTCACGGCGGGTACGGGTACATGATGGAATACCCCGTGGCACGGGCCTGGCAGGACACCCGCATCCAGACGATCTACGGCGGCACCACCGAGATCATGAAGGAGATCGTGGGGCGCGGCCTGGGACTGTGACCGCGAGATCCCCTGTTCTGGAAGGGTCGGAGCTGTCATGAGCGGTGCGTGGGACGGCCTCATCGTCATGGGCCTGCTGGCCGTGCTGCTCGTGATCGGCGTGCGCAAGCTCCGACCCAAGGTCCACATCCCGTGGACGACCGGCGGGATCGTGGTCTTCTTCGTCTTCGTGTGCCTGCTGCTGTGGGCCTGGTCCTGGCGCTAGCGCTGCGCCCAAGGACCTTCACCGGATGATCTTGCCTCCAGTGGCACTGTCGGCGGTCGAGAATGCCACCGGGGGCAAGATCATCGCTGTCGAGCGCCCTCACGGGGGCTGAGGGGTTACTCCCCGTCGTCCTTCTCGGCTTCCCCGGCCTCGTCGTCGGAGTGCATGGGCATCTCGAACCAGACCGCCTTGCCGTCCGGGGTCGGGCGCGACCCCCACCGGCTGGCCAGCTGCTCGACCAGGTACAGGCCCCGTCCGCCCTCGTCGTCGGCGGCCGCGCTGCGGATCCGGGGCAGCCGCAGGTCGTTGTCGAAGACCTCCACCCACACCGCGGACGCCCCGCGCCGCAACCGGAGCAGGAACTCCTTGTCCTCGGCGTTCTCGGCGGGCCCGTCCTCCTCCGACACGGCCTCCAGCAGGTCCGTCCAGTCCTCGTCGAACTCGTCGGCCATCCCCCCGGCGCCGGGCGCGAGCTCCGAGTCCATCACTCCGGCACCGGTGAACTCGCGATGCACCGGGTGCGGGGTGGCGTGGATGACGACGTTGGTGACGATCTCCGAGACCAGCAGACAGGCCAACTCGGCCTGGTCGCGGTCCATCCCCCACTCGTCGAAGGTGCTGGCCGCCAGATGGCGTGCCTCGCCCACGGTGGAGGCCTCCGAACGGAACCAGCCCTCGCGCAGCGCGAGGGCCTCGGAGTGGGTACGCACGACCAGCAGCGCGGTGTCGTCGTCCAGCTCGCCGGGAACGCTGTGTACGGCCGCCTCGGCGATCTGGTCCACGTCCTTGTCAGCGACCTCGGACACCCGCTCGGCCAACCATTCCAGCGCTCGCTCGGGGTCGGCTCTGCCGCCCACCGGCCGCCGGTCCATGAGGCCGTCGGTATAGAGCACCAGGGTGGCGCCGGTGGGCAGGCGCAGGTCGGCCTGGTGGTAGACCACGTCCTCGCCCGATCCGCCCTTGGCGCGCACGCCCAGCATGCGGTCGGTGACCTCCAGGTCGAGCTTCTCCACCGACTCGGAGGTGACCAACAGCGGCGGGGCGTGCCCGGCGTTGGCGTAGGACAGCTCGCGCGACCAGGCGTCGTAGACCATATACAGGCAGCTGACGCTGGGGATCCAGGTGCCGCCGTCCTCCTCGTCCTCCTGACCGAGCTGGCGGACCCATTCGTCGAGTTCGCGCAGGATGTCGGCGGGCTCGCGGTCGGCCTGGGCGAAGGCGCGCAGCGCGGCGCGCAGCTGGCCCATGACGGCGGCGGCGTGTGGGCCCCGGCCCTCGACGTCGCCGATGACCAGGCCGACGCGCCCGGCCGAGAGCGGAATGGCGTCGTAGAAGTCGCCGCCCACCTGGGTCTGGACACCGTGCCCGTGCGCCTGGAGCGGCCCGGCGGGCAGGTAGCGGTGGGCGACGGTCAACCCGTCCAGGGAGGGCAGGTTGCTGGGCAGCAGACTGCGTTGGAAGGCGAGCGCGGTGCTGCGCTCCTCCTCGAACAGGCGGGCGTTGTCGATGGCCAGGGCCACCCGGGAGGCGACGGCGCCGACGAGGTCGCGGTCGAACCCGCCATAGGTGTTCTTCTGTCGCGGGGAGAGGCCGGAGAGGGCCAGGGTGAGCACCCCGAGCACCTCGCCGCGGGCCCGCAGCGGTGCGGCGATGGCGGAGGTGACGCCGACCTGGCGGGAGACGTGGTCGGACCGGGTGCTGGGCGAGCTTTCCAGCAGGTACTCGCTGCTGACCACCGTCTCCAGCCGGCGCAGTGCCTGGGTGACGAAGTGGCGTTCGGGGTAGCGGACCTCGTCTCCGACCTCGAACCACGTTCGTGCCGGGGGCGTCCACCCCTCGGCGTGCATCGACACCTGTCTGATCAGGTGGTCGTGGTCGTAGAGGTCGATGAAGCAGTGGTCGGCGAACTGGGGGACGAGGATACCGGCCACGCCCCTGACCGTGGAGTCGAACTCCAGCGAACTCGCCAGGTGGCTGCCGATCCGCTCCAGCAGGCCGTACTGCTCCTCCACCCGGCCGCTGCGCAGTGCCTCTCGGGCGATGAGGGTGATGCCGTCCACCTCGCCGGACTCACCGCGCATGGGTACGGCCTGGGCACGCACGTGGATCCACGTGGAGTCGCCCTTGAGCACGGCGAAGGTACCCTCCCACGGCTCGCCGCGCAGGACCCGGCGGGCCAGCTGGGAGGCATGCTCGCGGTCCGACTCGTGGACACCGATGTCGAGCAGGGAGAGTCCGACGTAGTCGCGGCCGTCCACGAAGCCGAAGAGTTCGCGCGCGAACGGGTTCCAGTAGCGCAGCAGGCTGAAACGGTCGATGACGACGATGGCGATCTGCGCCTGGTCCACCACTGCGGCCGTCGCGAGCGCGTCGCTCTCCCGGAAGGGCTCACCCCACCGTGTCATCTAGCCGCCACCTCGCCGTCATGAGCTGCACACATGCCCGCTCCGGGTACCCCGAACGACCGCACCTTGGGGCGAGCGTAGCAACACCGTCAACGTTCCCGCAGCGCAATGTGACAATCCTGATGAGCAACCAATCAACGTGTCCGTATGGTTCACGGCTTGGCGACGAAGATGTGCCCGGCGACGAGCGCCGAGAGTTCGGTCCCCCCGGATTCCTCGTCGATCACGCGTACCCCGTCGTCAGAGGCGCGCAACACCACTTCCTGCCCCGGTTGTACCCCGGATTCGCGCAAGGTGAGCATGATGTCGGCGTCTGACTGGATCTGTTCACTGATGCGACGCACCGTGGCGGTGGTCTCGCTGTTGCCCGCGACGTCGATCATCGGAACGATGGAGTCGTCGGTGAAGGGCTCGGGAGCGTAGTCCTCCAGGCCCAGCTCGTCCAGGCCCGGGATCGGGTTGCCGTGCGGGCACACCGAGGGCGCGTTGAGCAGTGTCACCAGCCGCTCCTCCACCGCCTCGGAGATGACGTGCTCCCAGCGGCAGGCCTCGATGTGCACGTCCTCCCAGGGAAGGCCGATGACATCGACGAGCAGGCGCTCGGCGAGCCGGTGCTTGCGCATGACGTGGGTGGCCAGGCGCCGTCCCTCGGCGGTCATGACGAGGTGCCTGTCGTTCTCGACCCGCAGCAGGCCGTCGCGTTCCATGCGGGCCACGGTCTGGCTCACCGTGGGACCGCTCTGGTGCAGGCGTTCGGCGATACGGGCACGAAGCGGGACGATCCCTTCCTCTTCGAGCTCGAAGACCGTACGGAGGTACATCTCCGTGGTGTCGATCAGCCCGTGTGCGGTCAAGTCTCCCCTCCCAAGGCTCTGTGCCCGGCGCGCGGTCACGACGGGCACGGCGGGTCTCTCTCAACACAGGCCGGGGCGACGTGATTCCCAGGGGCCGAGTGGGGACCGGGGCGTCCGCAAGACCGCGGGAGCGACCACCGATACGACAAGCATATCGCGGCTCGGAGAGCCCGCATTTCCGTACTGCTCCGTAATGCCTCACGATGCGGCCACGTTCTTCCCCTCACGCAAGAGGCATTGGTCCCCGACCTGCCCGGACCCTTCCGGGGCAGAGCCGTGCACTCCGCGTTCCAACAGGGAATCCGCCCGAGAAAGCCGGGTGAGGACCACTCCAGCGCCCCCGGATCAGGGCGCGAGGCGGTCGATCCCCCAGGTGCCGTCTTCGCCCCGAAGGTAGCGGAACCGGTCATGCATGCGGTCAGCGCCACCCTGCCAGAACTCCACCTCGCTGGGCACCAGTCGGAACCCGCCCCAGTAGGCGGGCCGAGGGATCTCCTCCTCGGCAGTCCACACCGTATCGAACTCCCGGTAGAGCCGGTCGAGGTCAGCGCGGTCGGCCACCGGCTGCGACTGGCGCTCGCTGGCCCAGGCCCCCAGTTGCGAGCCGCGCGGGCGCGAGGCGAAGTAGCGGTCGTTCTCCTCGTCGCTGAGGCGCTCCGCGCGCCCCGCCACCAGAACCTGCCGCCGGATCGCGTGCCAGGGAAAGACGACGCTGGCCCGGGGGTCGGCCTCCAGGGCCTGCCCCTTGCGCGAGGTGTAGTTGGTGAAGAATCGCAGGCCGGTACTGTCGTAGCCCTTCATCAGCACGGTGCGGGCGCGGGGCATGCCCGAGGGCTCCACGGAGGCCAGCACCATGGCGTTGGGCTCGGCCAGTCCGGAGCCGTAGGCCTCCTCGAACCACAGATGGAACTGTGCCATGGGGTGTTCAGCGAGGGAGGAACGTCTCAAGGGGTCACCCATGTACGGTTTCCGCAGTTCGGCGGGGTCTCGGTGGTCCACACGGGACATCCTCTCGTGCCGGATGTTCCTCACGCCACCCGAACCCTTCCGTGTGCGCCACACATGCCCGGGGTGCGCGGGAGGAGGAACTGTGACGAAGCGCCCTGGACTTCACACCCTTTCACGTGACTAATTCCAGGCCTGACCGGCGGCGTCGACACCGCCACCACTACCCTGGGGACCGTGACCGACGAGATTCAGATCCCCGCGAACCTGTTGCCCTCCGACGGCCGTTTCGGCAGTGGCCCGTCCAAAGTCCGCCCCGCGCAACTCGACGCGCTGGCTTCCTCCGGTTCCCACTACATGGGTACCTCCCACCGACAGAAGCCGGTCAAGTCCCTGGTCTCCCGGGTGCGCGTCGGTGTGAGCGACCTCTTCTCCCTGCCCGAAGGGTACGAGGTGGTCCTCGGCAACGGCGGAACCACCGCCTTCTGGGACATCGCCGCGCACGGCCTGCTGCGCAGCAAGTCCCAGCACCTGGCCTTCGGTGAGTTCTCCAGCAAGTTCGCGAAGGTCGCCAAGGGCGCCCCGTGGCTGGAGGAGCCCACCGTCATCAGCACCGATCCCGGCAGCCACGGCGAGGCCGTCGCCGAAGCCGGTGTGGACGTGTACGCCCTCACCCACAACGAGACGTCCACCGGTGTGGCCGCGCCCATCAGGCGGGTGTCGGGCGCCGACGACGACGCGCTCGTCATCGTGGACGCCACCAGCGGCGCGGGCGGCCTGCCCGTCGACATCACCGAGACCGACGTCTACTACTTCGCGCCGCAGAAGAGCTTCGCCTCCGACGGCGGCCTGTGGCTGGCCGTCATGTCGCCCAGGGCCCTGGCCCGCGTGGAGGAGATCGCCGCCAGCGGCCGGTACGTCCCGGAGTTCCTCTCGTTGGCCACCGCGGTGGCCAACTCCCGCAAGGACCAGACCTACAACACCCCGGCCGTGGCCACGCTGCTGCTGCTCGCCGAGCAGCTGGAGTGGATGAACGGCCAGGGCGGCCTGGAGTGGACGGTGGCGCGCACCGCCGAGTCCTCCTCGATCCTCTACGGGTGGGCGGAGAAGTCCCCGGTCGCGACGCCGTTCGTCACCGACCCGGCCAAGCGCTCCCAGGTGGTCGGCACCATCGACCTCAGCGACGACGTGGACGCCGCCGCCGTGGCCAGGGTGCTGCGCGCCAACGGCGTGGTCGACACCGAGCCCTACCGCAAGCTGGGCCGCAACCAGCTGCGCGTGGCCATGTTCCCGGCGGTCGAGCCGGAGGACGTGCGGGCGCTCACCGAGTGCGTGGACCACGTGCTCACCAAGCTGTCCTGAGCCGTTCGCACCACGTTGCACAATGGTGGCCGACCCGTATCCCCGGGTCGGCCACCACTTTTCTCGGCTTCTCGCTTACCAGGACGGTTCGGCTGTGCGCAGGAACAAGAAGGAACCCCCCATCAAGATCATTTCGCACCGCGGTGCGTCGGGGCACCGGCCCGAGCACACCCTGGCCTCCTACGAGCTGGGGGCCAGGCACGGCGGCGACTTCATCGAGATGGACCTGGTCGCGACCCGGGACGGAAGGCTGGTCTGCCGCCACGAACAGGAGATCGGCGGGACCACGGACGTGGCCGAGCGCCCCGAGTTCGCCGACCGGCGCACCACCCGGACCATCGACGGACGCGAGGTGACCGGGTTCTTCGCCCAGGACTTCACCCTGGAGGAGATCCGGTCCCTGCACGCGGTGGAGCGTCTACGGGACGTGCGCGAGATGAACGCCATGATGGACGGGTCCTACGGGATCCCGACCCTGGAGGAGGTCATCGATCTGGCGCTGGCGCTCACCGAGGAGCTGGGCCGCCCGGTCGGGATCTACCCCGAGACCAAGCACCCCGCCTACCACGCGGCGCAGGGCCTGGAGCTGGAGCCGGTGCTGACCGCGGCCCTGCGGGAGGCCGGGCTGGCCGGCCCCGAGCCGCGGGTGCCGGTGTTCCTACAGTCCTTCGAGGCCGAGAGCCTGCGCAAGCTGGCCGGGACGGAGCTGCCGCTGGTGTACCTGATGGGCACCGAGGAGCGCTGGCTGCACTACACCACCCCGGACGGCCTGGCGGAGGTGGCCTCCTTCGCGCACGCGATCGGCCCGGCCAAGAGCCTGGTCGTCCCCACCGACGAGAACGGATCGCTGGGCGAGCCCACCGGCCTGGTGGAGAACGCGCACGAGGCCGGGCTCCTGGTGCACCCGTACACCTTCCGCAGCGAGAACCACTTCCTGCCCGTGGGGCTGCGCTCGGACGGCGAGCCGGGCGACTACGGCGCCTTCGCCTCCGAGTACGAGGCGTTCTTCGAGGCCGGGGTGGACGGCGTGTTCACCGACTTCTCCCGGCACGCCTTCCTGGTGCGCGAGCACTTCCTGGACCCGCAGCCCGTGGAGTAACGGCCGACGGCACGGGGCACGGACGCGGGGTCCCGTGTCCGTGCCCTACTGCACGTCGAACTCGTTGCCCTCGGGGTCGCGCATGGTGACGTGCGAGGACCCGGGCTCCTCCACGGTCGCGACGACGGAGGCACCCAGCCCCTCCAGCCGTTCGACGGTCCTGTCACGGTGCTCGGGGCCCGCGCGCAGGTCGATGTGCAGGCGGTTCTTCACGCTCTTGGGCTCGGGCACGGCCTTGAAGAGCACGCGCCGCCCCATGCCGGCACCGCTGGGGCCGTCCACGGGGTCGTCGGGGTGGCGGATGGCGGCGGCCCCGATCCACGCCTTGCGCCCGTCCACCTCCGTGTAGTCGTCCTTCCCCGCCAGCCCGGCGGCGACGACGCGCTCGATGAGCGCGCTGTTGTCCTCAGGCTCGTACTCCAGCGCCGCGGCCCAGAAGCGGGCGAGGGAGATCGGTTCGGCGCAGTCCACGACGAGCTGCCATTCCACGGCCATCGCTGGCCTCCCCACTGTTCGCGCGGGATCCGCCGGACACGGCCCCGCAGGTGATTCCAGTTATAATGGTTACATGACGTGGAACACAACCGGCCTGCCCATGACCCCGCGGCACGGATCCCCCTACGTCTTCGACCCCGGGGCGCTGTGCCTGGAACTGCTCGTCACGGGAGGCCCCGGCGCGTACGCGGTCCACGAGAGCCTCCACGAGCCCCGCGACCTCGTCGGCTGGCTCGCGCTGTGCCGCCTGCGTCTGGACCCGGAGCTGGTCACCGTGACCGAGGCGGAGCTCACCGCCGCCAGGGGCCTGCGCGACGCGCTCTGGCGCACGGTCCTGGCACACGTCGGCGACGGCCCCCTGCCCCCGGATGACGTCGCCGAGGTCAACCGGGCCGCCGCCCGGCCACCGCTGGCACCGGAGATGGGCACGGGGCGTGAGCGCACCTGGGCGCTGCCCGCCAACGCCACCGCGGTGCTGTCCGCCATCGCCCGCGACGCGGTCGAGCTGTTCACCGGCCCCTTCGCCGAGCGTGTCCGCGAGTGCGGCTCGCACGACTGCCGGCTGGTCTTCGTGGACACCTCACGCCCCGGGCGCCGCCGCTGGTGCTCCATGGGCCGCTGCGGCAACCGCGCCAAGGTCCGGGCACTGCGCGCCCGCAGGGAGTCCGGGGAGCCGTCGTGACGGGGCGCCTCAGCCCCGGCGGGCCAGTACGACGATCCCGGTGATGACCAACGCGGCCACCGCGGCCCCGCCCACGATGAACGGCAGCGCTTTCCTGGCTTCCGGCCCGGCCGTGCCGCCCTCCTCCTCGGCGGACGGCTCCTCCTCCGCGACCTCCTCCACCGTCTCCTCGGCCAGGTACACGTCCTCCAGCGGGACCCTCCAGACCGACGCGTTCAGCCCTTCGCTCCCGGCCATGATCGCGGTCCCGTCGGGGGTGAAGGCGAGGGACTCTCCCTGGTCGGACTCGGGCAGGTCGAAGGAGCCGAGCGCGGGTCCGGGCACGCCGTCCGTGGAGTCGTAGACCGTGGCGCCCCAGTAGGTGCGGATCGCGTAGCGGGTACCGTCCGGGCTGAACGCGGCGTCGGTGGCGAACAGCGGCGCCGAGTCGATCCGCTCCAGCACGTTCTCGGCCTCGGTGCCCAGGGTCTCGGGCGCCGCGTACAGCCCGCCGGAGAACTCCTTGGAGACCACGTACAGCCGCCCGTCGCGGGGGTCGATCATCATCGACTCCGCGTCGCGTCCGCCGTCCTCGTAGGTGAGGGTGAACGTCGCGGGGTCGATCAACGAGTCGGTGAGCACCTCGGGCTCGGCGAACCGGTACACCCGCAAGCTGGGCCAGCTGCCGCCGAAGTTGTCGCCGATGTCGCCCACGAAGACCGACGGCGTCCCGTCGGGGCCCTCCACGACGGAGACCGCCTCCCAGTCGCGCCGTTCCAGTCCGAGGGTGATGGTGGCGAGCGTGCGCCCCTCCCCGTCGATCGCGTACACCTCGCTGGGGTGGTCGCCGCTGTCGTTGTGCGTCCACCACACGCCCTCATGGCGCAGAGAGGGCGCGATCCCGCTGGACTCGGAGATCCGGGGATCCTGGAACTCGAACGCGATCTCCGAGCCCTCGGGGCCCCGCCCTCCACGGGGGTAGTCGGCACCGTCCGTGTCGGAGGCGCTCGGCTCCTTCGGGAAGGCCGGGGCCGGGGCGGCCGGAAGCACCGCGCAGAGCGCGGCCGCGGCAAGAACGAGCGGAGTTCTCATGACCGACATCCTGCCAGGGAACCGCTCGGAGGGCTTGCACTCGGGCGGTAACGGGCACATTGGGCTTACGGAGCGCCGTAAGGAGGGCCCTCATGAGGATCGTCGCCTGCCTGAACGGGGACCGCCGTCCCGGAGCGCACCCCGCCCTGCCCGTGTCCGTGGACCAGGTGGTGACGGACGCCCACTCGGTGGTGGCGGCGGGCGCGACCGAGATCCACGTGCACCCGCGCGACCCCAGCGGCGCCGAGTCGTTGGAGCCGCAGGTGGTCGCCCCGCTGATGGAACAGTTGCGCGCCGAGGGGCCGCGGGTACCGGTGTCGTTGACCACGTCGTTGTCGGCGGAGTCCGATCCCTGGCGGCGCTATGACATGGTGCAGCGGTGGGCGGCCTCGGCACTGCCGGACTCGGTGACGGTGAACCTGCACGAGGCGGGGTCGATGGACCTGGCGCGCCTGCTGGAGGACCGCCGGATCGCGGTGGAGGCCGGGGTGTGGACGGTGGAGTCCGCGCGCATCCTCATCGCCACCGGACTGGAGCCCGCCGCGGTACTGGTGGAACCCACCCAGGTCGCGGTGGAGGACGCCCAGCGCAACGCGAACGCGATCCTGTCCCTGCTGGACCGGGCCAAGGTGAGGCGGCCACGGATGCTGCACGGGGCCGACGCCACGGCCTGGCCGGTTCTGGAGACGGCGGTCTCCGCGGGATACGACATCAGGATGGGGCTGGAGGACACCATGCGCCTGCCCGACGGAGAGGAGGCGCACGACAACGCGGCCCTGATCGCCCACGCGGTGAGCCTGGCCTCCGCCTCCGCCTGAGCCGCGCCGACCTCCGCTCATCCGGCGGGCGACCCCGGCGGCGGGATCAGTGCCTCCGAGGCCGGGTGATGCTTCCTGGGGACCGTGTCAGCCGGACTCCCCGCCCGCTCGGGCACCGTGCAGGTGCCGCTCCAGCTGGTCGCGTGTACGGGCGAGGGCGTCGATCCGTTCCCGTACCGACTGGAGCCTCTGCTCATAGAGGGCGCGGGCCTCGGCGCACTCGGGCTCGTTGGCCAGGTCCAGAGCCAGGCACCCACGCAGCTCCCGGATATCGTCCGAGGTGAGCCCGGAGGCCAGAAGCAGCCGGATGCCGCGCACCCGGTCCACCGCCTCGGGCACGTACTCCCGGTAACCGTTGGCGGCGCGCTCGGAGCTGAGCAGACCGCACTGCTCGTAGTACCTCAGTGCACGCGTGCTGACCCCGGTACGCTCGGCCAGCTCACCGATCCGCATCCCGCCTCCCGTCGACGCCTTCCTCCAGGGTAAGAGCGGGCACCGCGGAGTCCCCGCCCGTGGGAAACAGGTACACGGAGACGGCCATGACCGCGAGCGCGGCCAGTCCGGTGCCGGTGGCCGCGAACGCCACCCCGGCCCCGCCGTACCCGGAGAGCGCGGCTCCTCCGAGGGCGCCCGCCGCGGCGACGCCGGCGTAGAGCCCGCTGGTGTTGAGCGCCACCGCCTCGGTTCCCGCGTCCCCCGCCAGCCCGAGGATCCGCGCGTTCATCGGCGCGGCGAAGCCCCATGCCGAGAATCCCCACAGGGCCAGGACCGATGCGAGCAGCCACACGGGTACGGACCCCCCGCCGAGGACGCTGAGGGCGGCCAGGAGGCCGTTGGCCGCGACCAGTCCGGTGAAGGTGGCCAGCAGCATGCGGTCCGCGCCCCACCGGTCGGTGGCGCGCCCGCACAGGAGGGTGCCGACCGCTCCGCTGACTCCCGCGACGGCGATGAGCGGGGCCAGGGGCGTGCCGCCCGCACCCGTCAGATCGCGGGTGAGGGGCGTGACGTAGGTGTAGGCCATGTATCCGCAGCCCGCGCCGGTCACCGTCCCGGCGACGCAGGCCAGCACCGCCGGCCTGCCGAGCTGGCGCAGCTGCTGGCCGACGCCGGCCTGCCCGGCCCCCGGCAGGCCGGGCAGCAGGAGGGCGGAGGCGGCGAGCACCGCGAGGGAGAACAGGGCGACGAAGACGAAGGCGGAGCGCCAGCCGAACGCCGAGCCGAGAAGGGTGCCGACCGGCACGCCGATGAACAGCGAGGCCGTGAGCCCCGCGACCACCGCGCCCATGGCGCGACCGGTCCGCTCGGGCGCGGAGAGCCTGGCCGCCATGGAGAAGGCCGCCGGGGTGACTGTGGCGGCGACGAGCGCGGTGAACACGCGCAGGGCCATCAGGACGGGGTAGGAGGGCGCCAGAGCGGTGGCCAGGTTGGCCGCCGCGAAGACCGCCAGTCCACCGAGGACGAGGGGCCTGCGCGGCAACCGCGCGGTCGCCACGGCCAGCGGCGGCGCGGCCACGGCGTAGGTGAGGGAGAAGACCGTCACCAGCTGCCCTGCCGCGGGGAGGCCGACGTCCAGGCCGCGGGCGATGTCGGGCAGGAGCCCGGCGATGACGAGGTCGTCGGTGCCGATGGCGAAGGTGGTCAGCATGAGGCACACGAGCCATCCGGAGCCCCGTGCGCGACCGGTCCCGGTCATGGAGGAGATCATGGCGGCACGCTAGAACCCTGACGCTGGCGTCAAGGTCAAGCGCGCGCGGGAAGAGGGGTGCCCGGCGGCCGGGATCAGCCGAGGAGGGAGCCCAGGACCACGAGGAGCATGATGGAGCCCAGTACCACAGGCAGCAGCCAGCGCTGCTTGCGGTTGTTGGTGAGCATGCTCATGACGTGCTCCGCTCCGGAAGGTGTGGCGGGATCCGTTTCCTAGCTTAATGCCCAGGTCCGCACGGTTCGGTAGCGGTCCGCCTTCCCGGGACGGCTCTCCACCAGGTGCACCTCGTCCGCCCGCCACCTGCGGCTGCGCAGGGCTCCGAGGGCCTGGACGGTATCGGCGAGGTCGCGCGCGGGGCGGCTGCGGGCGACCGTGATGTGCGGCACGTAGGCGCGGTCGTCCACGGGCACACCGGTCTCGGCCGCGGCGGTGCGCAGCCCGTCGGCGAGCGCGCCCAGGGCTTCGGTGTCTCCGTCGAGCCCGGCCCAGAGCACGGAGGCGCGGCGTCCGTCGCGGGGGAAGGTGCCCCAGCCGTGGGCGGCGAGGTGGAACGGCTGGTGGGCGCGGGCCTCGCCGCCGAGGACCTCGGTGAGCCCGGGCAGGCGGTCCTCGCCGATCTCGCCGAGGAAGACCAGGGTGAGGTGCCAGTCCCGGGGACCGGACCACCGCAGGCCGGGGTCCCGGCGGCGCCCCCGGCCGACGGCCTCGCTCAGCTCGTCCAACACGTCGGGAGGCGGGTCCAGTGCGACGAACAGTCTCATGTCCCCATCCTGCCCCGCGCGAACCGAGGGGCCACCCCGTCTTCCCCGGAGAGTTCGCGGCGGCGCCCGCCGCTGCCGCTGCCTCTGCTACCCGGTCGTGCCCCGAGGACGGCGGGGCACGACCGGAGTCTCATGTGCGGGTGGCCGGGGCCGCCCGCGGCCCGGTGTCGGTCCCGGGGTCCGGTTCGGTCTCCTCCGGGCCGGCGGCCGCCTCGCCCCGTTCTCCGCGGCGTCCCGGGAGCAGGTCGCGCACCCGTACGCCCCTGACCCGGAGGAGCAGGAAGGACAGGGCCGAGACCACCACGAGCGTCACCGAGCCGCCGATCATGAAGCTGGCCCGCGGGCCGAACGTGTCGGCGAGCAGGCCCACCACGGGCGCTCCGATGGGCGCCACACCCATGAACACCAGCAGGAACATGCTCATGACCCGGCCGCGCATCCTCGGGTCCACACTGAGCTGGAAGGTGGCGTTGAGGGTGGTCACGTAGGTCATGAAGGCGATGCCCATGGGCACCAGCACCACGATGAACGGCACGTAGCCGGGCATGAGCCCGGCGACCACCTGGAGTGCGCCGAAGGCCATCGACCCGATGAGCACCAGCCGCAGCCGGGGCCGCTCGCGGCGGGCGGCCAGCAGGGCGCCCGCCAGTGCGCCGACCGCCAGGAACGCCGCGGCCACGCCGAACGCGTCGGCCCCCGCCTCGAACACGTTGTTGACCACCAGAGCGATCTGGTTCTGGCTGTTGGCCCCGAAGAACTGGGTCGACGCGGCCAGGGCCAGGAGCAGGACGAGGTCGCGTCTGCCGCCGATGTAGCGCAGGCCCTCGCGGATCTGCCCCTTGCCCCGGGGCATGGGCTCGGTGGGGTTGAGCTCGGCGGTGCGGATCATCACCAGGGCGATGATGGTGAAACCGAACGAGGCGCCGTTGATGAGGAAGACCGGTCCGCTGCCGATGACCGCGATGAGCAGGCCGGCCACGGCCGGTCCGGTGACCCGGCCCAACTGGAAGCTGGCGCTGTTGAGCGCGATGGCGTTGGACAGGTGGTCGCGGCCGACCATCTCCGGAACGAAGGCCTGCCGCCCGGGGTTGTCGAGCACGGTGACCATGCCGAGCCCGAGGGCGAACAGGTACACGTGCCAGACCTGCGCGACCCCGGCCGTGGCCAGGATGCCGAGGCAGACGGCGAGCACGCCCATGGCGGTCTGGGTGCGGATCAGGAGCTTGCGCTTGTCCAGCCGGTCGACCAGGGCGCCGCCCCACAGTCCCAGGAAGAGCATGGGCAGGAACTGCAAGGCGGTGGTCATACCGAGTGCGATGCCGCTGCCGCCGCTGAGCTGGAGGACCAGCCAGTCCTGTGCGATGCGCTGCATCCACGTGCCCGGGTTGGACAGCAGCTGGCCGAGGGCGTACAGCCGGTAGTTGCGGACGGACAGTGAGCGGAACATGGCGATACGCCGCATCAGTCCCTCCCCGCGATTCGGTGGGGAGGGACTGATGCGGCCACTGGCCGATCGTGGCGACATTCCAGACAAGGCGAACAAAGAAGTAAACGGCGTTGACTCATCATTGGAGTCAACGCCGTTCATCACCTCGGGAATTCCCGCCCGGCGGACGGGAACGGGGGTCAGCCGATCAGGGCGCTGATCGGCGCCTCCGCGAAGTGGATCAGGAACACCAGCGAGATCAGCCACAGCAGCGGGTGGACCTGGCGGCCCTTGCCCGTGACGAGGCTGACGAAGGCGTACGTCAGCAGGCCGAACCCGATGCCGTTGGCGATCGAGTAGGTGAAGGGCATCATGATGATCGCCATGAAGGAGCCCAGGCCCAGGGCCGGGTCCGTGAAGTCGATGTTGACGATCTGGGTCATCATCATGAAGCCCACGATCACCAGCACCGGAGTCGCGGCCTCGAAGGGCACCAGGTTCACCAGCGGGGTGAGCAGGGTGGCCAGCATCATCAGGGCGCCGGTGACGATCGGCGCGATGCCGGTCCGGGCACCCTCACCGACGCCCGCGGCGGACTCGGCGTAGATGGTGGCCACCGAGGCCGAGCCCAGACCGCCGAGGATCGTGCCGAAGGAGTCGGCGGCCAGGACCTCGCGGCTGCCGGGGATGTTGCCGTTCTCGTCGGCCAGGCCGCCCTGGTGGGCGACGCCGACCATGGTGCCCATGGTGTCGAAGAAGTCGGCCAGCAGCAGCGTGAAGATCAGCATGATCACGGTGGCGAGGCCGATGTCGGACCAGCGCGCGAACACGTTGAAGCCGTCGTCGGCGAACATGCCGATGAGCGAGAAGTCGGGGACCGCCACCAGGCTGCCCCCGCCGGCGGGCAGGGCCGGGACGGTCAGGCTCCAGCCGAGCTCGTTGTCTCCGCCGCCGAGGCCCGCCTCGACCAGCAGGGCGACGAGGGTGGAGATGATGATGCCCAGCAGCATCGCGCCCGGCACCTTGCGCACGTACAGGGCGACGGTGATCAACAGGCCGATGACGAAGATCAGGATGGGCCAGCCCTGGAGGCCGCCGTTGCCGAGCTGCACCGGGGTGCCCTCGCCCGCCTGCACGAACCCGGCGTTGACCAGGCCGACCAAGGCGAGGAAGAGGCCGACGCCCACGGCGATGGCGACCTTGATGCCGGGCGGGATCGCGGCGAAGACCGCGGTGCGGAACCCGGTGATCACCAGGATCAGCAGGATGATGCCCTCGACCACGATCAGCAGGAAGACGTCGGACCAGGGCATGACCGGTGCGATGCCGTATGCGACGACGGCGTTGAGCCCCATGCCCGCGGCGATGGCGAACGGGTAGCGGCTGACCACTCCCATGAGCAGACAGGAGATCGCGGCGACCAGTGCGGTGACGGCGGCCACCTGGGGGATGCCCAGGGTGTCGCCGTTGACGTCCTCGGCCGTGCCGATGATCAGCGGGTTGAGGACGACGATGTAGGCCATGGCGAAGAAGGTCGCCAGGCCGCCTCGGATCTCGGTGCCGAGGGTGGAACCGCGCTCGGTGATACGGAAGTAGCGGTCAACGGGGCCCGACGGGCGCTTGTCGGTACCGCTGGGGGATGGACTAGAAGATTTCACGTCGACAGCCTGACCTGGTCGTGTTACTGGACAACAAGGATTCTGCGCCAGGTTAGTTGCATCTTCGTACAACCCCAGACACTTGTTTCACACAGGTTCCAGAGAAATCACCATATGGCCGGATGATCACCTCCTGGGATGTGACGAACTCACCCCTGGCCAGCGCGGTGTTTCCGCGCACACACTCTTACCCGTTGGCGAACGGATAGCCTGGGAAGCGTGCGCAAACCTCGCCGACCCGACCCGGATGTTCACGAGAGCGACTACCGCGTGCCCGCCGCGATCGGCACCCTGGCGTGGACGGTGGCGCTCGCCGTCCTCCTCGCCATGGGCGACGGCCTGCCCGCGTCCGAGCGCTGGTGGATCGGGGTCTGCGTGACCGGGATCGCACTGGGCGTCTTCGGGTTCCTCTACATCCCGCGGCTGTTCCGCAAACACGCCACAGCCGCCGAGCGCGCGGACGAGCGCCGCTCCGGCACCCCCTGATCTGCGGTTACCGCCGACCAACGGAGCACAGTGCTTCTGCCCGATAATGGGCGGGTGTCTGAGACGAAATTCCCGCGCGGTCTGGCCGAGCGACTCCGCGGCATCCTCATCGACGCCGACTACACGGTGTCCGGCGTCCGTGACCGACTCGGCGACGCCGCCGCACGGGCGCTGGCCCGTGAAGAGCTGGTACCCGCGCTGCGCGCCACTGGCGGCGAGGAACGGCTCGGACTGCTGCTGCGCCTGTGGTGGCTCCAGTCGCCCATCCCCGCCAGGGCCGCGCGCTCCATCCTGCCCGTGGACGAGTTGGCGGAGGCCGGCCTGGTCACCGTGGAGGAGTGCGCGGACGGACCCGTCGTGCGCGCCCTCGTGCACCTTGGCCCCTGGGACCTGGAGGACGGCAGGCCCGGCTTCGTGGTCTCCGATCCCAAGGTGCGCCCCGGCGGTGGTGCCGCGCCCCGCCACGACCACGTGGTGGGCGCGGGCGGCGCCTCGTCCACCCTCTCCCAGCTGATCGTGGACGGACCGGTCGATCGCGCCCTGGACGTGGGCACCGGCTCCGGCGTACAGGCCCTGCACCTGGCCTCCCGGGCGCGCGAGGTCGTGGCCACCGACCTCAACCCGCGCGCGGTGCACCTGGCCGGGATCAGCCTCGCGCTGTCCGGCGTGGCCGACGCACGCCTGGAACAGGGCTCGCTGTACGAGCCGGTCCGGGGTGAGCGGTTCGACCTGATCGTGTCCAACCCGCCGTTCGTGATCACCCCCGACTCCTCCCGGTACACCTACCGGGAGTCGGACCTGCCCGGCGACACCGTGTGCGCCGAGCTGGTGCGGCAGGCTCCGGCGCACCTCACCGACGGCGGCTGGTGCCAGATCCTTGCGAACTGGGTCCACAGCGACAGCGACGACTGGGAGGACCGGGTCGGCGGCTGGGTGACCGGGACCGGGTGCTCGGGCTGGGTGGTCCAGCGCGACGTGCAGGACCCGGCCGAGTACGTGGAGCTGTGGCTGCGCGACTCCTGCGAGCACGGCACCCCCGAGTACACGCGCCGCTACGACGCCTGGCTGGACTACTTCGAGCGCAAGGGCATCAAGGGCATCGGGTTCGGATGGATCAGCCTGCGCAACGACGTCGCCCAGGACGCGACCGTGCGCGTGGAGGAGATGCGGCACGAGATCGAGCAGCCCGTGGGCCCGTACCTGCCGGACGTGGTGGACGGCGCGATGACCGCGCTGCGCCTGCCCGACGCCGCGCTGCTCTCCGCGCACGTGGCGCTCGCGCCGGGCGTGGTGGAGGAGCGGGTGGCGCGCCCCGGCGCGCCGGATCCGGAGAAGATCGTGTTGCGCCAGCGCGACGGCCTTCGGCGGGTCGCACGGGTGGGCACGGTGGAGGCCGCGCTGGCCGGGGTGTGCGACGGCACCATGCCGGTGGGCCCGCTGCTGGACGTGATCGCCGAGCTCATCGGAGAGGATCCGGTGGCGGTGCGGGAGCGCGCGCCCGAGGCGCTGCGCACCCTCATCTCGGAGGGGTTCTTCCGGGTGGCCCGCTGACCCGGAGGGGCCGGCGGGCCCCACGGCATCAGGACTCCGGCGCGGGTTCGGCCTCCGGGTCCGCGGTGTAGGCGGCCACGGTGCGCTCGGCGGCGGCAGCGGCCTCCTCCTGGCCGACCCCCGCGGCGGCGTGCGCCTCTCCCCAGAGACGTCCGCTCAGCTCCATGAACCGGCGGGCCTCCTCGGACCCGGCCCACTCCGCGGCCTCCACCGGGGCGCCGGCTCCCGAGGACATGTGCAGGAACAGGCCCATGAGCCCCAGTTCCCAGCCGATACCGGTGGCGCCCGGTCCGAACTGCTCCCAGTGGTCGTCGAGCGGTGCGACGTGGGACAGCGTGAAGCGTGTGCGGGTGTCCGAGAGCTCGGTCAGGCGCACCTCCACCTCGCTGCTCTGTCCGCCGAACTCCCAGGTGAGGCGGAAGGAGTGCGGCGGGTCGCAGCTGAGCACCCGTCCCCCGGCGTTGCCCTCCAGCTGGTAGGTACCGCCCTCCCGCAGGTCGCCCGTGACCGGGAGGAACCACCGGGGGAGGCGCTCGGCGCTGGTGCAGGCGTCCCACAGGTCCCCGACCGGTGAGTCGTAGTCCTGCGCCAGAGTGACGGTGGTCTCGTTCCCGGAGCCGCTGATCTCCACGGACCGGTCGATCGCGTCGATCCGCTGCTGGATGTCCATCATGTGCTCCCCTTGCTCATCGGTCCTCGTCGGCGGACCGCCGACGTTCACGCCCGCCCCGGGCGAGCTCCGTCTCCAGTGCCATCAGGTGCGGTTCCCAGCGGGCGGCGAAGCGCCGCAGCCAGGCGTCGACGTCGCGCAACGGGGAGGGGTCGACCGCGTACAGCCTGCGGGCGCCCTCCCTGTGCACGGTGGCGAACCCGTTCTCCCGGAGCACGCGCAGGTGCTGGGAGACGGCGGGCTGGGAGATGCCGAACTCGGCCCGTACGGCCTCGGTCAGCTCACCGGAGGAGCGCTCGCCGTCGTTGAGCAGCTCCAGCAGGCGGCGTCGGACGGGATCCCCGAGGACGTCGAAGGCGTGCATGGCTCCATCTTATAAGCAAGGGCTTATATAAGCTAGTTCTGATACAGAGGGATCACCGCTCCTCGCCGGTGAAGACCACCTCTCCGGATCCGTGCTCGTCGCCGCCGTCCAGCAGTGTGAGTCCGGGGGCGTCCACGTGCACGGTGACCTCCGTGTCGCACTCCAGGCCGATGAGATGGTTCTCCCCGGGTGGGAACTCGCGCAGCTCCACCGGCAGCCGGGCGGTGCACCCGACCGTCTGGTCCTGGTGCTCGAACCGGACGGTGGAGCGGTACCCGGAGAAGAACGGGGTCGTGCGGCCGCCGTCGCCGCTGGCGTACATGGTCAGGTCCACGGTGATCTGCCCGCCCGGATCGTAGACGTGCTCGGTGACGGGTCCTCCCGTGGAGGCGGCGTCCTCGGGCGGTGCGCCGGAGCCGCCGCCGTGGCAGCCGGTCACGGTGAGTAGGACGGCCAGGGCGAGAGGGGATGCGCGCATAGGGATCCTGTTGGTTTCGGGGATGACGAGGGTACCCACGTGGAGGCGCGCCACGGACCGCGGCGGGTTTCCGGGGCCGAAAGCGGCTCCCCGCCCCGTGGGGCCCTTCCAGGGCGGTAGCGTCTGTCCATGGCCCGAATCGCGGAACTCCTCCACTACCCGGTCAAGGGGTGCGCGGGCACGTCCGTGCGCACCGCCGTGATGACCCCGGCCGGTATCACCCACGACCGCACGTTCATGGTGGTCGACGACCGCGGGAACTTCCGCAGCCAGCGCACCGACCCCCGCATGGCGCTCGTGGGCGCCGGCGTCAGCGCCGACGGCGCGCGCCTGCGTCTGGGCACCGACGGGTTCGGACCCCTCGACGTCGTGGCCGCCCCGGAGGGGCCGCGCCTGGACGTGACGATGCACGGGAAGCGGTTCACGGGCGTGGACCAGGGCGCCGAGGCCGCTGGTTGGCTGTCGGAGGTACTGGGCGCGCCGAGCCGCCTGGTACGGGTACCCGAGGACCACGACCGCCGGGTGGGCGGGATGACCCCGGGCACCAGTGCGTTCGCCGACAGCACGGCCGTGCTGGTGGCGTCGCTGGCCTCACTGGACCTGCTCAACGAGCGCGTCCTCGCGCGCGGCGGCGAAGCCGTACCGATGGACCGGTTCCGTCCCAACATCGTGGTGTCGGGCTGGACCGGACCGCACACCGAGGACCGTGTCCGCGCCATGCGCCTGGGCACCGCGGAGCTGGGCTACGCCAAGGTGTGCATCCGCTGCGCGGTGACCACGGTGGACCAGGAGCGGGGGGTCAGGAACGGCCCCGAGCCCCTGCGCACGCTGGCGGACTACCGCCGCGCCGACACGGGCGGGGTGTCCTTCGGCGCCAAGTTCGCCGTCACCCGTCCGGGAACGCTGTCGGTCGGCGACGAGGTGGAGGCCACCGCCTGGGACGAGCCCGAGGAGGGTCTCGGCGGGCGCCTGGCGGCCGCCCTGGCCTGAGGCCCCCGCTCAGTCGTCCAGGTCGGCCTCGGCCAGGAGACGCGCCGCGGCGGAGGGGTCGCGCAGCGCGGCCGCCAGCAGGTGCCGCCGCGGCCACTGGCCGGCGCGCCAGCACAGGGCACGGGCCAGCCCGTCGGTGGTGGAGGCGTGCGCCGAGCCGTCGCCGACGTACCACTCCAGCTCCACACCGTCCACGGTGAGCGTCTGGTGGTGCAGGTAGGTACGGTCGGGCTCCCCGTCGGGGTCGAGGAAGAGGTCGGCCTCGTCCGGCACCGGACGGATACGTCCGGCCGGGCTGACCCTGCCGGTCACCGACTCGCTCGCCAGGTCCAGGTCGAGCACGTCCGCCAGGGCCTCGGCGCCCTCCGCCGGGGCCAGCACCAGGGCGCGGTCCTCCAGCAGCGGCAGCAGGTCCGGTGAGTCCACCACGACGGCGTAGTCCGCGTCGGCCACCACGATCGCGCCGCCGCGCACCGCCCGCACCCTGGTCGGCGGGGTGACCAGGTCGGCCTCCACCCCGGCGAGCGCGGCCCACACACGGCGCAGCGCCGTGCGGTCCACGTGCCGGGCCGGATCAGCCAGGCGGGCGAGCAGGTCGTCCGGGCCTTCGGGGTCGGCCAGCAGGTCGGCCAGGGTGGTGCGCACGCCCAGGGCCCGGGCGAACTCCGGGTCGATGCTGGCGGACACCTCGTCGTACAGGCCGGTCAGAGCGGATTCGGCGTCGGCTGTACGCAGTGCGACCGGCGCGCTGCCGTCCAGCAGGGCCCGGGTGCGCAGCCACCACGCGGTGTAGGAGGGCACGTCCACCACGCGGCCGTCGGGCAGCAGTACCCGGGCGGGGGCGGTGACCGCCTCGCGCAGCGGCCCCCTGGCGAGCATGGCCAGGGCCCGGGGCCACTGGTCGTCGGCGATGCAGTCGAGGTCGGCCACGCACACCAGCTCGGGCACGACCGGCGGCAGCTCCGGGTCGCCGACGCGTTCGAGGACATCGTCGGCCCAGTCCTCCAGGCCGTCCGGCCCCTCCTCCCCGGCCGCGCCGTCGAAGACCGAGGCCAGGTCCTCCCCCAGCGCGACCTCCTCGGCGCGGACCGCGGTCATCTCCCACAGGGCCCCGACCGCGCGCAGCGCGTCGGTCCCGTGCCGCTCCACGAGGTCGGGGTGCACGGTCCCGAAGGGTGCGTCGTCCATGAGCAGGTCGGCCAGGGGCGCGCCGGGAACAAGGAGTTCGGCGGCCACCGAGTAGCCGTCCTCGTCGTCCCGCAGGGCCAGTTCGGCCAGCCAGGGCGCCTCGGCGACGGTGGTCCCCGACGCGGAGACGAGGTCCAGGACGGCTTCGGCGACGGGGTCGGGGTCCTCGGCCTCCAGGGAGTCGCGGACGGCGGCCTCAGTGCGCTGGTCGGCCAGGACGGTGGCGGCACTGGCCTCCACCGCGCCCAGACGGCTCAGGAGCGGGTGGACGGCGTCGGGGTGGACCACACGCACGCCCAGGGTCGCCAGGGCGTCCGGGGAGACCCGGTTGCCGTGGACGTCGCTGACCTCGGTCCAGTCCTCACCCGGCACGAGCAGGGAGCGGGGGCCGCGCACGAGCCGCCCGTCGGCGAGCGGGACCGGCAGGGCGCCGAGTTCGTTCAGGTCGGCGCCGCCGCTCCCGGCGCTGGCGAAGGCGGCGTAGAGGGCGGCCCACCAGTGCGGCGGCCGGTCGGTGTCGGCGAGCAGGTCGGCGACGTCGGCCAGGCCGATGCGGTGGACACGCAGGGAGACCAGCGCCGGATGGCGGGGGTTCCAGGTACCGGGCAGCAGCTGGGGGACGAATTCGGACAGGACCGCGGCGAGGTCGGCGGCTCCGGCGGACCCGCCGGTGTCGAGCAGCACGGCTTCGCGCGGGGCGAGCGGCGCACCGGCCGCGGTGACCAGGAACGAGGTGTCCTGGAGGGGTTCGGCGACGCGGGCGCGGAAGGCGGCGTCGACGGCACCGCCGCCCACCCGGGTGCCGGGCACCAGGTTCAGGGCGGCTCGGGCGTCGAAGCGGCGCAGCATCGCGCAGTAGGCGTCAGCGGCCTCCGCGAGCATCAGGTCGGTGGCGTCCCCGGGCTGGACGGCGCGCCGGTCGCTGCCGAGCGGGAAGGAGCCGATGAGGACGGCCGGCAGGTCGAGCTCGGTGTCGGTGGGCGTGGGCGCGTGGACCACGGCGTCGACGTCGGCGGGCAGGGTGGCGACCGCGCCGTCCTCGTCCACGGGAACCGCCCAGGTCAGCGACCAGGCGGTGCGGTCGCGCTCCTCGGTGGGCCGGTCGGCGAGCAGGTCGGGGTCGAAGACACCGGACCGGCTCAGGACGCGCCACAGGGTGGTACGGGTGCCCTCGGCGTCCCGGTGGCTGGTGACCAGGTCGGCCGTTCCGGTGACCTCCTCCCGGGTGAGGACGCGCTCGGCGCCCTCCACGTCCACGCGGACCTCGGCGAGGCCGGGCAGGGCCAGCATGAGCGCCTCCCCGGTGCGGTCCAGGAGTTCGCGCACCCGGTCACGGGCGGAGTCGTCGCGCAGCAAGAGGGTGACGACGGTGTCGTAGTCCTCCGCGGAGGTGCTCTCAGCGGCGGCGCTCCCGGCTGGGGCGCCGTCGGCGGCACTCTCCGCGGGGAAGGGCAGGCGCAGCATGGGCACGTGCCCGGAGCGGCGCTCCACCTCCTCCGCGAGGCCGCCGTGGGTGTCCTCCTCGGTGAGCAGGCCGGCGACGGCCGCGCGGGCGGCCTCGGCGCTGAAGCGGACGGCCACGCCGCCGGAGTCGACGGTGACGTCGTCGCTGAGCGCCGCCACCGCGGAGAATCCCACACCGAAGCGTCCGGCGGAACCGTGCTCGTCGCGCTTGGTGGAGGCCCGCAGCGTGGCCAGTGACTCCACGCCCCCGGAGGTCAGCGGGGCACCGGTGTTCGAGGCGGTCAGCCGGTGGCCGGCCAGCGCCAGGCGCAGCCGTCCCGGCGCGCCCGCGCGGCGGGCGGCGTCGGCGGCGTTCTGGGCCAGCTCGACCACGACCCGGTCACGGTAGCCGCCGAGCGCGAAGTCCTCCTCCGCGTTGGCGTCCTCACGAAACCGGGCGGGCGCGTCGGCCCACGCCGCGAGTACGCGTCGGCGCAGTTCAGCGGTGTTGTAGGGGTCGGCCACCGAAGCGGTCAACGGCTCGGCCATAGCGGTTTCCTCCTGCGCTGCGGGCACGGCCCGGCACGGTGCACCCGGGGCGGAAGCGGATGCGGTAAACCGACCCTAGCCCACGATGATGGGAGGGCCGGAGTCTGTTCGTGCGGCGTGGCGGCGCACCGGATCGGAGTGCTCAGGAGTCGGAGGAGACCAGTTCCAGTTCGGCCGTGTCGTCGAAGACGACGTGGTCGTAGCCCATCTCGTCGACGACCGGGCCGGCGGGCTCGCTGCGCGCCTCGGGCCGGCGCACCTCGGAGTGGGCACCGCAGCCGTGGTCCATCGAGACCACCTTGCCGTCGTCGGGGGCGTACTCGTTGGTGCAAACGCCGAACATCTGGCGCAGCTCACCGGCGAGGGGCGTCATGAAACCGCAGGTCAGGCAACGGGCGGGCGCGGACGTAGCGATCGGGCTGCGCGGCCCGGAATCGCCGTTGTACCAGCGCTCGGCGGCTCGCTCACGGCCCGTCTCCGAGAGCACCTGGCGTCGTCCCAGGCCCAGCTCCCACACCATCTGCCGGTCCACGCCCTCGTCGTCCAGCTCGCTGCCGGGCACCTGGGCGTATCCGGGGACGAGGCGTTCGTCGTCCTCGTCGGTGGGCAGCAGGTCGCCCACGCCGAGGTCGCCGGGGCGCAGCCGTTCCTTCCAGGGAACCCATTCGGGTGCGACGATGGCGCCCTCGCCGGGTAGCAGAACGACCTCGTTGACCGTGACCTTCTTGGCGCGCGACGCGCGGACCACGGTAACGGCGTAGTTCCACCCCGGATAGGCGGGGTCCAGGCAGGTGAAGTAGTGGGTGATCAGGCGCGTGTCCTCGACCTGGGGGGTGAGGTGTTCACCCACCCATTCGGGTTGCCCGACCTCGGCGGCCACCGAGCGGGCTAGATCCACCGCCTCGATACATGCCTTGTCTGGTGCAGGAGAACGTCGAGAAGGGCTCACGTTCCCCATTCTCACTGATCGTGGGCACCGATTTGACCATAACGCGGGTCAAGGTTCGACCGATACACCCTCTTGATGTGGTCACGCGTCGGGCACCGCATGGCCGCGGCCACCGGCCCGGAGGACCGGCGGCCGCTCAGGCTTCCAGGTCATCGGCGACCGCCCGCAGCACGGAGGCGATCTTGGCAGCCTCCCGATGTTCCGGGTGGCGCCCTCGACGGTAGCCGTTGGACAGGCCCTCCAACAGTTTGATGAGGTCCTCTGTGATGACCACCATCTCGTCGGGCTTCTTGCGCCGTGCCTTGACGACCGAGTGCTGGGCGTCCAGGAGCTGGACCTGGAGCGCCTGCGCGCCCTTGCGCCCCTCGGCCACGCCGAACTCGACTCTCTGACCGGGACGCAGCGACGCGGTGCCTGCGGGGAGCGAGGTGGAGTGCACGAACACCTCACCGCCGTCGTCGCGGGTGAGGAAGCCGAAACCCTTTTCGCCGTCGTACCACTTGACCTTGCCAGTGGGCACCTGATGACCTCATGCTTTCAGTGACGTGCGCCCGGAGCGGAGGGCGCGTCGGGGGTCCGCGCCGTACGCCCGTTCCCTGAGCGCCCCTGGTTTCCATGGGTGTCCCCAAGGTAATGCCCGGAGGCTCGCGGGCGCGAGGGCATATTCGCCTCCCCGTGTCGTGGCCGGGCGGCTTGGCCGGACATGGAACGAGGCCCGGATACGGATCATCCGGGCCTCGCGGCGTCGACGACGGCCCCTCACCGCTGGGTGCGGAGCGTGGGACGGGACTCGGCGGAGACATGGGCCGCCTCGACTGGAGTGGTGACCGGACTGGACGCCGGGCCACCGGCACTGACACGACCGCCGCCAAGTGAATGAAGCGGTGTACTGACACGATTACCCGGATCCGGGTGTTCGGACGCACGGTAACGGGCCGACAGGAAAAGGATATTCCCCAGCGTTTGCCAAGCAGTGACCGGTACGCGCGGCCGCTGCCCGGGAAGGACCCGCGCCGGGGCGCGAGCGCTCAGCGCCCCGTGGTCCCCTCCGCGGCCCGCGCCGAGCGCAGGGCCCTCGGGTAGAGGTAGACCGCGCACACCAGGGAGGCCGCGCTGAGCCCGATGACACCGGTGGCGGCCAGGGACTCCTGGATGTACTGGTCGACGAACTTGGCGTCTCCGGTCCACATGGCCATCCCGGCCAAGCAGGACAGCAGGGGCAGGCCCACGCCGATCCACTTGTCCCTGGCCGCCCACACCTGGCTGAGGAGGATCAGGGCCGCGCCGAGCACCCACAGGAACGACAGGTTCCACCACCAGGGCACCGTCAGCAGCAGCAGGAGCAGGGCCGTGGCCTCGGCCGGGGTGCGGCGCACCACCGCCGCGAGGCCGCGCAGGAGCCCCGGCCCCCGGTCACCGCGGTGGGTCCGGGGCGTGCTTCGGCCCTCGGGACGCGTGCCCGTCTGCCCGGAGCCCTCCAGCATGGACATCAGGCCGTGGCCGGGCCCGCCCCGCCACGGCGGCGGCGGCCGGTCCGCGTGACGCGGTCTGGGCGGGATCAGCTCGTCGTCCTCGATGTCGAGGTCGCGACCGCCGACCTCGCGCTCCACCAGGTCGCGCGGGGTGCCAAAGCCCCTGAGGATCCCCCGGACGGTGTCCATGTCGTCTTTTTCCGCAGCGGCGCGGCGCGCGTCGATACGCGAGCGCACATCCGTGAGGTAGGCGGTACGTTCTCTCGCGGTCATGCGACCGTGCAGCACCAGACCGACCTCGGACAGATAATCGAGTACCAATTGCTCCGAGTGCTGGGTCATGCCCCCATATTGGCCTACGTTGACCTGCCTTTTAAGCCCTTCCTCCGAATATCGGACCTCGATTCACCTTCGGATACGGCCCGCGATCGCGCAACGGCGGAGGGCCGGGAGGACGCGGCGGCTCACGCCACCATCGGGGCGGGCATCGCTTAGCGTTGACATGATGACCGACAACGCACAGTCCGACGAGCACGAACCAGGCACGGGGAGCGACGGACCCCCCGCGCCGGGCCGTCCTCCCACGTTCACCTCATGGCTGCGCGGCCGGTCGGACGCCGAGCTCGCCTACCTGTTGCGCGGCCGCCCCGACCTGGCCCAGCCGGTCCCGGCCGACCTTGGCGCGCTCGCCTCCCGCGCGACCGCCCGCAACACCGTCCTGAGGGTCCTGGAGCGTCTGGACCGGTTCACCCTCCAAGTGCTGGAGTCGGTGGTCGCGCTCGGTGACGACCGGATGTCCGAGCCGGTGGGGGTGCCCGTCGCCGAGCTGGCCGCGGCGCTCGGGCTGGCTCCGGGGCCCGACCCGGCGGACGACCCGCTCTCCCGCGCGCTGGACACCCTGACGGGGCTGGCGCTGGTCTGGCCCGACCGCGGGCGGCTGCGTCCCGTGCAGGTGCTGCGTGACCTGCTCCCCCAGCCCGCGCAGCTCGGTCCGCCCTCGCGCGTGCTGCTGGCCGCGCTACCGCACGACGCCGTCAGGAGGCTGGCCGACGACCTCGCGCCCGGCAGCTCCGCGAGCACCCCCGTGGAGGCGGTCGCCACGCTCCTGGCCAACCCCGGCCGGGTGGCGGCGCTGGTGGGCCAGGTGAGCGACGGCCCGCAGGCCCGCAGGCTCCTGGACAGCATGGCCTGGGGGCCGCCCAACGGAACCGTCTCAGAGGCCCGCCGCGAGGTCACCCTGGCCACCGCCTCCTCACCGGTCGACGCGCTCATCGCCCGCGCCCTGCTGCTGCCCAGCGGGGACGACACCCTCACGCTGCCGCGCGAGGTGGGGCTGCACTTGCGTTCGGGGCTGCTGTTTCGCGAGGTCACCACCGGTCCGCCGCCGTTCTCGGGCACGGAGCACCCCGCCGACGCCGTCACCCGCGCGGCAGCCGGACAGGCGTTCACGGTGCTGCGGTCCGTGGAGGAGCTGCTGGAGCGCTGGTCCCAGGACCCGGCCGCGATGCTGCGCAACGGCGGACTGGGCGTACGCGACCTGCGCCGCGCCACCCGCGCGATGGAAACCGACGAGTCCACCGCGGCCCTGTTCCTGGAGGTCGTGCACGCGGCCGGATTGCTCGCCACCGACGACCGGATCGAGGGCGAGTGGCTGCCCACACGCGAGTACGACCTGTGGCGGGAGGCCCCGCCCGAGCGCCGGTGGCTGCGCCTGGCCTCGGCGTGGTTGGCATCGGACCGGGTGGCGACACTGACGGGTACGCGCGACTCGGGCGGCCGGGTGCGCAACGTGCTCGGTCCGGGCCTGGCCCGACCGGCCGCTCCGCAGGCCCGCCGCGACCTGCTAGGGGAGCTGGGCACCGCGGAGCCCGGGTTCGCTCCGCTGCCGGACTCGCTGTCCGCCCGCCTGGCCTGGCGCCGCCCGCGCCGCCAGTCCCCGGTCCACGCCGAGCTGGTGGAGGCCGCCTCGGTCGAGGCGGCGGCGCTCGGGCTGACCGGGCGCGGAGCGCTGGCCGACCACGTCCGTCCGCTGTTGGAGGGCGACGAGGACGCCGCCGCGCGGATCCTGGCCGAGGAGCTGCCCAGGCCGCTGGACTACGTGCTGGTCCAGGGTGACCTGACCGCGGTCGCGCCGGGGCCGCTGGTGACCGGGCTGGCCCGTGAGCTGGCGCTGATCGCCGACGTGGAGTCCACCGGCGGAGCCACCGTGTACCGGTTCACCGAGGAGTCGGTGCGCCGGGCGCTGGACGCCGGGCGCGGTGCCGCCGACATCACCGCCACACTCGAACGCCACTCACGCACCCCGCTCCCCCAGGCCTTGCGGTACTTGGTCTCGGACGTGGGGCGGCGGCACGGACGGCTGCGCGCGGGTACGGCGTCGAGCTACCTGCGGTGCGATGAGCCCGCGTTGTTGGACGAGCTGGTCAGCGACCGCCGGTCCGAGGACCTGGGGCTGCTGCGGCTGGCCCCGACCGTGGTGGCGAGCCGGTCGACCCGGTCGGCGTTGGTGGACCGGCTGCGGCAGCTGGGTTACCACCCGGTGCCCGAGGGCGGGGACGGGTCGATGCGCCTGAGCCGCCCCGAGGTGCGGCGGGCCGACCCGGTGGACGTGTCGCCCGCGCCGGGCGAGAGGGGTTCGCCCCGGGAGCTGGCGGACGCGGCGGTGCGCGCTCTGCGGGCCGGGGACGAGGCTGCCACGGCGGCGCGCATACCGGTCCCGCTGCCCGAGGACGGCCCGCCGGGGGCGCGTTCGGCGGCGGTGTTGGAGGTGCTCACACGTGCGGCCCGGGAGGGGTGGCGCGTGTGGATCGGCTACACCGACACCGACGGGCGCCAGGTGAGCCGGATCGTGGAGCCGTCGAGCGTGGACGGCGGCTTCCTGACCGCCTACGACGCCACGCGCGCCGCGGTACACCGGTTCGCGGTGCACCGGGTGACCGCCGTGGCCGAGCTGGAGCAGGAGGCGGAGCGGCGGTAGGGGCCTCTCGGGCCCCGGCCGCCAGGGGTCCGGCCGCCAGGGGCCCGGCGCCACCGGTCGCCACGGTGCCGGGGCGGGGCTGGCGCCCGTGGGACGGGCCCGGCCTACGGGCGAGGGCCGGGGAGCACGCCCTAAGGTGGAGGCGAGTTGGTCGCCCACCGACAGCGAGAGAACCCCATGAGCAACGCATCGCTGCCCCCCGGGGCATCGTCCCCCCGTGACCACGGACGTGACGACGACCGCGGGAGCGGGAACGGGAGGACCCGGGATCCCGAGCGCGGCCGCGACGAGGACCACGGGAGCGACCGTGGGGACGACCGCGGGAAGCGTCAGGTGTCGGGTGGGGCCAACAGCTCCACGATGGCCCTGATCCTGCACGGCCTGACCTTCGTGTGCTGCGCGAACTGGCTGTTCGGCATCGCCGGGATCGTGTTCGCGGTGCGCGCCGCGCACGCGCGCGACCGGGGGCGCCCCGACCAGGCCGAGACCCTCACCCGCTACTCCTGGTACTGCCTGGGTGCGGCGGGGGTGATGCTCTTCGTGATGCTGGTGTTGACGTTCGTGCTGTTCACCCAGGCGGGGTCGTGGATCGAGGGGATCGTCCCGGTCACCAACTACTGACTACTGGCCGGGTTTGGCGAACCGACCCCTTGGGCAGCGCGTCTGAACGGGGTGGGAACGTTATGCGCCGGTGCGCGACGGCGGGGAGGCGGCACGAGCGGTGATGAGCGGCAGGGGCGATCCGAGGTCCTTCTGGGAGAAGGGGCACGGCTCCCCCCTCGGGCCTGCGTCACCCGGAGGCGGGTCGCCGACGGGGCCGCCCGGGCTGTCCGCGACCCCTCCGGCCGACCCGTCGTATCCCCTGGGGACGCCTCCTCCGTCCGCCCCTCCCGCCCGTGTGGGCGGCGCCGCGGCGGCACTGGTGGTGGCGGTCCTGAGCGTGGCGGGGCCGGTCCTGATGATGTACCTGGGCTTCTGGTTCTTCCTGCTGGTGGTGAACGTCCCCGGCATCGGCTTCGGGATCGCGACGCTGACCAAGCTCCCCGACCCGGTCGAGGTGGAGCGGTACATCCGGTACACCTGGGCGTGCACCTTCGCCTACGCCGCCCTGTTCGTGCTGTTCACGATCCCGGTCGCGGTCCTGTTCATGATGATGCTCCTCCTGACCCACTGACCCGGTTCCCACACCCCCGGTGCCCCAGGCACCCGAACACGGAGAAACACGACATTGAGCGAGAACTGGCCGTCCGGGCCCCCTCCCGGCGGTGACCCCCGCGACAGCCACGGTCAGTACGGCGGATACGGCGCGCACAGCGCCTACGAGGACCCGGCCGGCTGGCCCGCACCGACCGGCGGCGCCCCCGCCCCCCAGGCCGGGACCGGCTACGGCATGGCGCAGTATCCCCCGGCCCCCTACCCCGGCCTCCCCCACCCGGCGGCTCCCCACCCGGGCTTCCTCCCGCAGGGGGAGCCTCCGAACCGGACCAGCGCGATCGTGGCCCTGTCGCTGTCCGTCGTCATGGTCATGACGTGCTGCGGTGTCCTGGGCATCGTCGGAACCGTCTTCTCCGCGCTGGCGATCTCGGAGAGGACCGACCACGAGAAGGCCCGGCGCTACACCCGCAACGCCTGGATCGCCAACGGCGTCGTCCTGGGCCTACTGCTCGTCCTCGTCACGTTCCTCGTGGTCTCCATGCTCTCCTCCGGGGCCTGAACCGCCGGCCGCCCGGGTGGCAGCCGACGACGACGGCGTCCGTCACGGGGCCGCGGTCTCCGGGCATGATCGGGGGCCCACATGCGTTGCACCTGAGGCCGCCCCCGTCCCATGAGATTGAAGGTCCGTGTGTCCTGCCTGATCGTCCAGTCCGACAAGACGCTCCTGCTCGAAGTCGACCACGAGCTCGCCGGCGAGTGCCGCCAGGCCATCGCGCCCTTCGCGGAGCTGGAGCGCGCACCCGAACACATGCACACCTACCGGATCACGCCGCTCGCGCTGTGGAACTCCCGTGCCGCCGGGCACGACGCCGAGCAGGTCGTGGACGCGCTGGTCCGCTTCTCCAAGTTCCCGGTGCCGCACTCGCTGCTGGTGGACATCGCCGAGACGATGGACCGCTACGGACGGCTCCGGATCGTCGGCGACCCGGTGCACGGGCTGGTCCTGGAGTCCTCGGACCGGGCCGTGCTGGAGGAGGTCGTACGTGCCAGGAAGCTCAAGGGGATGCTGGGCGATCGGCTGGACGAGGACTCGGTCGCCGTGCACCCGAGCGAGCGCGGCAACCTCAAGCAGGCGCTGCTGAAGATCGGCTGGCCCGCCGAGGACCTGGCCGGGTACGTGGACGGCGAGGCGCACCGGATCGAGCTGAGCCAGGACGACTGGGAACTGCGCGGCTACCAGAGGGAGGCCGCGGAGGGCTTCCACGCGGGCGGATCCGGTGTGGTGGTGCTGCCGTGCGGCGCGGGCAAGACCGTGGTCGGCGCGGCGGCGATGGCCCTGACCGGCGCGACCACGCTCATCCTGGTGACCAACACCTTGTCGGTGCACCAGTGGAAGACGGAGCTGCTGCGGCGCACCTCGCTGACGGAGGACGAGATCGGCGAGTACTCGGGCACCCGCAAGGAGATCCGCCCGGTCACGATCGCGACGTACCAGGTGATGGCGGCCAAGCGTAAGGGCGCGTACACGCACCTGGAGCTGTTCGACGCCCGTGACTGGGGGCTCGTGATCTACGACGAGGTGCACCTGCTGCCCGCGCCGATCTTCCGGATGACCGCCGGCCTCCAGGCGCGGCGCCGCCTGGGCCTGACCGCGACCCTGGTGCGCGAGGACGGCCGCGAGGGCGACGTGTTCTCGCTGATCGGCCCCAAGCGCTACGACGCCCCGTGGAAGGACATGGAGAACCAGGGGTGGATCGCGCCCGCGGACTGCGTGGAGGTCCGGGTGGACCTGTCACACTCCGAACGGCTGGCGTACGCGACCGCCGAGCCGGAGGACCGCTACCGGTTCTGCGCCTCCTCCGAGACCAAGACCTCCGTGATCCGGGAGATCGTGGAGCGCCACCCCGAGGAGCAGGTGCTGGTGATCGGCTCCTACATCGACCAGCTGGATGATCTGGGAGAATCGCTGGGCGCACCCGTGATCAAGGGCGAGACCCGCAACAAGGAGCGCGAGCGGCTCTTCGACGCCTTCCGCTCCGGTGAACTGCGGACACTGGTGGTGTCCAGGGTCGCGAACTTCTCCATCGACCTTCCCGAGGCCGGTGTCGCGGTGCAGGTGTCGGGCTCCTTCGGGTCCCGACAGGAGGAGGCTCAGCGGCTGGGCCGGGTGCTGCGCCCCAAGACCGACGGCCGCGCCGCCCGCTTCTACGCCGTGGTGGCCCGGGACACCCTCGACCAGGACTACGCCGCGCACCGGCAGCGGTTCCTGGCCGAGCAGGGCTACGCCTACCGGATCACCGACGCCGCGGACCTGCTGTCGGGCGAGGAGATCTGAGCGGTTCCGGCGCGGCCGGAGGGCGGTCGCCCGCCACCGCCCGGTGGCGGCCGCCCCGAGCGGGGAGGACGGGGGCGCGGCCGGCGCCCCGCCCCTTCCGTCAGACGGAGGGCAGACCGCCCATGACGTAGGTGCCCGCCGCGATCGCCCAGGCCACCAGGGAGTAGCTGAGGGTGAGGGTGCGCAGGAACCGGTCGCCCCGGACGGACGGCGCGGTGAAGGCGGCCACGAGGAGCGCCAGGCCGAGCAGCGCGGGGATGGCGGAGGCCAGCGCGAAGAGCTGGGTCTGGGCGGCGCACGCGGTGTAGCCGGAAGTTCCGGGATCACCACAGAACACGTCGTCCCCCGATCGTTCGGTGCGGGCGGTACTCCCTGACCGTACCGTTTCGGCGGAGGCGGATCGCCAGCGGCACCGGCCGGACCCCGGCTTGGCCGCCCCGGTCCCGACCGGTCCGCCCCGGCCACGGCAGCCGTACCCCATTCCGGTAGAACCGAGTTCGGTTTTCTGGTGGCGGACAACGCGGCCGCCCTTTACACGAGGACCTTCCGTGTCCAATCATGAGGGCACACCAGCTTCTCAGGAGGTCCTCCCATGCCCGGCTCCCCCGCCCCCGAGTCCCCCGCCCCCGACGCCTCGGACTCCCCCGCCGACAGCTCCCCCGCGCCGGCCCCCGACGGTCGGCGCGCCGGTTTCCACTCCCTCCGGGACGGTGGCCTGAACTGGGAGTCCCTGCCCCTCAGGCTCTTCGCCAAGGGCAACGCCAAGTTCTGGGACCCGGCGGACATCGACCTGGACCAGGACGTGGAGGACTGGAAGGGGCTGGGCGAGGGGGCCCGCGAGCGCGTCCTGCGGCTGTGCGCGTTCTTCGTGGCGGGCGAGGAGGCGGTCACCGAGGACATCCAGCCCTTCATCCGGGCGATGGCCGCAGAGGGCCGGCTGGGTGACGAGATGTACCTGGCCCAGTTCGCGTTCGAGGAGGCCAAGCACGTCCAGGCGTTCCGTCTGTGGCTGGACGCGGTCGGGGTCCGCGAGGACCTGCACGGATACGTCGACGCCAACCCGGGCTACCGCGCGCTGTTCCACGAGGAGCTGCCCCGGTCGCTGGAGAGCCTGCTGGAGGACCCGAGCCCCCAGAACCAGGTGCGCGCCTCGGTGACCTACAACCACGTCATCGAGGGGTCGCTGGCGCTGACCGGGTACTACGCGTGGAACCACGTGTGCACGGTGCGGAACATCTTTCCGGGCATGCGGCGGATCGTGCGGCGGATCGGTGACGACGAGCGTCGCCACATGGCGTGGGGAACCTTCACGTGCCGACGCCACGTCGCGGCCGACGACGCCAACTGGGACACGGTGCGCGAACGCCTGGACGAGCTGCTGCCGCACGTGATGTCCACGGTCGAGCGCGGCGAGGAGCCGTCGGACGACCCCGACACGCAGCGCTACGAGCTGCCTCCCGGCGAACTGGTCAGGTACGCGGGCGACCGGGCGCTGCGGCGCCTGGGCGCGATCGAGTCCGCGCGCGGAGTGCCCGTGTCCCGGATCGACCTGGACGCCGCCCCCGAGGACCTGGAGGAGAGGTTCGGCGAGGAGGACCGGGAGGCCATGCGCGAGGCGGTCGCCCGGGACTGACGGTCGAGGCGCGCGGCGGCGGCCGCCCCAGGCCCGCCGGGAGGGGCGGGGAGCCGTACGGGGTCCGGCGAAGGGGCCGGTCGGGGCGGTGACCGGCCGGCCGCGGCCACCGGTCCTCGGGCAGCGCCCCGAAGCCCTCACCCCGTGCCGTACGGCACGGGTTCGCCCCCGTGCCACAGTTCACGGCGCCCCTGCTCGGCCTCCAGGGCGATCCGGCCGAACGGCTCGGTCCTCCAGTCGCCGTCCTCCTGGTGGTTGGCGTAGAGCACCTCGCCGTCCCGGGAGAGTACGTAGAGCGAGTCCACCATCCGGTGGGTCTCCAGGAACTCCACCGTGTTGGGCACTCCCAGGTAGAAACGGTCGTGGTGGAGCTCGGATATCCATCTGCCGAAACCCTGGTGAGCACGGGCCCGCGCGTGACGGTCGGCGATGGCGAACCGGCTGTTGGAGGCGTGGGTGGCCACGAGGGCGACCTCCACCCGGTACCCGGCGTCACTGAACCCCTCCACCCAGGACGCCGCCCAGTCGGCGCGGCCGAGGGGGTGGCTGCACACCACGTCCACGCGGCCCGCGCGCAGGTGCTCCATGGCGAGTCCGTGCAGTCCGCCGACCTGCCGGGCCAGGGAGGAGGACGCGACGCGGTCGTCGGCGGCCATCGCCCACTCGTAGTCGGGCGCCAGGCGCAGCAGGTCGTCGCCGTCGTAACTGACGGTGCCCTCGGGCAGGACGGGCGGAAGGAGGCGCTGCACCGTGGATTTGCCCGAGCCGGGCTGGCCGCCGAGAAGCAGGAGCCGGGGCCGCTCACGGGCCGCGCCGGTGAGCCGCTCGCGGAGCGCGACGTCGAACAGGGCGGCCAGTTCCGCCTCCGACAGGACCCTGCGCGGGTCCCCCGGTGTGGCGCCGTCACGGACGCGCACAGGGGTCGACCGCAGGTCGGTGACCACGCCGGGCAGCTCGCGGTTGACCCGGTCGGTCTCGTCGGAGGTGAGGAAGGGCAGCCGGGCCTCCTCGGCGAGGAGCTCGGCGGCGCGTTCCCTGAGCCCGGGACGTGCGTCGGCCCGGCTCAGGCAGGCCCCGACGGCGGCGCTGTACAGGTTGTAGGCCTGCTCACGGGCCTCCCGCTGGGCCCTGGTCTGCGGTGGGACGCCGCCGCAGGAACTGTCCGCCAGGAGTGGCCTGGGGGACCGCTCCGCCGTGTGTGGAACCGCCATGCTGTCCAACCCTTCCCAGACTTCGAAGCGGCCGGTCCGGCCTCGGAAGGGGCCGGGGCCGGCTGGTCACCGCCGCTGACACCGGGGATGCTAGTGCGTCGATCCGCCGAAGGTGCGGGGTTCCGCGGCGATGGCCGGAGGCGGCCAGGAAGGGATGGGGCGGAGGGGGAGGTGAGGGGTGGGGGAAGCGGGGCGGGACGGAGACCGTCCCGCCCCGCTACGCGTCCGGGACCGTCAGGCCGCGGAGCACGTCACGTCCGGCACTCCGTTGGTGCCGCCGTGGGTTCCGGTGAGCCCGAAATCGGTGCTGCCGCCGGCGTTGAGGGCGCCGTTCCACCCCAGGTCGGTCGCGGTGACCTGCGCCCCGCTCGCGGAGATGTCGGCGTTCCATCCCTGGCTGAACCGCTGGCCGTCGGTGTAGGTCCACGTCACGGTCCAACCGGTGAGGGCGGAGTCGGCGGTGACCGTCACCGTCGCCTGGAAGCCGTTCTCCCAGTCGCTGTCGACCCTGTACTCGGCCGTGCAGTCGCCGGAGGGATCGGTGGGCTCCTCGCCGGGGTCGGTCGGATCCCCGCCCGGGTCGGTGGGCTCGTCCGGGGGCTCGGGGGCGTTCACCGCCATGTCGTAGGCGGCCTGCGGCACGAACTGTCCGGCGGGTGCGATGCAGCCGTCGGCCTCACCCGGCAGCTTGGTCCAGATGAAGGCGTCGACCAGCGGGTTGCCGGTGCTGGTGGTACTGGGACGGCCGATCATCCGCCCGGGCGGGTCGCACCACTCGCCCTCGGGGTCGGGCCCGTTGCCGTTGCGACTGGTGTCGACGACGGCCCCGAGCCCGGAGACGCCGGTCGCGCTGATGACGGCCTCGGCGAAGGCGACCTCGTCATCGGTCCAGTTGTAGTTGGAGGTGTTGGTGGCCACCCCGTGGGCGCTGTTGGCGATGTCCGCGCCGTTGAGCAGGTCGGCGGCCTCCTGGGGGTCCAGCCAGGCCGAGTGCCCGATGTCGAAGTACACCCGCGCCTCGGAGGAGCCCGCCATGAGCGCCTTGCCCGCGTGGGCCATCGAGTCCAGGAGTTCGGCCGGGTCGCTGCAACCGCTCACCAGCGGCAGGGCGTCGGGCTCCAGGACGATGGTGGCGGGGCGGCCCTCCAGCCCGGACGCCAGCTCGTCCGCCCAGGAGCGGTAGGCGTCGTGGCTGGGCGCCCCGCCGTCGCTGTGGTTTCCGCAGTCGCGCCCGGGGATGTTGTAGACCACGAGGATGGGGATCTGGCCCTGGGCGTCGGCGGCGCTGACCACCGCGTCCACGTCGTCGCGGATCTCGCCGGGGTTGTACTGGGTGAACCAGGTGGCCTGTGCGACCGAGGCGATGCGGTCACGGATGACGTCGGCCCGGGGGTCGCCGGGGTTCTCCTGGACCCAGGCGGCCGCCGATGTGTCGGGGTTGACGTAGAACTCGGACGCTTTGGCCGAGACGGGCGACATGCTGAGCAGCGCCGCTCCCGTGGCCAGTGCCGAGATGGAGCCTATTGCGGCTCCGATGGCTGTGCGTGTGCGGGACATGAGCCTTTCCTTCGTTGAGTCGGTCCCCGTCGTGATCCCCGTATCCCCCGCGGGTTTGGCGGCCCCCAATGTGTGGGAGCGCTCCCAAGCGCCGTCAGACTACCCTGTGGGGTCCTTCAGTCCCAGGGGGGTAACGGGCTGCTTTTTCCGGAGGTGCCCCCCGCTCTGGCATAGGGTGATCCCATGTCGCTCACCCCGTCCTCCCCTCCCGCCGTCATCGACGCCCTGGCCTGGGTCCATGTACGCGAGGGGCGCCTGCTGTGCGTCCGCACCGAGGGGGTCGACCTGTTCTACCTTCCAGGGGGCAAGCGTGAACCCGGGGAGAGCGACGAGGCCGCTGTGACCCGGGAGGCCCGGGAGGAGGTCAGCGTGCGCCTGCGGCCGGGCACGTTTCGGCGGATCGTGGTGATCGAGGAGGCGGCCCACGCACAGGCCCCGGGCACACGGGTGCGGCTGTCGTGCCACACCGCCGAGCACGACGGTGAGATCTCGGTGGACAACGAGATCGCCGACCTGGCGTGGGTCGGTTTCGCCGGCCGGGAGCGCTGCGCCCCGGCCGTGCGCCGCCTCATCGAGCTGCTGCACGCCGAGGGCACCATCCGCTGACGGCCCCGGAACGCCCCGTGCGCTGACTCGGCCCGGGGGCGGTGCCGGGACGTGGAGGGCATGGACGCGGTACTCGTCGACGGCCCCACGGGCCGGACCGTGCGCCTGCGCGACCTGCCCCGCGCGAGGGTGCGCCGCCGCGTCCTGGTGGCGACCAACGACGCGCACCTGTTCTCCGGGACGCTGCGCGACGAACTGTCCCCGGACCTCGGCGTCTCCGACGAGCGCCTCGCCGAGGTCGTGCGCACCGCGCACGCCGACGACGTGGTGCGCCAGTCCGCCGCCGGCCTGGACGCGCTGCTCACCGAGCGCGGACGCGAGTACTCCGGCGGCCAGCAACAGCGCCTGCGGCTGGCCCGCGCCCTGGCCCTGGACCCGGAGATCCTGCTGCTCGTGGAACCCGCCTCCGCCGTGGACGCCCACTCCGAGGCCGCCATCGCCGCGCGGCTGCCCTCCGAACGCGCGGAGCGCACGACCGGGCTGGTCACCACCAGCCCCCTGCTGCTCGACCACGCTGACCGCGTGCAGTTCGTCGACGGGGGCCGCCTCGCCGCCGAGGGCACGCACCGGGAGCTCCTGGCCGCCTTTCCCCGCTACGCCGCCACCGTCCTGCGCACAGCACCCGTGGAGGGGACGCCGTGACCCAGACCTCTGACCGCCCCGAGACCCCCGGCCTGTCCGAGGCGCCGCGGGAACACCACGCGGCGGGGCTGCCGGTCGCCTCGGGCCCCGAGGTGTGGAGGCGGCTGCGCCGCGCCGGACGGGAGCACGGACACCTGCTCGCCGCCGTGGTGGGGCTGTACGGGCTGGCGGCACTCAGCGCGCTGGCCGCGCCGTGGATCCTCGGCACCGTCATCGACACCGTGCGCGCGCGGGGGGCCTCCTCGCGTGTGGACCTGCTGGCGGTGCTGATCGTCGTGTCGCTGGTGCTGCACGCCGGGTTCACACTGGTGTCGGTGGCGGCCTCGGTCCGCTTCGGTGAGACCCTGCTCGCGCAGCTGCGGGAGGAGTTCGTGCGCGCGGTGCTCCGGCTGCCGCTGGGCGTGGTGGAGCGTGCCGGGACGGGTGACCTGGTCGCGCGCACCAGCCGCGACATCGGCCATCTGAGCCACACCGTGCGCGTCTCGGTGCCGGTGCTGGCGGTGAGCGTGGTGACCCTGGTGGTCATCGTCACGGCGCTGTCCGTTCTGCACCCCGCGCTGCTCCTGGCGTGGGTGCCCTCGGTGTTCCTGCTGTGGGTGTCGACGCGCTGGTACGCCAGGAGGGCGCCGGACGGGTACGTGCGTGAGCTGGGCACCTACTCGGAGCTGACGCAGAGCGTGACCGACACGGTGGAGGGCGCGCACACGATCGAGGCGCTGGGACGGCAGAGCCGACGGATCGCGCTCAACGACCAACGGGTGAGCCGTGCCTACCTGGCGGAGAGGTACACACTGTGGCTGCGGTGCCTCTGGTACCCGCCGCTGGAGTTCGGATACCTGTTCCCGGTCGCCCTGACCTGCCTGGCGGCGGGCCTTCTGCACGCGAACGGCTCCCTGACCGTGGGCGGGATCGCCACGGCGGTCTTCCTCAGCAGGCAGATGGGAGAGCCGGTGGATCAGCTGCTGGAGCAGGTGGACAGCCTGATGATGGGCTTCACCAGCATGCGCAGGCTGCTGGGCGTGGAGTTGGCCGGGGAGGACCCCTCGGAGGCGGACACGCCCTCTTCCGGGAGGTCAGGCGAGGTCCGCCTGGACGACGTGCGGTTCGGCTACACCGACGAGGAGGTGCTGCACGGTGTGGGCCTCCTGCTCGAGCCCGGGGAGCGCCTGGCCGTGGTGGGGCCGAGCGGCGCGGGCAAGTCGACCCTGGGCAAGCTGATAGCGGGCGTGCACCCGCCAACGTCGGGAGGCGTCCGTGTCAGCGGGGTGTCCATGACCGGTCTGTCCCCCGGGGGAACGGCGCGGACGGGCGGCCATGCTCAGCCAGGAGAGCCACATGTTCCATGGCACGATCGCGGAGAACCTGGCGCTGGCGCTGGACCTGCCCGAGGACGCGGGGGAAGTGGGCCGGGAACCCCTGTGGGAGGCGCTGGCCGCGGTGGACGCGGACGTCTGGGTGCGTTCGCTGCCGGACGGGCTGGACACCAGGGTGGGATCGGGCAACGTCCCGCTGGACCCGGCCCACGTACAGCAGCTCGCCCTGGCCCGCGTGGTGCTGGCCGATCCCGACGTGCTGGTCCTGGACGAGGCCACCTCCCTGATGGACCCGCGCTCGGCCCGCCATCTGGAGCGATCCCTGGCCGGGGTGCTGTCGGGCCGCACGGTGGTGGCCATCGCACACCGGCTGCACACCGCGCACGACGCGGACCGGATCGCGGTGGTGGAGGACGGCCGGATCAGCGAACTGGGCGACCACGACGCACTGCTCGCCCACGGAGGCTCCTACGCCGGCCTGTGGCGCGCCTGGCACGGCCAGGACTGACACGCGCGAGGGCCGGGCGCGTCACCGCGAACGGCCGGCGGGCCACTGGCCAGGGCCCGGAAACAGCTGAACCGGGCGGCTCCGAGGAGCCGCCCGGTCGTCGCGGGCGAGGTCGCGTATCCGGACCTCGAACACCTGCGGGCCCGAGGGCCCGAGGCCGCACGGACCTGCTAGAAGTCCATGCCGCCCATGCCACCGGTCGGGTCGCCGGCGGGAGCGGCGGCCTTCTCCGGCTTCTCGGCGATGACGGCCTCGGTGGTCAGGAACAGACCAGCGATGGAAGCCGCGTTCTGCAGAGCGGAGCGGGTGACCTTGGTCGGGTCGATGACGCCGTCCTTGAACAGGTCGGTGTACTCGCCGGTGGCGGCGTTCAGGCCGAACCCGGGCTCCAGGTTCTTGACCCTCTCCGCCACGACGCCGCCCTCAAGGCCGGCGTTGACCGCGATCTGCTTGAGCGGCTCGGCGATGGCGCGACGGACGATGTCGGCGCCGATGGCCTCGTCGCCCTCCGTCTCCAGCTTCTCGAACGCCGGGACACTGGCCTGGAGCAGCGCGACACCGCCACCGGGCAGGATGCCCTCCTCGACCGCGGCCTTGGCGTTGCGGACGGCGTCCTCGATGCGGTGCTTGCGCTCCTTGAGCTCCACCTCGGTCGCGGCACCGGCCTTGATGACGGCCACGCCGCCGGCCAGGCGCGCCAGGCGCTCCTGGAGCTTCTCGCGGTCGTAGTCGGAGTCGGTGCGCTCGATCTCGTTGCGGATCTCGTTCACGCGGCCGGCGATCGAGGTGGCGTCACCGGAACCGTCCACGATGGTGGTCTCGTCCTTGGTGACGACGACCTTGCGGGCGCGGCCGAGCATGTCCAGCTCGGTGCTCTCCAGCTTGAGGCCGACCTCCTCGGTGATGACCTGGCCGCCGGTCAGCACGGCGATGTCGCCGAGCTGGGCCTTGCGGCGGTCACCGAAGCCCGGAGCCTTGACGGCGACGGACTTGAAGGTGCCGCGGATCTTGTTGACGACCAGCGTCTGGAGGGCGCCGCCCTCCAGGTCCTCGGCGATGACCATCAGCGGACGGCCGGCCTGGAGGACCTTCTCGACGACCGGCAGGAACTCGTTGTTGTTCGAGATCTTGGAGTTGACGATGAGGATGTAGGGGTCCTCGAGGACCGTCTCCATGCGCTCGAGGTCGGTGGCGAAGTAGGGCGAGATGTAGCCCTTGTCGAAGCGCATACCCTCGGCGAGCTCGAGCTCCAGCCCGAAGGTCTGGCCCTCCTCGACGGTGATGACGCCTTCCTTGCCGACCTTGTCCATGGCCTCGGCGATGGTCTCGCCGATCTGGGCGTCGCCGGCGGAGATCGAGGCGGTGGAGGCGATCTGCTCCTTCGTCTCGATGTCCTGGGAGATGTTGCCGAGCTCCTCGTTGATGCGAGCCACGGCGGTCTCGATGCCGCGCTTGAGACCGACCGGGTTGGCCCCGGCGGCGACGTTGCGCAGACCCTCGCGGACGAGCGCCTGGGCGAGCACGGTGGCGGTGGTGGTGCCGTCACCCGCGACGTCGTCGGTCTTCTTGGCGACCTCCTTGACCAGCTCGGCCCCGATCTTCTCCCAGGGGTCCTCGAGCTCGATCTCCTTGGCGATGGAGACACCGTCGTTGGTGATGGTGGGGGCGCCCCACTTCTTCTCCAGAACGACGTTGCGGCCCTTGGGGCCGAGCGTGACCTTGACGGCGTCGGCGAGCTGGTTCATGCCGCGCTCAAGGCCGCGACGGGCCTCCTCGTCGAACGCGATCAGTTTGGATGCCATTGAGTTCTTGTCCTCCCGTAACCGGGCTGATACGCGATGGGACGAGGCATGCGCCCGCGACGGACGACCGTGGAACTCCCGACAACCCTGCTGACGGGTACCGCGGTCTCGCAGCCTCGCTCCGATTAGCACTCAGTGAAGGCGAGTGCTAACCAGAACCAGTTTTAGCACTCGCCCACTGAGAGTGCAAACGATGTGGTCACGATTTCTCTCGGCCACAACCCAGTACTTACCTGCGATGACACCACATAGAACGCAGGTTTTCCGCGCTCAGCGGACAGCTCCGTGAAGGATCCGGCGCGGGACCGCCGGGCTCCCGACGGCGGTCCGCGCCGCGCCGCGCCCCGCCGAGTCAGGAGCTGAGACGGCGCATCGCCCGCGAGCCCACCGCCAGCGCCGCGGCGGCCAGCACGACCGCCACGCCCCAGCCGATCCCGACCGACGCGCCCCAGTCACCGGCGAACAGCGCCCGTTCGGCGTCCACCACGTACGCCACCGGGTTGGCACGCGAGAGCGCGTACAGCCACGACGGCGCCAGCTCCATCGGCAGCAGCACGCCGGACAGCAGCATCAGCGGCATGATCACCGTTTGCAGCACCGGCGCGAACACGTGCGCGTGTTTGACCGCCATGGCCGTCAGGTACGACAGCGTGGCCAGGCCGGCCCCCAGGACCGCGAGCAGAAGCAGCCCCACGACCGCGCCCGCCACGGAGACGCGGAGCCCGAACGGGACCACGAGCACGATGATGAGCACCATCTGCGCCAGCAGGGTCGCCACGTCCCGCAGCACACGGCCGAGCAGCAGCGACACCCGGCTCACCGGGGTGGCCAGCAGTCGCTCGTGCGCTCCGGAGGCCATCTCCGGCAGCAGTCCGAAACCGGAGAACCCGGCCGTGAACAGGGCCAGCATGACCAGTAGGCCGGGGACGAACCACTGCCACGGATTCTCTCCCTCGGCGCCGGTCAGCCCCGTCAGCAGGGGCGCGAACAGCACCAGGTACAGCACCGGCTGCAGCATCCCGAAGCACAGCATCAGCGGCCGGTGCAGGAGCGGACGCATCTGTCGGGCGAAGACGGTCGCGGTGTCGCGCAGCGGGCCCGACCCCCGTCCGGCCCGGCCCTCCCCCTCCACGGACCCTTCCGCCTCCTCTGTCCTCTCGCGCACGCTCACGCCTTCTCCTCCCGCAGGCTGCGGCCGGTCAGGGTCAGGAACACGTCGTCCAGGGTGGGCCGCTGCACCCGGACCGTGAGCAGGGGGACCCCGGACGCGTCCAGCTCGCGCAACAACTCGGGCAGCACCGCGTCGCCGCGCTCCACGCGCAGGCGTACCTCGGGGTCGCGCCCCGTCTCCGTGACGACCTCCGCGTCCCCGGCGGACGACATCCGCCCGGCGATCCCGGCACCGGTACGCGCGTGCTCCTCGTCCGGCACGGTGAAGGTGACCAGGTCCCCGGAGACCCTGCCCTTGAGTTCGCTGGCGGTGCCGTCGGCGATGACCCCGCCGTGGTCGATGACCACGACCCGCTCGGCCATGTCGTCGGCCTCGTCCAGGTAGTGGGTGGTGAGCACGACCGTGGTCCCGAGCCGCTCGCGCAGACCGGTGATGTGCTCCCACAGGTTGGCGCGACTGTGCGGGTCGAGCCCGGTGGAGGGCTCGTCCAGGAACAGGAGCCCGGGTTCGTGGATGAGCCCCATCGCGATGTCGAGCCGTCGGCGCTGGCCGCCGGAGAGCTTGGTGACCTCGCGCCCCGCGGCGGCGCCCAACTCCAGCAGGTCGATCAGCTCGGCCGAGCGGCGGCGCGCGGTACGCCGGTCGAGTCCGTACAGCAGTCCCTGCGTGTACAGCTCCTCCCCTGCCCGCTGGTCGTCCCCGGCACCGTGTCCCTGACCGACGAATCCGATCCCCCGGCGCACCTTCGCGGGCTCGGACCGGACGTCGTGCCCGGCGACCACGGCCGTGCCCGAGGTGGGCTCCAGCAGCGTCGTGAGCATGCGCAGCGTGGTGGTCTTCCCCGCACCGTTGGGCCCGAGCAGGGCGACGAGCTCGCCCTCGGCGATGTCGATGTCAACGCCGCGGACGGCCTCGACGACCTCTTTGCCGACCCGGAAGTTCCGAGTCAGTCCACGCGTGTGGATCATCCAGCCCTCTCCCTGTCCAAAATTGGTCACCCTGCGTATGCGAGTATGCACGACGGAAACCGGTTATTCAAATTTGAATAAGAGCTCGTACCACCGCCCGGACCGCACCCGCCGCACCCGCCGCGCCCAGCGGGCCCGGACGGTTCCGTCGGCCCTCAGCCGGCGGCGGCTCCGGGGCGGGGCGGCAGGCCGAAGGCGTCGGGGCTCTCGTCGGCCATGGTGTACTTCCCGGCTCTCAGGGAGACGATGAGCTCACGCGTCCACTGGACGTCGGCCCCGACCGTTCCCCTCCACAGGCCGAACAGCTCCCGCACGTGCTCGGGCTCGCCCCATTCCTCGGGGAGGGCGAGTTCGCCGCCGACCTCCTCCAGCAGCTCCAGCCGCTGGCGCAGCAGGTCGACGACCTCGGCGCGCGGCAACGAGGTCATCAGGATGATCGCGGCGAACAGCATCGCCGGATCGTCCCTGCGTGTCAGGCCTCGGCGCAGGAGGCGGTGGATCTCGGCCACACCGTCCTCGGTGATCTCGTAGGAGGTGCGGTCGACCACGTCGTCACCCTCGGCGACGAACTCCCGCAGCTTGCCCTCCCGGGAGAGCTTGCGCAGCGCGTGGTAGAGGGAGCCCCACTTGACGTTGGCCCACTCCCCGGCCCCCCACGACAGGAGTTCACGCCCAACCCGGTACCCATGGGCCTGCCCGTGCATGCGCACCGCACCCAGCACCAACAGCCGCGTCGCCGACATCTCCACCCTCGCTCGACCGCAAATATCCCCAGCCTATGAGGAGCGGTGTCCTGGGGCGTGTTCGGCGGACACGTGCCCTGCCGCGCGGGCGCCCCCGGCGCGGCTCTCGCCGCGCTCACGGGCGGGGGCGGCCCCCGGCGCCCCCTCCGGGGGCCGGAGCCGTCCCCGCCCGAGGCCCGTCGGCGGGGTCAGCAGCCCCCGGCGACCGCAGGGATGATGGAGACCTGGGCGCCGTCGGCGACCTCGGTCTGCAAGCCCTTGTCGAAGCGCACGTCCTCGTCGCCGACGTAGACGTTGACGAAGCGGCGCACCTTGCCGTTGTCGTCGAGGATGCGTGCCTGGATGCCGGGGTGGTTGGCCTCGAGGTCGTCGAGGACCTCGGCGAGGGTGCCGCCCTTGGCGGTCACCTCGGCGGCGTCGTCGGTGTAGGTGCGCAGGATGGTGGGCACGCGGACGCTGGCGCTCATGGCGGACTTCCTTCTGGTGGTAGACGGTGGGCTGTTCGGGTGCCGGCGGGGTTCTGGAGGATTCGTAGGTGTGGCTGCGAGGAACGAGCCGTCACACCGGAGGATCCGAAGGTTCCCGCCTTTCGGGCGCCCGGACACGGGGTGAAGCGAAGCGGAGCCCCGAAGAGATACTGCGGAGCCCCGGAGGGGACACGCCCTAGGCGAGGCCTGCGTCGGTGAAGGCGCTCAGGGACGGCTTGATCGTGGCGGTCACACCGGCGTCGACGGCGTTCAGGGTCTTGAGCCCGTCGCCGGTGTTGAGCACGACGGTCTCGGCCTTGGGGTCGAGCCTGCCCTCGCGGACCAGCTTGCGCAGGACACCGGTGGTGACGCCGCCCGCGGTCTCGGCGAAGATGCCCTCGGTGCGGGCGAGGAGCTTGATGGAGTCGACGATCTCGGCGTCGTCCACGTGCTCCACCGAACCGCCCGTGCGCTGGGCGATGTCCAGCACGTACGGCCCGTCGGCCGGGTTGCCGATGGCCAGCGACTTGGCGATGGTGTCGGGCTTGACCGGCTGGATGACGTCGATGCCCTTGTCCCAGGCCTGTGCGACCGGGGAGCAGCCCGTGGCCTGGGCACCGAAGATCCGGTAGGGGCGGTCCTCCACCAGGCCGAGCTTGATGAGCTCCTTGAAGCCCTTGTCGATCTTGGTGAGCTGGGAGCCGGACGCGATCGGGATGACGATCTGCTCGGGCAGGCGCCAGCCGAGCTGCTCGGCGATCTCGTAGGCCAGCGTCTTGGAGCCCTCGCCGTAGTAGGGGCGCAGGTTCACGTTGACGAAGCCCCAGTCCTCACCGATCGAGTCGCCGATGAGCTCGGAGCAGAAGCGGTTGACGTCGTCGTAGTTGCCGTCGATGGCCACGACCTTGCCGCCGTAGACGGCGGCCATGACCACCTTGGCCTCCTCCAGCCCGGCGGGGATGAACACGCAGGACTCGAACCCGGCGCGCGCGGCGGCGGCGCCGACCGCACCGGCCAGGTTGCCGGTGGAGGAGCAGGACAGGGTGGTGAACCCGAAGGTGCGCGCGGCCTCGACGGCGATGGCGACCACGCGGTCCTTGAAGGAGTGCGTGGGGTTGCCGGAGTCGTCCTTGATGTGGAGGGAGTCGAGGCCCAGTTCGGCGGCGAGGCGGTCCGCCCGCACCAGCGGGGTCAGGCCGGGGGCCATGTTGGGCAGCTCCGCGACGTCGGCCGGGACGGGCAGCAGGGAGCGGTAGCGCCAGATGCTGTTGGGGCCGCTCTCGATGTCGGCGCGGGTCACGTCCCCGAAGTCGTAGGCGATCTCCAGGGGGCCGAAGCAGAACTCGCACGCGAACCGGGGGGTGAGCTCGTAGCGCTCGCCGCACTCTCGACAGGAGAGCGCGGTACCGGGGCCGAAGGCGCGGACGGCGGTGGATTCGGTGGCGGCAATCGCCATAGCGAGGCGTCTCCCCTCATCTTCCCTGGCGAACACCTTGTTCCCAGGCCGGAGTTGGCACCTGCCCCAGCCGCCTCGCGGGTTCGCGAGCATCGCGTGCTGGGATGGTTGCCGGGGCTTCGCAGGGCCGGTCCCTCCACCCCTCTGGATGAGCAATATGAAGTTTTGGCGGGTCCCGTGTGATCCGCACCGTCACTGTAACGGACTCGTCAGCCGGTTTTCCATGCCTCGTGATCCGCGTAACACGAACGGGCTCACATGGTGAGACGGCACCGGTCAGGGCGCCCCGATCGCACGTGCGGTGTTTCGCGCTTGTGACGTGCGCCCCCGTTGGCCTGGAACGGGTTTGGGGCGGTCGTCGGCAGGCGAGACATAGGGTGCGCCCTCGCGTTGGCGCGCGATCCGCCCGGCTCCAGTCGCATCATTCGAGAGGACGACCACGTGGACAAGGCACAGATCCTCATCGCCTCCAACAGGGGGCCCGTGTCCTTCTCGATCGCCGACGACGGCTCACTGGAGCACCGGCGCGGCGGAGGCGGACTGGTGTCGGGGATGATGTCGGTGGCCACCGAGATCGACAGCATCTGGGTGTGCGCCGCGTTGTCGGACGCCGACCGGCGGGCCGCGGCGGAGGCACCGGAGGCGCGACTGGACCGCTCCCACGACCTGGACGGCATGCGGGTCCACATGTTGGACATGCCGCGGCAGACCTTCGAGGGCGCCTACACCGGGGTGGCCAACTCGACCCTGTGGTTCGTGCAGCACATGCTGTACGACATCCCCAACAAGCCGTCCTTCGGCTCGCACTTTCGGCGGCTGTGGGAGGACTACACCGCCTACAACAACGCGTTCGCCGAGGCACTGGTGGCCGGTGCCGCCGACGGCGCCCGCGTGGCCGTGCAGGACTACCACCTGGCGCTGGTGCCGCGCATCCTGCGCGCCCGCCGCCCCGACCTGCGGATCGCGCACTTCTCGCACACCCCGTGGGCGCCCCCGGAGTACTTCCGGATGCTGCCCGAGCAGGTCTCACGCGACCTGTTGGAGGGCATGCTCGGCGCGGACCGGCTGGGCTTCCTCAGCCCGCGGTGGGCGGAGGCGTTCCTGCGCTGCTGCGCGGAGCTCCTGCGCGCGGACGTGGACTTCCAGCGCCGCACCGTGGAGTACGGCGGCCGGGTGGTCGAGGTGGGCGTGCACGCCCTGGGCGCGGACGGGGAGGGGCTGCGCGAGAGCGCCTCCGACCCGGCCGTGGCGGCGCGCCGAAGCACCCTGAAGGAGGTCGTCGGCGACACCAGGCTCATCGTGCGGGTGGACCGCACGGAGCTGTCCAAGAACATCGTGCGCGGCCTGGAGGCGTACCGGGAGCTGCTGACCACCCATCCGGAGTGGCGGGGCCGGGTGACGCACCTGGCGTTCGCCTATCCGAGCCGGGGCGACGTGCCGGAGTACCGCGAGTACACCGACGCGGTGCTGCGGACCGCCAAGGAGATCAACGCGGAGTTCGCGACCGCCGAGTGGACGCCGCTCGTGCTGGAGGTCAACGACGACTACCCGCGTTCACTGGCGACGTTCCAGATGGCCGACGTGCTGCTGGTGAACCCGATCCGTGACGGCATGAACCTGGTGGCCAAGGAGGGCCCGGTCCTGTCGGAGCGGGACTCGGTGCTGGTGCTCTCGCGTGAGGCGGGTGCCGCGGACGAGCTGGGTGAGCACGCGCTGCTGGTCAACCCCTACGACACCGTGGAGACGGCGGAGGCGCTGCACAAGGCGCTGTCGATGCCGGAGGAGGAGCGGCGCGTGCGTAGGCGGCACCTGGCGGAGGCCGCGGTGGCGCTGCCACCGCGGCGGTGGTTCCAGGAACAGCTGCGCTCGCTGGGCTGAGCCCGGATCCGGGTCCTCGCACTGGTGGGGGGCGCCCACCTGTCTCGGGGGACGGTACGCGCACCGGCCCCCGCGTGGGTCAACCGGTGGTGGTGCCCCCTCCGTCCGCCTCGGCCAGGAGCTGTTTCACGATGCCGGACTTGGCGTCGGCGTAGTCCTGGATGCTGTCCCAGGTGCGTTCGGCCAGTTCCCGTTTGACCGCGGTATAGCGTTCGCGCGCGTCAGCGTCGGCGGCGAGGAGGTCGCGGAAGCGGCACATCCGCTCCGCCTCCTCGCAGCCCTCGCTGAACACGTGCAGGTTGAGGTTGACGTCGGCGCCCTTGAACACCCGGTGCTCGTACCAGTCGGGCTCCCTGAGCGCCAGGGAGTACCCGGCGGCTTCGAGGTCGGGCAGGTAGGCGGGCTCGTCCGAGGAGTCCGCGACCACCAGCAGCAGGTCGACGCAGGGCTTGGCGACGAGGCCGGGCACCGAGGTGGAGCCCACGTGCTCGAAGAGCAGGACCCGCTCCCCGAGGGCGGCACGGACCTTCCCGGCCTCCCGCTCGAAGAGGTAGGGCCACTTGGCGTCGTACTCGGAGAGGTGTACGCGTCCGTCGATGAGGTTGCGGAACTCGGGGGCCCCGGTCCGCGGCGCACCTCGCGAGGGCAGGGAAGACGCTTCGAGGGATGACATTCTCCAAAGCCTTGCCTCCCTCGTGTGCCCGCGTCAAGGCCGTCCGCCGTTCCTTACATATGCACGTGCGTTCGCAACATCACCGTTCGTCGGGCGCCCATGACGTGCGGTGACCACGCACCGTGTCCGGTCACGGGCCGGCCGGGGGTCGAGGCCACCAGGACCGGGGAGCCCTCCAGGACGGGCAGCTCGCTCGGGTGCCCGAAGCGGCGGTGCTCTCGGGCCCGGCCCGGGCGGGGCCGGCTTCACCCGCCGGGTTCACCCGCCGCGTACTCTGCGGCGGCGCCCGCCCTTCTTCCGGCGGTTGGCGGGCGGAGCCTCGGCGGCGCGCTCGGCGGCGATCTCCTCGTCCGACTCCCGGCGCTCGGCCTCCACGCCGTAGGGGTCGGATGTGGAGCGGCGCACCCACATGACCACCAGGAGGATGCCCAGGATCAGAACGGCGCCGACGGCGGCGAACCACGCCCACATCGGCACGGCCCCCGCCTGATCGCCCTCGTCGGCCAGGTCCTCGATGGGCGGGAGGTCGTCGACCGTGCCCACCGCGTTGCCTTGCGCGGTGGGCAGGTGCAGGGCCGGCAGGCCCCCGGGGCCGGGTTGGGCTCCCTGGACGAGGGCTTCGCGGATCTGCTCGGGGCGCAGCTGCGGGTGGTCGGAGCGCAGCAGGGCGGCGGCCCCGGCGGCCATGGCGGCGGCGTAGGGGGCACCGGTCACCTCGGTCTGCCCCAGCCCCGCGTCCGCGGTCGTCAGGTCCGCGCCGGGGGCTGTCAGCGCGATCGACCCGGCCTCGGGCGAGTCCGGGACGAGCTCACCGTTCTCGTCCGTTCCAGCGACGGTGAGCACGCTGGGGTCTTCCTGGGCCTTCGCGGGGCCGACGACCAGAGCGCCGTCGCCGACCGCGTCCTGGGTGGCGCCGGTCAGATCGGTGCCCTCGCCGGTCTCGGGCAGCAGGATGACCTGGGCACCCTCCCGCGCGGCGAAGCGCACGGCGCTGGCCAACTGGTTCTCGGTGGGCAGTACGAGCAGGGTGGAGTCGGGCGCCACCCCGAGTACGCCGCCGTCGGCGTCCATGCCGTGTCCGTGGGCCGCGGCCAGGGCGGCCACGGCGTTGCCCGTCCCGATGTCGCCGCTGTTGTCGCCGAACTCCGTGTCCAGCCGGACGTTGTCGACCAGGTCCGGGTGCTCCTCGTTGACGGAGGCACCGGGAAGCGCGATCGTGACGCCCTGGCCCCGGGTCTCCCCCCACACCTCCTGGGCGGCGATGGACTGTAGTCCCCACTGCTCGGGCCGGAAGTCGGGGATCCCGTCGGCCGAGGCCGGAGCCGCCGAGGGGCCGAGGAGTAGGGCGGTGGCGGTGGTAACGGCCGCACAGGCCGTGGCGGTCCCTCCACGGGCGTGGCGTGTCTGTGTCCTGTTGCGGCTGTTGCCCCCGAGCACGTCAGGCTCCCTCGAACTATGCGGTCGACGTTCCACGCGGCCCCCAGGACCCCCGCGATTCTGTCATGAGCCCAGGATCCAGGCGTGGACAAGTGGCCTGAGGGGTAGGAAACGTAACTGTATCCCTGGTGCTAGTCCTGCGCTTTCGGCTCCGCATCCGGCATGTCGAGTCGCTAGCATGTGTCGGGCCGATCCGGACAAACCAATTTCCCGCCCAGGGGGTGTCCCATGCCGAATATCGGTCCGACCGAGGACGGTCAGTCGGCCCTCGCCGAACGCGAACAGCGCATCCTCGCCTTCGAACGCCAGTGGTGGAAGTTCGAGGGGTCCAAGGAACAGGCGATCCGTGACGAGTTCGGATTCTCCGCGACCCGCTACTACCAACTGTTGAACGGGCTGGTGGAGCGCCCCGAGGCGCTCGCCTTCGACCCGATGACCGTCAAGCGCCTGCGCCGCCTGCGCGCCGACCGCCGCCGCCAACGCAACGCACGCCAGCTGGGTATCCAGCTCTGAGTCCCCCTCTTTTCCACTCCTCCCGGCTATTAGTACCCAACATCCGCCGGGTGACGCCGTCATCCGCGTATTCCCCGCTCCCACCGGCGTGTCGCCCGGGCCGACCAGCCGACCGGGCCGATCCGCCGGCTCAGTCGGCGGTGGTCGGCCAAGCGGAGAACACCGCACGGCCGTCCGGTGAAACACGGGCCACGGGTGTGGGTAGAGGATCCTCCCGGGCGGGAGCACGTCGGTATTCTGGCGGTCCCGCCCGGTCCGCACCAGCGGCCCCACCGGAAAGGTCCTCCATGTCCCTGCCCCAACCCAGCACGGACGCCGGGCGCACGGCGCTCGACGCCTTCCTGGCCGCACCCGAGCGGGCGCTGGCCGCCTTCGACTTCGACGGCACACTCGCACCCATCGTCGACGACCCGCGCACGTCCGCCCCCTATCCGGGGGTCGTGGACGGGCTCGCCGGCCTGGCCGGACTGGTCGGGTCGGTGGCGGTGGTCACCGGCCGCCCGGCCGGGACGGCGGTGCGTCTGGGTGGCCTGGACCGGGTTCCGGGCATCATCGTGCTGGGCCACTACGGTGCCGAGCGCTGGGCCGACGGCCGTGTGGTCGCCACCCCCGCACCGCCCGGGGTGGAGTTGGTACGGGACGAACTGCCCGGCCTGCTCGACGGGCTGAACGCGCCGGAGGGCACCTGGATCGAGGACAAGGGCCGGTCCCTGGCGGTGCACACCCGTCGCACCTCCGACCCCGACGGCGCCCTCACCCTGCTCACCCCGGCTCTGAGCGAACTGGCCAGGAGGGCGGAGTTGCAGGTGGAGCCGGGGCGGATGGTCGTCGAACTCCGTCCACAGGGTGTGGACAAGGGCGCGGCGCTCACCTCGCTCGTCGCCGAGACCAGCCCCCGCACCCTGCTCTACGCCGGTGACGACCTGGGCGACCTGCCCGCGTTCAACGCCGTGACGGCACTGCGCGCCCAGGGCGTCGAGGGCCTGACCGTGTGCTCGTCCTCCGACGAGGTCACCGCCGTGGCCGAGGCCGCCGACCTGGTCGTCGCCGGCCCCGCCGGGCTGGCCGACCTCCTGCACCGGCTCGCGGACGCGGTCCGCGACACCTCCGGCGGATGAGACCGGCTCCCCCGGTCCTCCTGTTCAGGACGAGGACTCGTGTGCCTGGGGCGTGAGCGCGGACCGCGCCGCCGACCGCAGATCCACCAGGCCGGTCCGGTCGCGCCCGTAGTGCACGGCGTTGGTGAGCACCCCCACGTACCGTCCGCTCTCGGGGTGCATGAACAGGCTCGTCCCGGTGTAGCCGTTGTGGTAGACCACCCCCTCCGGGGTGACCAGCCAACCCAGGCCCCGCCAGAGCCGGGCGCACGCGTCCACGTACGGCTGCCAGCTCATGCGCACGTAGGAGGAGGGCACCGGCCCCCGCCCGCCGTCGTGCAACCGCAGCATCTCCCGGGCGAACGCGCCGAGGTCGATGGCGGTGGTGAACGCACCGGCGTGTCCGGCCACGCCGCCCATCAGCGCGGCCGCCTCGTCGTGCACCACCCCCCAGGCCGGGGCGGCACCGGGGAGGCGGCGCTCGGTGGGCGCGACCCAGGGTGAGCGCGCCAGCGGGCCGAAGGTCGTGGACCGCAGGCCCAGCCCCTCCCACAGGTCGTGGGCCAATCGGTCCAGTCCGGTGCCGTAGAGGCGCTCCAGGAGCAGCCCGAGCAGGATGAACCCCCGATCGATGTAGCGGTAGCCGGGCTCCTCCAGCGGATCGGCGAGGATCGCCTCGGCCAGATGCTGCTCGGTGCCCGCGTACCTCTCCAACCAGGTCACCGGGTTGAGTCTGCTGGTGTGGGTGAGGATCTGCCGGGTGGTCACCCCGGCGCCGGGCAGGTGCCCCACATCCAGGTATTCGGACATCGGGGCGTCCAGGTCCATCATCCCCTCGGCGACCGCCTGACCGACCAGCGGCCAGGTCGCCATCACCTTCGTCAGACTCGCCACGTCGTAGGCCACGTCCGGAGCGGTGTCGTTCTCCGCGTCGACATGGCCGACCGCGACGAACTCCCACATGCCGCCGGTGCCGACGACGGCCGTGCCACCGGGCAGCCATCCGGCGTCCACCATCACTTTCAGGACGCCACGAATCTGCGCCCCTGTCTCCGTGAGCCAGTCACCATCACGCACAACACGCCTCCCCCCGGATGGTCTTCGTCACCTCGGCGGATACCCGTTATCAGGCCGTTGTCACACGGGTCCTCCATGTGCACAGGGCGAAACCCTCGCAGGTCGTAGCCGTAATAAGAGGCCGAACGCCCTTCGGAGTAGTCTGGCTCCCGAGAACCCCCGAGGGAGGACGATGAGCAGCCAGACCCCCGTGCCCGCCGGTTTCCGCGGTGTGGCCGGAAACATTGGGATCAAGGATCCGAAGGACGACTTCTTCTCGGTGGTGTCCGAGGCCCCCGCGTACGTGTCCGCCGTGTTCACGCAGTCCCGGTTCGCCGGGCCCAGTGTGCTGCTCAGCCGCAGCGCGGCTGCGGACGGCCGCGCGCGAGGGGTCGCGGTGATCTCCCGCAACGCCAACGTGGCCACCGGCCGGATCGGCGACGACCACGCCCGCGTGCTACAGGAGCGCGTGGCCCGGGCGGCGGGCGTGCCGCCCAATGAGCTGCTGGTCGCCTCCACCGGTGTGATCGGCCGCCCGTACCCGATGGACAAGGTGCGCGCCTATCTGGACGCGCTGCCCGACGGGTTTCCCCCGGCCGACCTGGACCGCGCGGCAGCGGCGATGATGACGACCGACACCCGGCCCAAGACCGCCTCGGCGAAGGTCGGCGGTGCGACGGTGACGGGCGTCGCCAAGGGCGTCGGCATGGTCGAGCCGAACATGGCGACCATGTTGGCCTGGTTCTTCACCGACGCCGATGTGGAGCAGCCGGAACTGGACGAGGTGTTCCGCCGGGTGGTGGACCGCACGTTCAACGCGCTGAGTATCGACACCGACACCTCCACCAGCGACTCGGCGGCGGTGTTCGCCAACGGGCTGGCCGGGCCGGTGGACGTGGCCGCGTTCGAGGCGGCACTGAACGAGGTGGCCCTGAAGCTGGTGCGGATGATCGCCTCCGACGGCGAGGGCGCCAGCAAGCTGATCGAGGTGCGCATGACCGGCGCCCGCGACGACGCCCAGGCCAAGCGGGTCGCCAAGGCCGTGGTGAACTCACCGCTGGTGAAGACGGCCGTGCACGGCGCGGACCCGAACTGGGGCCGGGTGACGATGGCGATCGGCAAGTGCGAGGAGGAGACCGACATCCTGCCGCGGAACGTGCGGATCTCCTTCGGCGACGTGGAGACCTACCCCGCGGAGGCCACGGACGAGGTACTGGAGCGCGCCGCCCAGCACCTGAAGGGCGGCGAGGTGGTGATCAGCGTCGACCTGGGCATCGCCGAGGGCGCCTTCACGGTCTACGGCTGCGACCTGACCGAGGGCTACATCCGGATCAACGCCGACTACACGACCTGAGCGGCCCCGGACCGACCGGGCGTCGTGACGGCGGCCTGACCGGCCGCTCGCGACGAAGGCGGCACCACCCCGGTCCACGGGGGGCGGTGCCGCCTTCTCCTGCGCGGTTTGCTGGATACACGGAGGCCGGGGTTCACATCGGTGTCGGCGCGCCCTCCCGTTACCCCCCGTACCTGGCCTCTCAGGTCAGTGCGTCTAGACGTGCACGACGGGCTCGCCGCCGTCGGGCTTGCCCCCGCGCATGAACAGCGACAGCACCGCGGCCAGCAGCATCAGCGCCGCCGCGATCCCGAAGGCCCACTGCAACCCGTCGATGAAGGCCAGGTTGCTGGCCTCGGTGACCGCGCGCGCCACGTCGGCGGTGGCTCCCTCGGGCACCACGGCTCCGCCCTGGGCGATGACGCTCTGCATGTCCGTCAGCTCGTCCGCCGCAGGCTCGGCCAGCCCCGCGGCGGCGAAGTGGCCGGGCAGGGTGGTGATGATGGTCGCCGACATGACCGCACCCAGCACAGCCGTGCCCAGTGAACCGCCCAGCTGCATGGCGGCCTGCTGGACGGCGGAGGCCACGCCCGCGAAGCGCACCGGGGCGTTGCCGACGATGGCCGCGGTGGATCCCGTCATCACCAGGCTCAGGCCCATGCCGAGCAGGACGAAGGCCACCGACAGGTAGGTGACGCCGGTGCCGGTGTCCAGCCGGGACAGCAGGAACATACCCGTGCCCGCCAGCAGCAGGCCCACAGTGGTGGGCAGACGGGCGCCCACGCGGTCCAGGACGCGGCCCGCGATCGGCGAGGTGATCGCCATCATCGCGGTCATCGGCAGCAACTGCATGCCGGTCTGCGTCGGGGTCATCCCCATCACGCCTTGCAGGTAGAAGGCGATGAAGAACAGCGACCCCATCAGGCTCACCGCCATCAGCACCATGAGCACGACGCCGATGGAGATGGAGGGGTTGGCGAAGAGCCCGAGCGGGATCAGCGGCTCCTGCGGACGGCGCTCCCACAGTACGAAGGCCACGCCGAAGGCCAGGGCGACGGCGAGGGAGACCAGGGTGACCGGGTCCCCCCAGCCCGCGGTGGGCGCCTCGACCAGGGCCCACACGAGGGCGAAGATCGCGATGCTGATCAAGGCGATGCCGGGCACGTCCATGCGCGACCCGGCGTCGGTCGCCCGGTTCGGGGCGAGCAGCCACAGGCCCAGGGCGATGGCGGCCGCACCGACGGGGACGTTGATGAAGAACACGGCTTCCCAGCCGAACGTGCCCACCAGGACGCCGCCGACGATCGGGCCTCCCGCGGTCGCCGCGCCGAGGATGCTGCCGAAGACCCCGAAGGCGCGGCCGAGCTTGTGCGGCGGGAAGCTGGCCCGCAGCAGGCCCATGGCGGCGGGCATCAGCAGCGCGCCGAAAACCCCTTGCAGCACCCGGAAGGCGATGAGCATGATGACACCCGCGGACAGCGCGATCGCCACGGAGGAGAGCACGAAGCCCGCCACGCCCACGAGGTAGGTGTTGCGGTAGCCGAAGCGGTCGCCGAGCTTGCCCGCGGTGATCAGGAATACCGCCAGGCCCAGCAGGTAGCCGTGGGTGACCCACTGCAACTCGGCCAGCGAGGCACCCAGGCTCATGCCGATGGCGGGGTTGGCGACGGCCACGATGGTGCCGTCCAGGGCGACCATCATCACGCCGAACGCGATGGCCACCAGGGTCGCCCACGGATTGCCCCGGATCCCTCCCCGTTCCGCCCGTGTGGTCTGTGGAACGGTCTGTGCGGTCATGGTCCCCCCTGCGTGCCGGTATCGTCTCCGGCAATTATGTCAACGGCTGACTCTTTGCATCAACTGTGTTTTGTCAGCCACTGACGTAATCTATTTCACGCGGTATCCTCTTGTGGACAGAGCCAACACCTGGGAGGCACGTCCATGGGCGCGACGAGCACCGAACCGGAGGAAGGGGAACAGGTCGGGCTCCGCGAGCGCAAGAAGGCCCAGCTGCGCGAGGGCCTGATGGAGTCGGCGCTACGCCTGTTCCACGAGCGCGGCTACGACCGGACCACCACGGAGGAGATCGCCTCCTGCACCGGGGTCTCACAGCGCACGTTCTTCCGCTACTTCGCCTCCAAGGAGGATGTCGCCCTGGAGGCGGTCGAGGACGTCGACGAGCACCTGCTCGGCTCGCTGATCGCCCGCCCCGCCGACGAACCGCCCTTCACGGCGCTGCGCAACGCGATGCTCGACCACTGGGAGTACCTGAGGCACGACTCGTTCTCCCTCCGGGGCAGCGCGACGGGGATGGTCGTCGACAGCCCCGAACTGATCGAGGTCAACATGCGCTACTGCCACCGCAGGCAGGACCGGTTGGCCCGGGCCGTCGGCGAGCGCACCGGCGTGGACCCGGCCACCGACCCGCGCCCGGGCATCCTGGCAGCGGTGTTCCTCTCCGCCATGACCACGGGCCACCAGGCGTGGTGCGCGTCCGGCTCCTGCGACAGGGACGCGCTGCTCAAGTCCTTCCTCGACCGGCTCGACCTGGTTCCCGAGGTGGTCGGCGGTTCCTGGGGGACCCCTGACGCCTCCGCCGGCTGAACGGCCGGGCCTTCCCGTACCGCGCGGCCACCTACGCGCCCCGGAGCGGATCGAGCGCTTCTTCGACGGACTGGAACCGTTGGAGCCCGGCGTCGTGTCGTTACCCCTCCGGCGCCCCGTACAGGCCGAGGTGGGGCACACCGCGCATCGTTATAACCAATGTCCCGAAACAGACATGAAGCGCCATACCCCTTGATATAAAAACATATTCCATAACCAATCGATATCGAGGGCACCGGTTCGGCGGATATCAACTCGGTTTCGAGTGCGGCGAACGGACATCATCTCTTCTGATACTGCGTACCGTCGGACGCAACCCGCTATGTCCCCCACGGTGTGCCCGCTCCTACCGTGGCCCCCAGGCTAGGAGTCCCCCCATGAACAGGACCAGCTGGATCGCCGTCGCCGTCAGCGCCGCGGTGGCGCTGCTTGTCGGCTTCGGTGCCGGATGGCTCGGCAATCAGGCCTACCTCCGGGCCTCGCTCAACGCCGCGTTCGAGGACGTCGAGTCGGACCTGGAGGACGCCGGCGTCACCGAGGACGCGGACGCGACGGAGGAAGAGGAAAACGGGGAGGACACCGACGAGGTCGCCGAGGAGGTCCCCGACGCGGTACCGATGGGGGAAACCGCGACAGACGGCATTTGGGACATCACGGTCACCGCGGTGGAGCGCACCGACCAGGTGAACGGCTCCTATTCCAACGCGGTGGCTTCGGACGGACAGGAATTCGTCATCCTCGACGCGGAGATGACGAACGCGTCGGACGGGCCGCAGACCCCCGATATCGAAAACTCCGAGGTGGTGGACACCGACGGCAACCAGTACGGACACCACTCGGACGCCGTCTTCGCCCTGGACGAGGACGACGCCCTGTACACCGAGGTCAACCCCGGCGGCGCGACCACGGTGCGGATCCCCTTCGAGATGGCGGCGGGCACGGATCTGGACATGGCACTGCTGACCGGCACGTGGGACGACACGGGACAGATCGCGGCGGTCCGGATCGAGGAGTAGGCGTCGACACGCGGCGCTCCGCCACGACACGTGGCGGAGCCCGGTGTTCGCCGCCCTCCCCCGGCCGGCGGGCGTCTCCGGCCCGGGGAGGGCACACGCCGCACCCGGCCTACGTCGTCAACCGGCGACTTCCGGGTGCACGGCGGCCTTCACCGCCTCCCTCGCCTGCTCGGCACTGGATGCCGCCACCGCCAGCTCCGACAGTCTCCGGCACTCGTCGTGGGTGTGCAGGGCCAGCGCATGGCGCACGGCGGGCAGCGCGGGCGCCGACATCGACAGGCTGGTCGAACCGAGTCCCACCAGCACCAGGGCCAGCAGCGGGTCGGCCGCGGCCTCTCCGCACACCCCCACGGAGCGGCCCGACCGCTCCCCCGCGTCACCGACGGTCCCCACCAGCTGCGACAGCGCGGGCTGCCAGGGGTCGAGCAGGTCGGGCAGCGCGCCGAGGGTCCGGTCGGCGGCCATCGTGTACTGCGCCAGGTCGTTGGTGCCGATCGACACGAAATCCACCCGGTGCAGCAACCGGTCGGCGAGCAGCGCCGCGCCGGGCACCTCGATCATCACCCCGACCTCGCCGATACCGGCACGGCGCGCCAGGGCGGCGAACTCGGCGGCCTCGTCGGGCGTGGACACCATCGGCGCCATCACCCGCACCCGCGCGGACGTCTCCCGGGAGGCGGCGGCGATCGCCGCGAGCTGCTCGGAGAGGAGCCCGGGATGCACGCGCGAGGTTCGAAAGCCCCGCATACCGAGCGCGGGGTTGTCCTCCTGACCGGTCTCCACGAAGGCCAGCGGCTTGTCCGAACCCGCGTCCAGGGTGCGCACCGTGACGACGCGCCCGGCGAACGCCTCGAACAGGGAGGCGTAGGCGGCGGTCTGCTCCCCGGCCGTCGGCGGCTCCGCCCGGTCCAGGAACAGGAACTCGGTGCGCAGCAGCCCGACGCCTTCGCTGTCGTGGGCACCCGCCTTGCGGGGATCCCCCTCGCCCACGTTGAGCAGCAACGCGACCGGCACGCCGTCGGCGGTCCGGCCGGGTCCGGTGGCATCGGCGAGCAGCGCGCGCCGCCGTTCGGCGCGCCGGCGAATCTGGGCGACGCGTGCCTCGCCGGGGTCGGCCTCGACCGTCCCCGCGTCGCCGTCCACCGCCACCGTGGTCTCATCCCGAAGGTCCCCGACTCCCTCGCAGCCCACGACGGCTGGGATCCCGAGCGCCCGGGCCAGGATGACCGTGTGGCTGGTGGGACCGCCGTGACGGGTGACGATGGCGAGCACCCGCTCGGTATCGAGACGGACGGTGTCGGCGGGCGCGAGGTCGTCGGCGACCAGGACATGCGGGACTCCGGGGTCGGGTAGTCCGGGCATCGGCAGGTCCAGGAGCAGGGCCATCGCGCGGTCCCGGATGTCGGCGAGGTCGGCTGCACGCTCGGCCAGGTAGCCCCCGGCCGCTTGGAGCATTTCCTGGTAGGCCCCGCAAGCGGCGTGGACCGCCCACGCCGCCGGGTCCCCCTCCTCGGTGCGCTCCCCGACGCAGCGCGCGAGTTCGGGGTCGCGGGCCATGAGCGCCTGGGCACCGAGCACCGCCGCCGCGTCGCCCTCCAGGCCGGCGGCCTGCCGGTCGAGCAGGTCGGCCACCCGTCTCAGGGATCGCCACGCCCGGTCGGCTTCGTCGCCGGGGTCGTCGGTGGACGGCCTCTGTGTGGGCAGGGACGGCGGGGGCGCCATCCGCGCCACCGGTCCGACAGCGGCACCGGGGCTGGCGGGGATGCCCGGGAGCCGGGTGGCACCGTCTGCGGTGGGGGGAGGGTCGGTCTGCGCCATAGTCGCTCCGTAGGTCGGAAATGGCCGTGATGTGGTGGTGTGGGCCGAGGGTGGTCCGAAGTCTTCCTGCCCCGGAAAGGCCCTGGGAAGTCGTCCCGACCGTCCTTCGGAAAAGCCGTCCCTGCCCCGGAGCGCCCGGACACGCCGGAGACCACCGGGAATCTCGGGCAGGACCCCGCCCACGGTGGACGCGGTCACCGGAACCGTCCGCGAGATCCTGGTTCGGAAGGGACGGTTCCGCCCCGGTGACACCCGGGGGACACGGTGCGATACTCGTTGGCCCGGGCACACCTTGGTGGGCGCGCGGTCCCGGACCCGCACGCGCAACACGGTGGGCGTGGGCGGCCGCGCCCTCGCCGGGTTCCTGGGCGCGGGCGGCCTCCCCGTCGAGCGACCGTGGCACACCTGGCACGGGAACGGCCGCGGTGATCCCGCCCGGGACCACCACCCCTCCCCCGACGACGTGGCCACCGACGCGATCGCGGTGGTGGCCGACCACCGGCCCGCGCTGGTCGGTCGACAAGCTCTGACACGGTCCGGAAGAACCCGGTCCGCCCGACGACCCCCGAGGACTGACATGCCCCAACGCACCGTGGCCATCGCCTCCCAGCTCGGCCTGCACGCCCGTCCCGCCGCCCTGTTCGTCCAGGCCGTCAACGAGTCCGGCCTGCCCGTGACGGTCTCCCGCGAAGGCCACAAGACGGTGGACGCGCGCAGCGTGCTCGCGGTGATGGCGATGGGCGCCAAGCATGGCGAGACAGTGACCCTGACCTGCGAGGAGTCCGAGAACGCCGACAAGGTCCTGGACGAGCTGGTGGAGATGCTGTCCAAGGAGTTGGACACATGAGCCGAGCCGGGGTCCGCGGGCCGTCTCGTCCCGCGGACCCCGGGGGCCGTCCCGCGAGGCGGCCCCCCGGCTCTCTGAGCACGCACTCTGGCTATACCCGTGCGCCACGGCTACCGTGCTGCCATGGACACCTCACGGGACGACACCGTCATCAGCCCCTCGGGGATTTGCAGACGGGGCCAGCACGACTGGAAACACGACCCGCCCGGGGCGAAGCGGCAGATCTGCACCAGGTGCCGGTCCATGTCCACGACGAACTACTGCGACTGCGCCGATTGCGCCTCCGGCGGCTCCAGCGCATCGGAGGGCTGAATCAGCCCTGCTTACGGCTCGGCCTACTCCCGCGTGACGCGGTGGACCTTGTGCTGGGCGGCCTGCGCGCGCGGGCGCACCACCAGCAGGTCGATGTTCACGTGCGGGGGCCGGGTGACCGCCCACACGATGGTGTCCGCGACGTCCTCGGCGGTCAGCGGGTCGGGGACACCGGCGTAGACGGCCTCAGCTGCTTCGGTGTCGCCGCGCAGGCGGTTGAGCGAGAACTCCTCGGTCCTGACCATGCCGGGCGCGACCTCCAGCACGCGCACGGGTTCCCCGCACAACTCCAGGCGCAGCGTGGCCGCGAGGGTGTGCGCGCCGTGCTTGGCGGCCACGTAACCGCCGCCGCCCTCGTAGACGACGTGCCCGGCCACGGAGGAGACGACCAGTACCGTGCCGTCGCCGCTGGCGATCAGCTTGGGCAGCAGGGACTGGGTCATGTTGAGTACGCCGATGACGTTGACCTCGTACATGGCACGCCAGTCGGCGGGGTCGCCGGTGGCGACGGTCTCCGTGCCGATGGCCCCGCCCGCGTTGTTGACCAGCACGTCACAGGCGGTCAGGGAGTCGGCGAAGGAGTCGACGGCGGCCCGGTCGGTAACGTCGAGGACGTGGGCGCGGGCGCTGTGGCCCTCCTTGGCCAGTTCGTCCGCCAGTGCCTCGATCCGGTCGGACCGGCGGGCGACGAGCACCACCTCGTAACCCCGCTCCGCGAGTCCGCGTGCGGTGGCTGCCCCGATCCCGCTGCTGGCTCCGGTGACGACCGCGGTCGCTGTCATGGTGGCTCCTCCTGGGAATCGCTGTCGCGCAGAGCGTATCCGGTGGCCCGGCGGGCATCTCGGGGGCACCGCACCCGCTTCCGGGGGGGTAGGCGGCGGACGGTGGAGAAGGCCGTCCGACGGTCGAGCGGAGCGCGGGGAATCCGTCTCCGCCGCGCTCGCACCGCGCCGGTCACAGTGCGTCGGTGGCGGGGCGGGTCCGGCCCTGCCGCCCGGCGCCCGGCCCGAACGGGGCGGGACTCGCCCGGGCCGGGAGGCGGACGAAGCGGATCAGCGGTCCTCGTGCTTCTATGAGGGTTGCTTGCCGACTCCAGCACGTGCTCGGGGCGGCGGACGGCACGGCGACGGACACGAGTAAGGGGCGGGCCGGTTGCGGGGAATCGAGATCCGGGAGCTGGAGTGCTTCCTCGTCCTGGCCGAGGAGCTGCACCCCGGCCGCGCGGGTGAACGGCTGGACGTGTCGGCGGACACGGTGGACCAGCTGATGCGCTCGCTGGAGGCCCGGGTCGGCGCCCCGCTGGTGGACCCCGCCAGCCGCCGTTTCAGCCTCACCCGCTTCGGTGAGGAGTTCCTCGACTCCCTGAGGCCCGCCTACCAGAACCTGGCCGCGGTGGTGGACGGCGCTCGCGAGCGCGCCTGGGGCGGACGGCTGCGGGTGCGCCTGGGCTTCCAGGGCACGGTGCACGGGCCCGTGGCCGAGGCGGTCCACGCGTTCGAGGCGCGCGAGCCCGGCGCACGGGTGGAGATCGTGGAGATCAAGCTCTCGGATCCGTTCGGCCCGCTGCGTGAGGGCGAGGTGGACGCCGCCGTCGTCCTGCTGCCGGTCCGCGAGCGCGACCTGGTCGTGGGACCGGTCTTCTCCCGACAGCCGCAGCGGCTCGCGCTGCCCGCCGAACACCCGCTGGCCTCGCGCACCGTCACCGGGGTGGAGGACATGGCCCGGGTCCCGCTCATCCCGGTCCGCCGGGCGCCCGACTACTGGCTGCGCGTCCACTCCCCCACCGTCACCCCGCTGGGCAGGACCATCCATCACGAGCAGGGCGTGGACACCCTGCGGGAGGGGTTGTCCCAGGTCGCCGCGGGGCGGGGCGCCATGCTGCTGTGCGGGGACACCGCCGACCACGGGGACCGGGACGGCGTCGTCCTGGTTCCGGTCAGCGGCCTGCCGGAGTCCTCGCTCGGCCTGGTGTGGCCGCGCGGGGACATGAACCCCGGGGTGCCGGTCCTGGCCGCCGCCCTCGCCGAGGCCCTGGCGTAGGGCGCGTCGCCCCGCCGCCGGGTGACGGGGGCTCGTACGGGTGAGGGCGGCCCGGCGCCCGGGGCGGCGGGAAAAACCGTGGCCGCCGAAAAACGCGCGTGCTAGCGTGGTCGGAATTTCCGCCCGGACCCGCGTATTTACCCCGACAGGGAAAGCACGCCCATGGCAGCGAAGCAATTACGGGAATCCTCACTGCTCGCCCGATACACCTCTTTCACCCTTCTCGGCGCGACGGCCGATTTCCTTTTCGGAGCCGTTTTCGTCACGGTCCTGCTGGGGCGTGGGGCCGAGCCGTGGGTGCTGGGCCTGATGCTCGGCTCCGCGAACCTGGTGTCCCTGTTGGTCGAGGCGCCCAGCGGGGCGCTCGGAGACCGGTACGGGCACCGCAGGCTCCTGGCGGCGGGGCTGGCCGTGTGGGGCGCGGGCTTCCTGCTGATGGGGTACGCGGACGGGCTCGCGCTGACGCTCGCGGGCATGTGCCTGTGGGCGATCGGCTTCCACCTGCACTCGGGAACGCTGACCGCGCTCGTGCTCAACCGGATCGGCGGCCGCGACCGCTCGGCGCGGATCGCGCGCACGGTGTGGTTCGGCCAGGTGTCGGGGCACGGCGGCGCGGTGCTGGGCGCGGCCTCCGTCATGGTGGCGGGCACCTGGTTGCCCGCCGACGCCCTGGTGCTGGCGGGCGGCGCGGTACTGGTCGCTCTGGGGGCTCTGGTGCCCGTGTGCTTCCCCCGGTCACCGGGGCAGCCGGGGCGCCCGGTCATCCGGATCGTCCGGGAGTCGGTCGTGCTGGTGGCGGGCAGGCGCTTCGTGCCCCTGGTGGCGCTGTCGGTGGCGTCGGTCTCGGGACTGGCCGCGCTGGTGGTCTCCTGGCAGCCGATGCTGACGGCCGCCCACGGCGAGGACGTGCGGCTCAACGGGCTGGTGCTGCTGGTGATGGTAGCCGCCATGACGGCGGGTTCGGCGAGTTCGAGGTTCGTGGTCCGAGACCGTCCCCACGTGTGGGCGCCCCTGTTCGCGGCGGCCTCGGGCATGCCCCTGCTCTTGGCGGCACACGGGCTCGTCCCGCTGGTCGCGGGGCTGGTGGCGTCCGAGTTCCTGGTCGGGCTGACGGTGGTGTCGTCGAACGTGTGGCAGCAGCTGATGTTCTCCGACGCCAACCGGAACACCATGTTCTCGATGCTGGGGATGGTCGGCAACGCCGTCAGGATGCTGACCGTGCTGTCGTTCGGGTGGTTGTGGGGGCTGATCGGGATCGACTGGACGGTGACGGCCGTGGTCGCGTTCAGCGTGGTCGCGGCGGTCGTGGCCGCCGTGCTGTCCCGGCTCCTCCCGGAGTCGACCCGGTTCGCCGAACACCCCTCGGGCGAGCCGGAAGCCGGCGAAAGGACCGCGTAGCGTCGCGACCGTGGCAGAACGGGGTATCACCTTTTCCCGTTCCCACCGCGAACGATCTATGGCGTGTACCACAGGAATTCCGGGGCAGTGGCTCGTCGGACTCCGAGGGGCAGATCCCCCTTCGGGCGGAAAAGCGGATGTGTAGTATTCGCCCCGGCCCGAAAGGAAGCAAACATCCCCCGCTCCGGAGTCATCGAGGATGGGGAACCGTCGCCCGGCCCCGCCGGGCCACTGACGACACACGGAGGAAGCATGGGACTGACTGACCTACTGCGGGAGCGCCCGATCGTGCAGGCGCCCATGGCGGGCGGAGCCGCCACACCCGAACTGGTGGCCGCCGTGGCCGACTCGGGCGGGACGGGGTTCCTGGCCGCCGGCTACCTGGCGCCCGACACCCTCACCACCCGGATCCGAGCGGTCAGGGACGGCGGGACCACCGCGTTCGGCGTGAACGTGTTCGTCCCCGGCCCGCTCTCCGACCCGGACGCCCCCGCCCCCTACCGGCCCCTCCTGGAGCCCGAGGCGAAGCGCTACGAGGTGTCGGTGGGTGAGCCGGTGCACGACGACGACGCGTGGGCCGCCAAGATCGACCTGCTCGCTGAGGCCGCCGTCCCGATCGTCAGTTTCACCTTCGGCTGCCCGGAGGCCGACGTCCTGGAGCGGTTGCGGGAGGCGGGCAGCGCCACGGTGGTCACCGCGACCACGGTCGAGGAGGCGCGCCTGGCCGTGGAGCGCGGCGCCGACGGCGTGTGCGCCCAGGGTGTGGAGGCCGGCGGGCACCGGGGCTCGTTCGCCCCGGAGGGGGACGAGGACCGTCCGCTGCTGGAACTGCTGTCGGACGTGGTCGCGGCGGTGGACGTCCCGGTGATCGCAACCGGAGGGCTCATGACCGGCGGCGACGTGGCCGAGGTCCTGCGAGCCGGTGCCGCGGCCGCGCAGCTGGGCACGGCGTTCCTGCGGTGCCACGAGAGCGGCGCCCACCCCGTGCACAAGGCCGCGCTGGCCGACCCCCACTTCACCGAGACCACGCTGACCCGGGCCTTCACCGGCCGTTCCGCGCGTGGGCTGGTCAACCGGTTCATCACCGAGCACCCGGACGCGCCCTGCGCCTACCCGGAGATCCACCACATGACCAAGCCGCTGCGCGCGGCCGCCGCCGAGGCGGGGGACCCCGACGGGACGGCGCTGTGGGCGGGAACGGGCTTCCGGAAGGCCGTGGACGCCCCCACGGCCGAGGTCATGGAGCGGCTGCGCCACGAGGCCGGCGAGGCGGGCGTCCGGATCTGAGCGGAGTCGGCTCCGAACCCGCCCCGCCGGGCGGTGGGCCGGGTTCGGGGCCGGATCCGTGCCTCGGGCTCTCGGCTACCAGAGACCCGGGGTCAGGAGCACGCCCGCGTGAGGCGGGCGGCGTCGACCGGCGTTCACGCCGGCGGGTGTTCACGCCGGCGCGTAGGTGAGGCAGTCCGCCCGGTCCCGCGCGAAGCCGACGGCGATCCCCGGAGCCTGGCACTCCAACTGGACGTTGTGCTGGCAGTCGGCCATCTTGCAGGCTCCGACGTGGCCGGTGCTGACGGGGTCTCCGCCCCTGGTCCGGGCTCCGAAGAAGGTGTCGCACTGGGCGTGTCTGGAGTCCCCCACGGTGATGGCCAGCGCGTGACAGGCGTGTTCGGTGTTGTAGGCGCAGGTGTCCACCTGGCACGAGTTCACCACGGGCATGTCCATAAGCAAGTCCTCCCGGAACGTCGACGGCGCGTCAGACGCTGCCAGAGGAGGTGCGCGGTCTCCGGGAGACGGCTCCGTGTCACCGGGAACCGGACGAAGTCTTGACGAGGACTTGGTGCGGGCGCGGTTTCGGGCGCGGCTCGGGATCGGGTTCACCGTGGGGAGGCGGACAGACCGCCCCCACACACAGCATGGCCCCAAGTGCCCCGAAAAGACCGAGAGCGTGCGTCTGTTCTCCATGGGCACTCACCTGGACGTGTTCATCGGTCCTGCCTGGCCTTTCGCAGGCCCCGACAGTCTCGCCGGAGTCGCCCTGTCCTCTCCACACCGATGAGAGACAGGGCAGCTACACGCCAAAGCTGTACATTAAGCCCATGGCTGACAAGTGGATCAAACCTGGTGAACTTACCACCCGTAAGGAAATGAAAGCGGTTTTTGGTGGGGGGCAAGGCCAGGGGATCCAGCCATGCTCAACCTCTCCCAATGTGCTGCTCTACACCGACCCTGCATCAGGCGAGCAATCTGGGTACTACGACGGCTGGCTCCCCACCGATGACCAGAGCGATCCCCTCTTCGAGTACACCGGTGACGGTGAAGGTGACCAGGTCTTCCACGGGCGCTACGGCCCAAGAAACCGTGCCATCCGGATGCATGCACAAGATGGGCGTGCGCTACGCGTCTTTAAGGCTGCGGGAAAAATCCCTGGGGAGGGAACTAAGCTCCAGCGCTACGTTGGCAAGTTCAGACTGGACGAGGAAGATCCCTACGCCCTCCGTCAGGCGCCTAACAAGGCAGGTGACCTTCGGCGTGTCATCGTATTTCGTCTGCGCCCAGTTGATGAACTCACACCGCTTCCCGAAGACACCATCACACCCTTGACGGAAACTGAAGTCCAACAAGTCCCAGTTGATACTGCCACGAGCATCATCGTGGAGCCCGAGGCTTACAGTGGCAAACCCATCTCCAGGTCAGCGACGCGCAGTACCAAGGTCGAACGCCGAGAAGCAGAGCTTTGTGAAGCATTCAGAAAGATGCTCGAAGAACATGAGCATCAAGTGCGAAGATTCCAGATCAGGACTTCTGGGCTCTCTTCCAGTCTCCTCACCGACCTGTATGACACCAAGTCCCAGGTGCTCTATGAGGCGAAAGGGACAAACTCACGTGAAGCTGTTCGCATGGCCATCGGCCAACTCATGGACTACCGGAGACATATCACTCCGAAGCCCACGCTTGCTGTCCTGCTCCCAAAAAAGCCAAACCCTGACCTTCAGAATCTCCTAACGTCGGTCAACATCAACCTTGTCTACCAAGACGAGGGCAGCTTCGTCGGGTGGCCCATAGAGGATACCTAAATTCCTTTGCCGTCTGCGGCTCGGACTCCGGCCTCACGAGAAATTGCCCGAAGGGGAGGAGTTCACGGCACGGACCAGAGAGGCTATACCAGGGTGAGCGCCTGGTACAGGGCGACAACAGTGGAGGCGCCGACAACCTCCCCCGGTCGGTCATCTCCACCGCCTCCTCCAATGGCGGGCTGGAAAGTCACCATGTGTTCCATCGAACGGGACCGCCACCCCGTCTCCTCCTCAACCTCACGCGCCGCCGCTGCCTCGATGTCCCCAGCACCGTCGACGTAGCCGCCGGGCAGTTCCCATACCCATCGGTTGATGATGAACCGGTGCCGCCGCATCAACGGAACTTCGCGCTGGTCGTTGACCACGAGCGTCATCTCCGCTGGGGGCATTGCGACAACGTACTGAGTGAAGGACACCCCCTCGGGGAGGATGACGTCAACGGTGGAGAGGCGGATGTGCCGGTTCTTGTCCACACGCTTCTCACCGTGGATCGTCCATTGGGTGCGCACACCGGCACCCTACGGCAGCTATGAGATTGTCTATCGACCCGTCTTAACGATCCGGAGATATCCGATACAGCTACGACTGACGTGCCTTGAGGGCAGTGAGGAGACCGGTCCATTCAGGGCCGGTGAAGGTGAGGGAGCCGAGCTCGCGGTGCTGAGTGTCACGCACCAGAACGTTCTGCCCCTCAGCAACCTCGACACAGTTCCCACCGCTGCCACCGGAGTAGCTGGGCTTGTGCCAGTCGGAGACCTCGACACACTGGGGGCCATCAGGATTGCTGTAGCTGCTCTTGCGCCACCTCATGCGCTGCTCCTTCACACCGTTGGAGTACCCCGGGCAGTTCCGAGGTACCCGGTGCAGCTATGACTGAAGCGCCTTGAGGGTGGTGAGGAGACCGGTCCACTCAGGGCCGGTGAAGGTGAGGGAGCCGAGCTCGCGATTCTGGGTGTCACGCACCAGAACGTTCTGCCCTTCCGCCACCTCCATGCAGTCACCGCTGTTGGTGCTGTAGCTGCTCTTGTGCCAGGCGGGATCGTGCGACGCGGTCATTCCCGTGCCTCCTCTTCTATGAGGGGGACTGCTGTCCGTTGGTAAGGAGCCCACACATGAAGAGGATCGACTCATTGGGTTCGAGTGCCTTGCCCAGTAGGCTCCCGAAAATCAGGGTATACCGGCGGACTTCCTCAGGATCCTCTGGGACAAGCCCACTACCGGCCTGCTCAAGGTAGACCAGGTCTGGGTCAGCCTGCTCAGGGAACTCCAGAAGGTTGAACTGGCCATCCATCCCAGGATGTGCTCCTTGGGAGAACGGCACTACCCGGATAGTGACGTTGGGATATTCAGCAAGCTTCAGGAGGTGCTGGATCTGACCATGCATGATCCCTGGTCCGCCGACCTGGCGCCGTAGTGCCGCCTCGTCAAGGATGGCGATCACGTGGATAGGATCGTCCGTTCGAGTTATCAACTCTTGGCGTGACATGCGGACCAGAACACGCTCATCCACCGGGTCAGGTGCGGAAGTGATGGCGGTCTGCTCGATCATCGCCCGGGCGTAGTCCTCGGTTTGCATGATGCCTGGCACTGCAACGGTCTGAAACGTACGGACCACGGAAGCTCCCGCCTCCAGGCCGATGTAACTGTCGAACCCAGGCTTGAGCGCCTGCCGATGGCGGTGCCACCAGCCACGCTTGCGGGCGTGCTTGGCCATCTCGATGAGTTCTTCGCGTTCTGTCCCATGCACGCCGTACACATCGAGCAGAATGGCCACGTCTCCAGGCTTCGGCCTGGTCATCCCCGTCTCGTATCTCCACAGGGTGCTGTCGGTGATGCCGACACGATCGGCGACCTCGGCACGGGAGAGCCCCGAGTTGCCACGAAGCCGGTTCATCTCCGCCATCAGCCGTCGCTGACGCGCGGTCGGACTCGGGCGTGCGGCCATGCTGCACCTCCTGGTTCTACGTGAACCGTATCACAATGCAGGATTGCTTCTTTATCTTACGCATACTGGACTACTTATTTCTGCACTATTGCAGTTTTAGTTCTGGCACTTCATTCTGGTTGGGAGTCAACGGCTGCAAGTTGTCGCTCGGACGGCGTGTGTCACGACTGTCGCTCGTGCAACGCAGCTCACTTCTGACACTTGGAGGATCACGATGAGCGGGTTTGACGTGCCTCGACCGAGGCGGGCGGTGGAGGAGGAGTGGCGGGCACCCGGGAGCGGGCTGCCGCACCGGATGCCCAGCGGGGGCACGGGAATGCGCACGGCGTTCTTCGGTTCCCAGCCCTCGCAGTCGGCACAGATCCGCAGCTGGTGTCAGCGGGGCGTCCGCCTGCCCGCACACCGGGCCTTCCCGGTGCTGGTGGTGGTGAGCGAGCTGGTGGCCAACGCCTGGCTGCACAGCGCTTCCGGCGCCGAATGCGGTCGGGTGAGGATCCAGATGCGGCACCTGCTGGAGCGTGTCCTGCTCGTGGCGGTCACCGACGACGGTCCGCGCCCCGGGCAGGCCGTCTGCCTGCCGCGACTGTCCCCTGAGACCGACGCACTGACCACATGCGGTCGGGGCCTGCGCCTCGTGGACCGGCTGTCCGTGGAATGGGGCTGGGACGGCGAACCCGGCAGGCCCCTGACGGTCTGGGCGCACATCGACCCCTACGCGCCCGCGCACGAGAGCGTCGAGGCCTGAGGAGTACGGAGTGGCGTGGGACCGCAGTCAGGACGCCGACGAGTACGAGGCCGCACACCTTCTGGAGCAACTGCACAGCCACTGGTGGGTGCTGTGGGGACCGGGCTCGCGCCGCTTCTTCGCCTTCCACCTCGGCCCGCGCCACGTCGCGCCGTTGAGCGCGGCCACCACGCAGCTACTTGGCGAGCAGATCCGCATCACCGAGCGGGAAGCGCAGCCCCACCGGGGCCAATGACACCCGCCCGAGCACAGAAGAAAAGAAGACGCCCCGACCGGTGCTCCAACACCGGACCGGGGCTCGACCAACCACCTGAACAGCGCAGGAGGAAGACCGTGGAACACCACCCTAGCGGGAGGCACCGCAGGCCCCGCCAGAGCATGGCCGGGCGCGTGTGGGCGCTGACCGCCGCCATGCTGGCCATCGCCCTGGCCTACGTGCTCGTCCCCCAGTACCCACAACGCCCCCAGCGGGAAAGGGCCGCGATCACGCCGCCGCCCCGTCGCCGGGGGCTGCCGCCCGCACCGGCACGGCAGCGCCCCGCGCAGGACCCGCCAAACTTCCCCACCGATGACGTATGGCGAACGAGCGCGAGTCGGACCTCCTCGCGATGGGGCAGCGACTACCACGGCGACGGGCACGTGACCGAGAAGCGCGAGACCGGCCCCGACGAGGTCGAGGGTGCCTTGGTCCGCCCCTATATGGTCCCGTCCCCCCGGGTTCCGGTCGGCGACCTGCTGGCCGGACCCGTCGATTCGGCCGCCCTCGCCGGCCCCGCAGCACCCGCCGGAGGCGTGGCCGACGACATGGGTGACCTGGCCGCCGCCATCCGCCTCTACCTCGACCGGGTTGGGTGAACCGACCACCGGGAAGCACTCCAACGGGCGGTATCCGTGGTGGAAACCGCCCGTTCACCACCGCCACCACGGGGATCCACTAGGACCTACCAGTTGGTAACAATTGGGCTCACGTGCTTCCCATCCCTAGAGAGTGTGACCGGACGCACTCTAGGGTTCCGCCATGGGTGTAATGCGTAAACGTGTCCTCGTTCGTGTGCTTTTGGGCTTTCTTGCCACCGTCGTGGTGCTGGCCCTGGTCGGCGCGCTACTGGGGGTCTGGACCGTCCGAAGGTCGTTCCCGGAAACCTCCGGGGAACTCACCGTTCCGGGCCTGGAGTCCTCCGTCACCGTGCTGCGCGACGAGTACGGCGTCGCCCACGTCTACGCCGACAACACCCACGACCTCTTCATGGCACAGGGGTTCACCCACGCCCAGGACCGCTTCTGGGAGATGGACTTCCGCCGCCACGTCACGGCGGGGCGCACCGCCGAGCTGTTCGGCCCCGACCAGGTGGAGACCGACGTCTACCTGCGCACCATGGGCTGGCGGCACGTCGCCGAGCAGGAGTACGACCTCCTCGCCCCCGAGACCCGGGAGTACCTGGACTCCTACTCGGCCGGGGTCAACGCCTGGCTGGACGAACACGACGGCGCCTCGGCCAGCCTGGAGTACGGTCTGCTCTCCGTACTCAACGGCGGCCACGAGATCGAGGAGTGGACCCCGGTCGACAGCCTCGCCTGGCTCAAGGCCATGGCCTGGGACCTGGGCGGCAACATGCAGGAGGAGACCCAGCGCGCCCAGCTGCTCGACGCCGGGCTTACGGAGGAACAGGTCGAGGAGCTCTACCCGGCCTACCCCTTCGAGGAGCACCAGCCCATCACGGACACCGACGAGCACGAGGCGGCTGAGGCAACCGGGACCGGCAACGACCCCGAAACCGACCCCCCGGAGGCCGACGAGCGTCGCTCGCCCGAGACGCCCGCGCCGCCCGAGCTGCCCGAGAGCGCCGTTCCCGCCCTCACCGGCGTGGCCGAGACCGCCGCGTCGCTCCCGCGGATGCTCGGCCCCAGCACCAGTCCCGACCTCGGCTCCAACTCGTGGGTGGTCGGCGGTGAGCACACCGAGAGCGGCAAGCCCCTGCTGGCCAACGACCCCCACCTGGGCGCGGCGATGCCCTCCACCTGGTACCAGATCGGGCTGCACTGCACCGAGCTGACCGATGCCTGCCCCTACGACGTCAGCGGGTTCAGCTTCTCCGGCCTGCCCGGCGTGATCATCGGCCAGAACGAGTCGTTCGCGTGGGGCTTCACCAACGTCAACCCCGACGTCATGGACCTGTTCGTGGAGCGGATCGACGGCGACGACTACGTGGTCGACGGCGAGGCCAGGCCTTTGGAGACGCGGGAGGAGACCGTCAAGGTCGCGGGCGGCGAGGACGTCGACATCACCGTGCGTTCCACCCACCACGGGCCGCTGCTGTCCGACACCGCGGCGGGCGCCGACCTGGCCGAGGTCGCCGAGGACCCGAATCCGGAGGGCGCGGACATGGCGGCCCCGGAACCGGAGGACGCGGACGAGGGCGAGTACGCCGTCGCCCTACAGTGGACCGCGCTGGCCCCCGGGACCACGGCGGACTCCATCTTCGCCATGAACCGCGCCCGCGACTGGGACGGCTTCCGCGAGGCGGCCAGCCAGTTCGACGTCCCGGCGCAGAACCTCGTCTACGCCGACGATGACGGCAACATCGGCTACCAGGCCCCCGGCACGGTGCCGGTCCGCGGCGAGGGCGACGGCCGCTATCCCGTCCCCGGCTGGGACTCCGACTACGACTGGAAGGGCTACATCCCCTTCGACGAGCTGCCGAGCGTGTACAACCCCGAGTCGGGTGTCATCGTCACCGCGAACCAGTCGGTCGTGGACCCGGACTACGGGCACATGCTCACCGATGACTGGGACTACGGCTACCGGTCCCAGCGAATCAACGACCTGCTGACCGAGGCGATCGACGCGGGCCCGGTGACCGGTGAGGACATGTCGCGCATCCACATGGACTCGTTCCACGGCGGTGCCGTCGACGTCGTCCCGTACCTGCTGGAGGCGGACGTGGACGGAACCACCGCCCAGGCGCAGGAGCAGCTACGGGACTGGGACCTGTTCACCGAGGCGGACTCCGCCGGGGCCGCGTTCTACCAGGCCACCTGGCGCCATCTGCTGCCCCTGCTGTTCGACGAGCTGGAGCCGTACACGATGAGCGGCAGCTCACGCGGGATGTACGTGGTGAGCGAGCTGGTGGAGGACCCGGAGTCGCACTGGTGGCGGGGCGAGGAGACCAGCGGACGCGAGGAGGTGCTCGCCGCGGCGATGGACGCCGCCGCCGAGGAGCTGGCCGAGCTGCTGGGCGACGACCCGGCCGACTGGCGCTGGGGCGACCTGCACACCCTGACCGCGACCCACGAGTCGTTCGGTACCTCGGGCATCGGTCCGGTCGAGTGGCTGTTCAACCGGGGCCCGGTGGAGAGTTCCGGCGGTGCCAGCATCGTCAACGCCACCGGCTGGGACCCGGCCGAGGGATACGACATCACCGCGGTGCCGTCGATGCGGATGGTGGTGGACCTGTCCGACCGGGACGCCTCCACGTGGGTGCACCTGACCGGCAACTCGGGCCACGCGTTCCACGACGACTACGACGACCAGCTGGAACTGTGGAGCCGGGGTGAGACCCTGCCGTTCGTGGTCAGCGAGGAGGCGGTCGGCGAGGCCGCCACGGACGAGCTGGTCCTGAACCCCTAGTGCGCCGCCCGAGTTGTGCCCGACCGGGATGACCTTGCCCGTAGCGGCACTCTCGACCGGGTGGTTTCTAGTGCCTGTAAGGGCGAGACCACCGGGAGGAAGGGTCCTCCGTCACACCTGCGACGTCAGGGAGCGCGGGAAGGGGGAGGCCTCAGGGCCGGTCGGCGGACCGGAACGGGAAGGAGACCCCGGTGAGCTCCTCCGACAGCGTCCACAGACGCTTGGCGGCGCGGTCGTCCCAGGCCTCCTCGCTCCTGCTGGAGAGGGCGGGGGCGCCGCGCGTGCCGCCCATGGACTTGGGACCGGCGAAGGCCGCTCCGGGCACGTCCTGGGTCGCGGCGAAGATCGTGGGCAGGGCGCCGTTCGCGGCGCTCTGGGCGAAGAGCCTGTTGCCCAGCATCGCGATCCGCCGGGAGAACGGGTTGGCGCCGTGGCTTTGCAGGTTGGTCGCCGCGTATCCGGGGTGCGCTGCGGTGGAGAGCACCGGGGAGCCCACGGCGTCCAGGCGGCGCTGGAGCTCCAGTGTGAACAGCAGGTTGGCGAGCTTGGACCGGGCGTAGGCCTCGTAGGGGGTGTAGCCGCGCTCCATGTCGACGTCGTCGAAGTCGATGCCCCGGGTCATCCGGTGCAGACCGGAGGAGACGGTGACCACCCGGCCGGTGACGTGTTCCAGGAGGAGGTTGGTCAGGGCGAAGTGGCCGAGGTGGTTGGTGCCGAACTGAAGCTCGAAGCCGTCCTTGGTCGCGCCCCGCGCCACCGCCATGATGCCCGCGTTGTTGACGAGCAGGTGGATGTCACCCCGCCACTGCTCGGCGAAGGAGCGTACGGACGACAGGTCCGCCAGGTCCAGGCGGCGCACCTCGGTGTCGCCGTCGACGGTGTCGGCCGCGGCGCGGCCCCTCGCCTCGTCGCGCACGGCCAGCACGACGCGCGCGCCCGCCCTGGCCAGTACACGCGTGGTCTCGATGCCCAGGCCGCTGTTGGCTCCGGTGACGACCGCCGTACGGCCGCTGAGACCGGGCATTCTGACCGCTGTTGTGTCCATCTGGCCACGGTAGGCGAGCCCTCAGGGGTTGTCCATGGAAGCAATGATGTCAGCGCAAACATCCGTTTATGCTGGGTGTCATGACCGACCGCCCCTATCACCACGGAGATCTGCGCGCCGAACTGCTCGCCAACGCGGAGCGCGCCCTGGGTGAGCGCGGTCCGGCGGCACTGTCCCTGCGCGAGCTCGCCCGCGAGGCGGGGGTCAGCCACGCCGCGCCGGGCCGCCACTTCAAGGACAAGCAGGCTCTGCTGGACGCGCTGGCGCTGACCGGCTTCGAGCGGCTGATCGGGCGGTTGGCGGAGGCCTCCGCCTCGGGCGGTGACGCGCGCGCCCAGGTCCTCGCCCTGGCCAGGGCCTACGTGGGGTTCGCGATGGAGCACGAGGCGCTGCTCGACCTGATGTACACGCGCAAACACGATCCCGACGTCTCCGGGCGGTTGGCCGACGCCGTGTCGCGGCTGAAGGGCATGCTGTTGCGTCCCATCACCGACGGTCAGGCCGCCGGTGAGGTCGCGGGCGGCGATCCGATGACCCTCGCCTCCACCGTGTCCGCGACCCTGCACGGCATCACCGTGTTCAGTGCCACGGTCTCCCCCGAGGAGATCGACGCGGGTATCGCCGACGCGGTCCACGTGCTCTTCGAGGGCCTCGCCCCCCGCTGACCCGCCCGCCCCCGCCGACCGGAACCTGACCGGGCCCCGCCGCGTCCCACCGGGCGCACCACCCCCGAGGCGGAAGAAGACCCCCATGGAGTTCGCCGGCGACTTCGAGACCCACCTGACCCTGGAGGCCTCCTCCCCCGAGCACGTGGCGGAGGCGGCGGAGTGGGCCCGCGATCACGGACTCAAACTCACCCACATCGAGCTGGACCGGGGCGAGTCCCCGTCACAGCCGATGGTCACCTACCGCTCCGGCGGGAGCACGCTGAGTGCGGAGCTGGACGTGGCGCGGCGGTGGACGACGCGCCTGGCCGAAGCCGGGTTCGCGGTCACCCGCACCAAGGTCGAGGTGCCCCGTGGGGCCGCCGGGGTCCCCCAGGACCGTGAGGAGGCTGAGCGGCTGCCGGAGTCGTGCTACTTCGAGACGCACGTCAAGCTTCTGCTGCCCCCGGAGGCCGACCTGGCGGCGCTCTCCGCCCTCGTGGAACCGCACCGCGCACGGCTGTCCCGCAACGCGCGCAGGGTCCGCGACGACGGTTTCCAGGAACGGTTCGTCACCCAGAGGTGCTCACGCGTGGGCCGCCGGGAAGCCGGCCGCTTCGAGGGCCACCTGTTCCGGGCTCTGGAGGTGTCCGGCGTGGCGTTCGAGAGGCAGGCCGGCCCCCAGCCCCGGGTCCTGTCGGTGGAACGCGAGTTCGTCGTCCACGACACCGCCCTGTCGGTGGACGCCGGCTGGATGGACGCGGCGCCGGTCCGGGAGGAGGGGGAGATCCCGCCGTCCCCCTACGATCCCGGCAGCGACCGGCAGCGGCACCCCGACACCTACCTGCCCAACACCGCCGGACTGGAGGCCACCCAGGGGAAGGTGTTCGACCCCGCACTCAAGCACCTGGACGACGCCTACCGGGCGGGCGAGCCCGTGTTCACCGACCCCGGGCTGGGCTCCCGCTGGTGGGACGCCAACCAGCGGGCGATGGAACTGGCCCTGCGCGCGGTCGCGGGGACACCGTGGCGCGAGAGCCTGGTGCTGCGCGGCAGCATGCTCATGCCCGTGTGGGTGGGCAAGGCCGCCCGGCGCCCCCGAGACCTGGACTTCGTGGTGGTTCCCGCCGAGACCGCCCCGTTCGGCGATCCCGCGAACCGGATGTTCGCGGACCTCGTCGACGCGGTCACGGGCGCGGCCGCGGACGGGCTCTCCTTCGACGCCGGGGGCGTGCGCCTGGAGAGCATCTGGACCTACGAGCGGGTGCCGGGGCGCCGCCTGGTCGTCCCGTGGCACGCCGAGGGCCTGCCCCCGGGCACCGTGCAGATCGACGTGGTGTTCAACGAACCCCTCCCCGAGCCTCCGGTGGCGGTCACTGTCGCCGGGGCGGAGGTACTGGCGGCCGGCCCCGAACTGTCCCTGGCGTGGAAGGTTCTGTGGCTGTACACGGACGGGTACCCGCAGGGCAAGGACCTCTACGACGCCGTCCTGCTCGCCGAGAACGCACGTCCGTCCCGCGACCTGCTGGTCACCGTGCTGAGCCCCGAGATGGGCGAGCGGGCCGAGACCGTGGACGAGCGCCGCATCCGGGAGGAGGGGAGTCGCGCGGGCGCCTTCCGGTTCGACGAGTGGGAGCACTTCGTCCGCGACTGCCCGTGGGTGGAGGGCGGACCGGATGAGTGGGTCGACCGCTTCGAGGCCGCGATGGCGCCCGTCTTCCGGCGGGGATGATCCGGTGGGCCGCGCGGAGAACCGGCGCCGTGGACGCACCCGCGCCACGGTCCGCCGCCGACGTCCCGCCGCACGCCTCCCCGAGGGCCGGGGCGTGCCCTAAACTTTCGGGCCATGGCCGGAACTGAGCACGGAACCAGGCTCACACGCTGGTGGTCAGCGACCACCGTGCACGACGACGTCTGGGTCCCGGGGCGGACGATCGGTGGGTCGACCCTGGTCATCGGTCCGATCGTGTTCCTGTCGGGTCTGGTCGTGCGCCACCTCGCCCTGCGGGCTACCGAACTCACCCCCGAGCAGCAGTCGGACCAGCAGGTCTTCGCGGCGCCCTCGCAGCTGGCCGTGTACGCGCAGCACCCGGCGCTGACCACGGCGGGCTACGCGCTCTTCGCCGCGGGGACCGTCCTCCTGGTCCCCGCGGTGTTCGCGTTCGCCCAGATCGTGGCGCGCAGATCGCCCCGACTCGCCTTCTGGGGATGCACCCTGTTCGCCTTCTCCCTGCTGGCGCGCCTGTACGCCCTGGGCGTGGAGACGACCGCCTTCGAGCTGGTCGACGCTCTGGGCCTGGAGGAGGGGACGGCGGTCGTCATGGACGCCTACGAGGACCTGTCCTACGGGCCTTGGCGCGTTCCGGTCACCGCGTCGGCCGGGTCGATCGTCGGAGGGGTGCTGCTGGCGCTCGGTGCGTACCGGTCCACCACCCTCGGCCTCGCCCGCGGTCTGCTGCTGGCCGCGTTCGTGTGGCTCTGGGGCGGCGTGCTGAAGGAGAGCGACATCCTCAGCATCCTGCTCGGTACCGCGGGATGCGTCGTGTTCGTACCACTGGGCGTCCGCGTACTGCGTGGACGGATCCCCCACATGCGGACCAACGCGACCGCGTCCGGCCCGGCTCCCAGGCCGAAACTGATCAGCTGGTGAGTCCGGCACGGGCGCACCGGGACCGGGCCGCGACCACGCAGAACTAACCTGTGGGGATGCGGCAGACACGGGAAGGACTGCGCCGGTGGGCCCGCCCGGCCGCCGAAACCGCCCTGTGGGTGCTCCTGGGCCTGCTCATCGTGGTCGATCTGCTCAGCGCCCGAGACAGGCCTCCGTTCCTCGAAACGTGCGTGCTCCTCCTCGCCCTGGGCGTGTCGGCCGCGCTGTCCCGCTTCCTCCCGCTCACCGCCGTGGGCGTCGCGCTCGCCGGCGCGACCCTGCAGATGGCGGCCTCCGCCCTGCTGTTGACGCAGTCCCTCGCGCTCTCCCCCTGGCTGGCCGTGGCGGTTCTGTCGCTCCTGGCGGGGCTGCGCTCCGAACGGGTGCGCCCCATGGCCGCGATGGTGGTCGCGGCGTGCGCTCTCACCCTCGCCATGTACCTGCTGTCGGGGCTCGTGCTCGGCTACGACACCCGCACCTTCCTCTCCGGTTCCGTGGACTGGCTGGGCGGCGCCCTCGCCATCGCCCTGACCACGCTCACTCCGTGGCTGTTCGGCCGCTACCAGCGGCTTCACCAGCGCATGTCGCGGGGCGGCTGGGAGATCGCCGAACGCATGGAGCGGACGCGCACCGCTGAGGCCGACCGCGTCCGCCTGCGTGAACGGGCCCGGATCGCGACCCGGATGCACGACTCCCTCGGGCACGACCTCGCGCTGATCGCGGTCCGTGCCGCCGCCCTGGAGATGACCGCCGGGGACGGCTCCGAGCAGCGGGGCGCGGCCGGTGAGCTGCGCACGGCCGCGCACGAGGCCAACCTGCGGTTGCGGGAGATCATCGGGGTCCTGCGCGAAGGCGGCGACGACCCGGCACCCGAGCCGGTGGCCACCCTGGTCCAACGCGCCGCGGACTCCGGGATGCCGGTGCGGCTGCTGCGGGAGGGCCCCGATCCGGACCCGGCGGCCCCTGGCGGCGCCGCCGTGCACCGGGTGGTCCAGGAGGCGCTGACCAACGCCGCCAAGTACGCGCCGGGGGCCGAGGTGACCGTACGGGTGGTCCGCGGGGCCGACCGGACCCGGGTGTCGGTCAGTGACACCGGTTCCGCCCGGGGCGAGGTCCTGCCCCCGCGCAGGGCGGAGGGTTCCGGCCTGGCCGGGCTGCGTTCCCTGGTGGAGGAGCTCGGCGGCGACTTCTCGGCCGCTTCCTCGGACGGCTCGGGGTTCACCGTCCGGGCGTCCGTTCCCGACTCCGGTGCCCACGGCGGGGGACGGGAGGAGGCCGGGGGGTCGGAGACCCTGCGTGCCCACGGCGAGGCCCGGACCCGTGCGCGGCGCCGGCTGGTCGCCGCCGTCGCCGTTCCGGTGGCCCTGGGCCTGGGCATGGTGGCGGTCGGCTTCGGAATACTGACGTGGACCGGCGCCAACACCGTCCTGCCGCCCGAGCGCTACGAGCAGCTGTCCGTGGGAGAGGATCAGGAGCAGGTGGAGCGGGTACTGCCCCGTTTCGACTATCCCGAGCAGTCGGTGTCGAACCGGCCGCCGGAGCCGCCCGGCGCGGAGTGCTCCTTCTACCTGGTCCGGCAGGAGAACGGACTGCCTCCGGTGTACCGGCTGTGCTTCGCGGACGGGACCCTGGTGGACAAGGACAGGATCCAGCGCTTCGATTAGCCGGGGGCCGGGGCCGGATACCGGGTGCCGGGCACCGAGTAGGGTGTCGGCGTGGACGCGACAGACGGTGACGGAGTGCTGAGTGTCGTCCTCGCCGACGACGAGGCGATGATGCGCGCCGGTATCCGCGCGATCCTGTCCGCGGTGCCCGGCATCGAGGTGGTGGGAGAGGCCGAGGACGGCGCCGCCGCCGTGGCCCTGGTGGCCGAGCACCGGCCCGACATCGCCCTGTTGGACGTGCAGATGCCCGGCACGGACGGCCTGGCCGCGACGGAGGCCGTCACCGCGGAGTACCCGGGGACGGCGGTCGTCATCCTCACCACCTTCTCCGAGGACGCCTACATCACGCGGGCCCTCTCCGGCGGTGCCAGCGGTTTCGTGCTCAAGAGCGGCGACCCCCGGCAGCTGGTGGACGGGCTCCGCGCGGTCGCGGACGGCGGAGCTTACCTGTCGCCGGAGGTGGCTCGCCGGGTGATCGACGAACTGGACGCCTCCGGGGGCCGGCTGACCCGGGCGACGGCGGCCCGGGAGCGGGTCGGACAGCTCACGGAGCGCGAACGCGAGGTGCTGGCGCTGATCGGTGAGGGCTGCCCGAACGACGAGATCTCCCGCCGCCTGGCGATCGCCCCGGGCACGGTCAAGGTACACGTGGGATCGATCCTCACCCGGCTCGACGTGCGCAACCGGGTCCAGGCCGCCATCCTCGCCTACGAGGCCGGGCTGGTCTAGATACCGCCCGGCTCTCGGGAGCGCCGTCGGCGGAGGGCTTCGCCAGTGGCCCCGGGCGGACCACGCACGGCCCGTCCGTCCGCCCCCTTCGCCCGTCTACCCCTTTGTGCCTACCCGGTCGCTGCCGTCCAGGAGATGTGCGCGCGGGGCCCGGCGACCGAGGATCAGAGCATGATCGCCACCAACTCCGTCCGGAGGAGACGCGCGCTCGCCTACGGGTCGGCCGCGCTCGTCCTCGCCGCGACGTTCTCGCTTCCCGCCGCCGTCACCGCCGTCACCGATTCCGGGAGCCTGGTCCTCGCACCGCCCGAGCCCACCGGCCCGCACACCGTCGGCCGGACCGAACTACACCTCGTCGACCCCGACCGGGGCCATCCGTGGGTGGAGGAGGCCACCGTACGGGACGTCATGGTCAGCGTCTGGTATCCGGCCGGGGAGGGTGACGGCGACGCGGGCACCACGGACGGCGACGGGGGCGGCACCGGGCCCGAGCGCGCGCCCTACATCGCACCGTCCGTCGCCGATGTCTTGAAGAGCGAGCTGGAGCAGGGCGGGCTCCACCGCGACAGCGTCGACTTCGCCGCCTCCCGCGCCAACGCGTTCCAGGACGCGGCCGTCTCCGACGCCGGCCCTTTCCCCGTGGTCCTCTACTCGCCCGGGTTCCGGGAGTCCCGGTTCCTCAACACCTCCAACATCGAGGAACTCGTCTCCCACGGGTACGTGGTGGCGGCCATGGACCACCCGTACGAGACGTTGGCCGTGGACATGCCCGACGGCCGGGTGCTGCGCACGAACGCTCCCGACACCGAGACCGAGACCTACCGGGAGGCCATCGCGGTCCGACGCGCGGATGTCCGGCTGGTCCTGGACGGCCTGGCCGGGCTGGCCGGGGGCGGCGGCCCCGACGCGAGCGGCCGGGAGCTGCCCGCCGGGCTGGGCGGGGCGCTGGACATGGAGGCCGTGGGCATGTTCGGCCACTCCGCCGGAGGACTCACCGCGGCCGAGGTGATGCTCGATGACGAACGTGTGGACGCCGGCATGGACCTGGACGGCAGTATCGGCTACCACGTGGGCAACGAGATCTGGTCCGAGGCCAACCTGCGGGGCGCCGACCGCCCCTTCGCGCTCCTGACCGCGGGGCTGTCCGGCATCGCGCGGGCGCCGCACCACAGCGGGTACAACACGGGTTACCGGATGTTCGTGGAGGCCTCGTCCGCGCCCGTCCTGGAGCTGTACATGGCCGACGGCGAGCACATGAGCTACACCGACCACCAGTGGATCCTGCCCGCCATCGAGGAGTACCACCACCCGGACGGCCGCGCCTGGGAGGACCTGGTCTCCGAGGCGGTCGGCACCGTCGGCCCCGAGGGGGCCGTCCGTGCCCAGCGCGCCCACATCACGGCCTTCTTCGACGCACACCTGCGCGGGGAGGAAGCCCCGATCCTGGACGGCCCCTCCACCGGCCTCCCCGAGATGGAGTTCGTCGGCCACGACTGGTGACGCGGTTCCCGGAGGACTCTCCCGGGACCCGCCGTCCAGCGGAACCGAGCGGACCGGGCGGGCCGCCAGAACCGCGGGGGGCGTGTGCCGCGTCCTCGGACCGACGGCCGTCACCGACCAGCACGCGAGCGGGCCCTGGAGGCCGTCCGGGGCCCGCGCGGGGGGGGTGACGTCGAACTCGGACGGTGGGTGCTTGACATGACATCACTTATGACGTCAGTATGACGTCATGGATCTGATGCCGTATGTCGACGAACTCCGCCGCCAACTCCTGGTGGCCGCCGAAGCCGGGAATGAGGACACCCGCGTCATCGCCGAGCGCCTCAGTGCCGCCTTGGAGCCCGCTGCGCGTTTGACCCTGCTGGATGCCCTGTCCGCCGCCGTGGACGAGATCACGCGGGACCTCGCTCCCGGATCGGTCGAGGTTCGGCTGCGCGGACGTCAGACTGACTTCATCGTGACGTCGCCCGAGTTCGAGGATGCCGACGAGGGTGGCCTCCCGATGTCGCAGGTTCACCAGGGTGACGCCGGAGAGGACGGTCGGGACCTCGCGGAGCAGCTCCGGGCCGAGTCCGAGGACGGGGGAACGTCGCGGATCACCCTCCGCATGCCCGACCGCCTCAAGCCGCGCGTCGAGGAGGCGGCCCGCGGTGAGGGGCTGTCGGTCAACGCCTGGCTGGTGCGCGCGGTGGCCGCGTCGCTCGACAGCGGCAGGCGCCGGCCCGGCACCCGGGCGCGCCAGGTCGGCCGCGGCTACACCGGCTGGGTCCGCTGACCGGGCCCGACGCCCGAACCTCCACCACCACGTCTCCCACCAGCGGAGACGATCACCAGCGCCACGCCAGGGAGACAGCCATGCCAGTTTTCGACACCCCCGAACCGATCACCGCCGACATCAGCCTGGTGGCCGGAACCGTCCAGGTCAACGCCGGCGACCGTACCGAGACCACCGTCGAGGTCCGCCCACACGACGCCGAGAAGGAGGGCGACGTGCGGGCCGCCGAGCAGGTCGAGGTCTCCTGCATCGGCGGCCGCCTCGAAGTACGCGAACCCCAGCCCTCGGTCCTGGGCCGAATGATCGGGCGCAGGGCCGTGGTCGACATCACCGTCGAACTGCCCGCGGGCTCGCGCGTCCACGCCAGGGGCGACTACGGCGGTATCCGCTGCACGGGCGCCCTGGGCGCGTCCGAGATCGCCACCTCCACCGGCAACATCACGGTGGAGCGCATCGCGGGCGGCGCCAAGCTCACCACGTCCACCGGCTGGGTCCGGGCGGAGGAGATCGACGGCCCCGCCGTGGTCAAGACCACCACCGGCGCCATCACCCTCGGCGAGGTGGCCGGGGAACTCCGGGCGAACTCCGCGCACAGCGAGATCACCGTCGGGCGGTCCCTGTCCTCCGTCACGGCGCGCACCAGCTACGGCGGCATCCGGCTCGGCCAGGTGGTCGGCGGCAGCGTCGACGTGGAGACCTCCTACGGCGAACTGGAGATCGGTGTCCGCGAGGGCACCGCCGCCTGGCTGGACGCGGTCTCCAAGAAGGGGGTCGTGCGCAGCTCCCTGGAGGCCGCGGACGGCCCCGGCTCCGCCGAGCAGACCGTCGAGGTCCGCGCCCGCAGTGTCTGGGGCGACGTCCTGGTCCACCGGTCCTGACCACAGAGAAACGAGGCAGGCATGACACAGCACACACCCCGCGTGGCCGTCACGGCCACGGAACTGCGCAAGTCCTACGGCGACCACGCCGTGCTGGACGGCGTCGACCTGGAGATCCCCGCGGGAACCGTCTTCTCGCTGCTGGGACCCAACGGGGCCGGCAAGACCACCATCGTGAAGATCCTGTCCACACTGATCGGCGCCGACGGCGGCCGGGCCCGGGTCCTGGGACACGACGTGGCGACGGAGTCCGACGCGGTACGCGCCGCGATCGGCGTCACCGGGCAGTACTCGGCGGTGGACGGCCTGCTCACCGGGCGCGAGAACCTGATGCTCATGGCGAAGCTGCACCGCCTGGGCCGGGCCCGCGCCCGCCACCGCACCACCGGGCTGCTGGAGCGCTTCGGCCTCGTCGACGCGGCGAGGAAGCCCGCCGCCACCTACTCCGGTGGCATGCGCCGCCGGCTCGACCTGGCGATGACCCTGGTGGGCAAGCCCAGGCTGATCTTCCTCGACGAACCGACCACCGGCCTGGACCCGCGCAGCCGCCGGGACATGTGGCAGATCATCCGCGACCTCGTGGCCGACGGCGTCACCGTCTTCCTCACCACGCAGTACCTGGAGGAGGCCGACCAGCTCGCCGACCGGATCGCGGTCCTGGACCACGGCGCGATCGTGGCCGAGGGCACCGCCGCCGAACTCAAGCGCCGCGTCCCCGGCGGCCACGTCCGCCTGCGCTTCGCCGGGGCCGACGCACTGGAGTCGGCTGCCCGGGCCCTGGGCGGCGAGGCCGACGCCGACGCGCTGGCGCTCAGGGTGCCCGGCGGAGGAGGGGTCGCCTCGTTGCGCGACCTCCTGGACCGCCTCGACACCGCGTCGATCACCCCCGAGGAGCTGTCGGTGCGGACCCCGGCCCTCGACGACGTCTTCCTCGCGCTCACGGGCCACCGGAACGCCGACGACAACGCACGGAAGGCGAACCGATGACCGCCCTCACCCACGCCGCCGGCGACTCGGCCACGATGGTGGCCCGCCAGTTGCGGCACATGCTGCGCTACCCGTCCATGACGCTGCTCCTGGCCGGGATGCCGATCTTCTTCCTCCTTCTGTTCGTGTACGTCTTCGGGGGCGCCATGGGCCCCGGAACGGACGGCGCCGCGGCCAGCCGCGCCGGCTACCTCGACTACATCGCGCCCAGGATCATCCTGATCGCGGTGGCGAGCGCGGCACAGGGGACGGCCATCTCGGTGGCCATGGACATGACCGAGGGCATCGTCGCCCGGTTCCGCACCATGGACATCGCCCGGATGTCGGTCCTGACCGGGCACGTCGTCGGGAGTCTGGTCCAGGCGATGCTGAGCGCGGGCCTGGTCACCGCGGTGGCGCTGCTCATCGGATTCCGGCCCAGCGCGGGCCCGGCGGAGTGGCTCGCGGCCGTCGGCCTGCTGGCGATGGTCTCGTTCGCCCTCACGTGGCTTTCGGTGGCGCTGGGCCTGGTCGCCAAGACCGTCGAGTCCGCGAGCAACCTGCCCATGCCCCTGGTCTTCCTGCCCTTCCTTGGCAGCGGCTTCGTACCGACCGAGACGCTGCCGACCGGCCTGCGCTGGTTCGCCGAGTACCAGCCGTTCACGCCCGTCATCGACGCTCTGCGCGGGCTGCTGACGGGGACCGGGGCCGGCGGCAGCGGGGTCGCCGCGGTCGCCTGGTGCGCGGGCATCGCCCTGGTCTCCTACCTGTGGGCCAGGAAGCTGTACAACCGCGACCCGGCGGCCTAGAGACCGTTGTCGGAGGCCGGTTCCCCGGCCAGTGGCCGCGAGCGGTCAGTGGCCGGGGAGCCGGTGGAGGGCCCGGCCGCCTCCCGCTCCTGGGGGAGTACGGGCCGGCCGATCAGCACCGTACACACCCGTCCCGCGGGGTGGGCCGAACCGGAACGGCGCGGAGAACACTCCCTACACGTCGCGGACGCGCAGCTCGGTGTGGGCCACGATCTGCGCGGCCAGGGCCCAGCCCGCCACCGCGACGATGTTCACGGGCCCGTCGTGCGGTGCCGTGTAGAAGCCCACGTCACCGCCCGCGTAGAACTCGATCCCCGCGAATCCCGGCATCAGCGCCGCGAAGTCGTTGATGGCCTGCACCCCGGAGAGCTGCATGACCATCGGCAGTCCCAGAAGAAGCAGGAACCCCACGGTGAACGTGCCCGGCATGCTTCGCAGAGCCGTGCCGAGGCCGACGAACAGCACCGCGAACAGGGCCATGCACACACCCGCGCTCAGTGCCGTCACCAGGACACCGGGAACGTCGACGGCCGTGTACCGGCCGACGAACCCGGCCAGCACCGCCACCCCCACCAGCGTCGCCAGCACGCCCACCGCGAAGGCCAGCCCGGCGGTCACCAGCGTGCGCGCCGCCAGCACCGTTCCCCGGTCCGGCCGCCACAGCAGCGTGCTGGTGATGCCGCGGTTGGAGAACTCCCCGGTCGAGGCGAGCGAGGCCATGACCAGCACCGCGAACTGCACGAGGTAGAAGTGCCCCTCCGAGGTGAGCCGCATGAACGAGCTGCTGCTCGCCTCGTCGGGGTTCTCCACGATCCGGGTCCACTCCGTGTAGCCCATGAGCGCGGCGAACACGGCCATGCCCGCCAGGGCCGCGGCGACGGACCACCAGGTGGACCGTAGCGACGACTGCCGCACCCACTCGGCGGCGGCCTCCCGGGCCAGGCCCGGCCAGGGGCGTCGTGAACGATCCGCCGCCTTGGCCCCTCCGGTCCCGCGACCGCCGCCAGCCGGGCGCGCGGACGCCTCCTCGCGCCCGCCTACCTTCGAGGCACCAGACATACTCATCACATCCGACACGTTCGCCCCGCCCATACCGTCCTGCCCGTACTTCCCACCGTTTCCGACCTCGTCCGCCGGACCGCCGAAGGCCCTCATCGGGAGACCGGCCCTTCCGCGTCCGCCGGACCACCAGCCGCACGCGCCGCCTCACCTTGTCCCGAACGGGCACCGAACTCGACGGCCTCCCCGGTGAGTTCCAGGTAGGCCTGCTCCAGCGAGGCCTCCTCCAGACGGAGCCCGTGGACCCGGGCGCCCACCGCGTGCGCGTGGTCGCCGACCTCCGCCGCTCCCAGCCCGAACACCCTCAGGCCGGGGTCGCGGACCGCGCTCCCCGACCGGGCCCCCTCCCCGCCGCCGGTAGCGGCGTCGTCCGCCACGTCCTCGACACGCACCGGCGGCCCCAGCCGCTCCAGCCGCTTCCGAAGCCCTCCGGGGTCCGGGCTGTGCACCAACACGTGCGTGCGCGACCAGGCCGCGATCACCTCACCGATCGGCGCGTCCGTGATCATGCGTCCCCTGCCCACCACGACCAGGTGGTCGGCGACCATCTCCATCTCGCTCATGAGATGGCTGGAGACGAACACGGTGCGGCCCTCGCCGGCCAGCCGCCGTGTCAGGTCCCGCATCCACCGCACACCGTCGAGGTCGAGCCCGTTCACCGGTTCGTCGAAGACCAGCACCCCGGGGTCCCCCAGCAGCGCGTCCGCGACGCCCAGCCGCTGCCGCATGCCCAGCGAGTACCCGCCCACCCGCTGACGTGCGACCTCGGTCAGTCCGGCCTCCTCCAGCACCTCCTCCACCCGGCTCCTCGGGATGCCCCCGCCCACGGCCTTCGCGGTCAGGTGGGCGCGGGCGCTGCGGCCCGGGTGTGCGGCGTCCGGTGACAGCAGGGCGCCGACCTCCCGCGTGGGCCGCGCCAACCGTCCGTACTCACGGCCGTTGACCAGCGCCTCACCCGACGTGGGCCGGGCCAGGCCCAGCATCAACCGCATGGTCGTCGACTTTCCCGCGCCGTTCGGTCCCAGGAAGCCGGTCACCCGTCCGGGTTCGACGGTGAAGGTCAGCCCGTCCACCGCCGTTCTGTCCCCATAGCGTTTGGTCAGTTCGCGCACCGTGAGCATGGTGTCCCCTTTCTGACGCCCATAGGTGCACCACGCTAGGAATCGGAGCCCCCTTCCCACATCCGTGGTTCGTGGGAAGCCGACTAGGCACTTGTGCCTATCCCGCCGGCGCCGGGCCCATGACCGGCACTGTTTCGCCGAGCCGACGCCCGGGGTAGGTGCCGTTCGTGGCCGGATGCGACCCGACCGGCCGGAATGGGGGAAACCATGCGGGCGTCCATCGGCGACTACGTACACACTCACGGGGTCGCCAGCACCGATGGCAAGTACACCGGGGAGATCGTGGAGATACGCGGCGCCGACAACGGCCCGCCGTACGTGGTGCGGTTCCCCGACGGCGAGGAGCGGATCATCTACCCCGGTCCGCACACGGTGGTGGAATCCCGGCACCCGGTGGACTGACGGAGCCGGACGGGCTCCGAAGCGGGGCGGCGGCGGACACGTGCACGCCGCCGCCCGTGCGTCAGGCCGACAGCCGGTCCAGGAAACCGGCGAGGTTGGCCCACGCCCGCTCGATCTGCTCGTCCACGGTGAGGTCCTCCTCGAACCGTCCGCCGTGACCCGGGTCCTTCTTCCCCCGGATGTACAGCGAGCACGCGAAGTCCGCGCACATGCGCAGTCCCACGGTGTTGCCCTCACGCCCGGGCTTTCCCGCCTTGGGCGCCCTCATCAGGGTCACGCCCTGACCGCGATGGGTGGTCAGGCACACCGAGCACACGCTCCGGCGCAGCCCGGTGCGCACTGTCGGCAGCCGGAACGCCACACCCATGAGCCCGTCGCCGCGCTCGACGACCATGTAGGCGCGTTCGTGCGCGGTGTGGTCCCGCCAGCCGAGGAAGTCCAGGTCCTCCCACGGGACCCGGTCCAGGTCACGCGGCGGGGAGAGCCGCTTGGCCTCCCCCTTCGAGCAGTTCACGAAGGACGCCCTGATGTCCTTCTCCGTCACAGGTTTCATTGGATGGACGCTAGACCGAGCGGATCGTTCCAGGCAACGGATTTACACGCGTCGGAGCAGGTAGAGCGCGAAGGGCCCTCCCCCGTGGAGGATCTCGCGCGCGTAGCGGAAGCCGAGCCGTTCCATGACCGCACGGGAACGGAGGTTGTGGACCTCGGTGAAGGAGGCCACCTCCTCCGCGCCGAAACCGTCGAAGGCCAGCGTCAGTCCCGCGCGCCCGATCTCGCTGGCGTAGCCGAGCCCCCAGAACCGTTCGCGGACCGCCCAGCCGATCTCCAGGCGTCGTGCGCCGTCCACCTCCGCGTAGGACAGGCCGCCGCGCCCCACCAGTTCGCCCGACTCCCGGTCGTGGGCGATCCACTTGTGCACACCCTCGGTCGCCCAGGCGCGCTCCATGTACAGGGCGCTCTCCCATGCCTCTCCGCAGGTCCATGTGCCGCCGAACCACCGCGCGATTCCGGGGTCCCGGTGCAGGCGCCACAAGTCGTCGGCGTGCTCGGGCCCGATGGGCGTCAGGACCAGCCTCTCCGTGACACGTGTGCCGGACGGGCTCGGGGCTCCGGACCGGCCGGGGACACGGGGGAAGCGGGGCATGTCACAGGCTCCCGCGGTCCGTCGTGGCCCTCCCGGAAGTACTCCCGGGCGAGGCGGCCGCCCCCTTCGCTCTCACACGGGGAGTCTAGGTCCGGACCACCTCGAAAGCCCATACCCCCGGTGTACTGCGGTTTCCCCTCCCGCCCGCCGAGTGCCTGGCCAAGAAAGCGGAGAAGGTATCTACCAAACAGGCGTTAAGTGTGTTTTCATTCGTCGGTGACGGCGGCGAATCACCACCGCACACGCTCCCCTCGGGCCCGGTGGCCGCGTTCGTGTGGACCCCGTGGGGTTGGCCGACCCCCCACCGGCCCGTTCCAGACCCGGGTGCCTCGGCCCGCCCATCCCGCCGGGGCACCCGCCTCCCGCACGCCCCCCGAGGCGGATGGCCGCCTCGAAGCGGAGCGCCCGGCCCTGGCGGTGACCGGGTCCGGCCCCGAAGGGGTAGGAGTGAACCGGGGCCCGATTCCGGGGCCTCGGACCCACGTCGAGGAGGACACATGGAACTCGGTCTGCACGTCGCTGACTTCACCTGGGACGGCGGGACGCCCGCCATCGGCCCGACTCTCGCCGACACCGCCCGCCAGGCCGAGGCGGCGGGAATCTCGCGGCTCACGGTGATGGACCACTTCTGGCAGATGGGCGACGACACCGGCGCCCAGGAGAACGCCATGCTGGAGGCCTACACCACCCTGGGGTTCCTGGCAGCGCACACCGACCGGATCCTCCTGCACACCCTGGTCACGGGAGCCGTGTACCGCGAGCCGGGGGTGCTGGCCAAGCAGATCAGCACGCTCGACGCTCTGTCCGGGGGCCGCGCCGGGCTGGGCGTGGGAGCTGCCTGGTACGCGGACGAGGCGCACGGCCTGGGTATCCCGTTCCCGCCCACCGCCGAGCGGTTCGAGCGGTTGGAGGAGACGATCCAGATCTGCCTTCGGATGTGGGACGACGACGAGGGCGCCTACCAGGGCAGGCACTACACACTGGACCGCACCCTCAACTCCCCGCGGAACCTGTCCGAACCGCACCCGTACCTGATGGTCGGCGGCAGCGGCGAGAGGAAGACCCTGCGGATGGTCGCCCAGTACGCGGACGCGTGCAACGTCTTCGGCGGACCCGGGGCGGAGCACAAGCTCGACGTACTCAGAGGCCACTGCGAGGCTCTGGGGCGCGACTACGACCGCATCGAGAAGACCACGACCTTCTCCTTCACCCCCGACAGCACGCGTGACGAGCTGGTCCGGCGGCTCCTGGAGATGAACCGGACCGGGTTCACGGTCGCCTACGTGTTCGGCCAGGGGTTCTCCGACCCCCGTAAGGCGGTCGAACTGCTCGCCTCCGTCCTGCCCGAGATCGCCGACGCCTAGGGCCGCCTTCACCGGATGATCTCGCCCTTACTGGCACTCTCGACCGCCGACAGTGCCGGTAGAGGCAAGATCATCGCTGCCGGGCACACCCGCCGGCACCACGGCCCCGGGTCCGAAACCGTTCCGGGACCGGGGCCCCAGGTCACAGGGAATCGATCAGCTCGCGGCAAGCGCGCTCGCAGCGTCGGCACGCCTCCGCGCACACACGGCAGTGCTCGTGCATGGAGGCGTGCGCATCGCACTCGTCGGCACAGGTCTTGCAGGTCTGCTCACAGGCCTCCAGGACCGCCCGGGTCATGTTGGCGTCGTAGCCCGTGTGGCGCGAGAGCACCCGTCCGGTCGTGTCGCACTGGTCCGCGCAGTCGAGGTTGGTGCGCACGCACTTGACGAGGTCGGCGACCGCGTCCTCGCTCAGACAGGCGTCCGCGCACGCGGTACACGACTGGGCGCACTCGAAGCACGCCTCGATACAGGCGCGCAGCTTCTCCCGGTCGACCCCTCCCAGGCTCTCGGGATAGGTCTCCAGCATCTGGCCGGCCACGCTCATGGCTCCTCCTCCGCGTCGAAACGTCCAGGACTGCGACCGGCACCGGGGAGCGCCGGTCCGCATGCCACTAACCACCGGAGGCCGCGGTAAACGCCGGGGGTCCGGTGCGGCCGGAGCGGCTCCGGCCGAACCGAACCCGTGATGGGCCTCCGGGCCCCGTCACCGCACCCGGACGGTCGGAGCTTCCGCACGTGGAGCGGTCGGCCCGGTGGCCGGACGGTGTCCGGCCACCGCCGTGGCCCTACTCCCCGTCCTCCTCGGAGCCGGAGCCGTCACCGAGCATCCCGTCCATCTGCTCGATCTCCGCCTCCTGGGCGTCGATGATCTCCTGGGCGAGTTCGAGGGCATCCGGGGCGGCACCGTTCTCCAGCTGGTCACGGGCCATCTCGACCGCGCCCTCGTGGTGGTCGATCATCATCTCCAGGAACATCGTGTCGAAGGCGTCGCCCTCGACCTGCCCCAGTTCCACCATCTGCTCCTCTGTCATCATCCCGGCCATGCCGTCGTGGTTCGCCCCACCCGCGGGGCCGGCGTCCCAATCGGCCAGCATCCCGTCGAGCAGTTCGATCTCGGGTCCCTGCGCGGCCTCGATCCCGGCAGCGAGCTCCCTGACCTCCTCGCCAGACCGGCTCCGGGCCAGCTGCGACATCTCCACGGCCTGCTCGTGGTGCGGGATCATCATCTGGGCGAACGCGACGTCAGCGTCGTTGAACTCGGCTTCGCCCTGCTGCGAGACCGCGGACTCGGAGGTTTCCTCGGCGGCCCCGCCGCAGGAGGCCAGGAACAGCGCGGAGGCCAGGGCGGCCGGGGCCAGCAGGAACGCGCGCGTACGGGTGTCAGTGGTCATTCTCGGTCCTTCTCGTCAAAGTTGTCCGCGCAGGGCGGCGACGCCGCGGCGTGGTGAAGACAGGGCACGGGACCGGGCATCGGAACGCATGGGCCCGCGGAGACGCCCGGGGAGGGCTTCTAAACCCTCATGACCTGTAATCCCGCCAGGGAAGGAGGCCCTGTCGGGACGACACGTGCCACCAGCCGCCGTATCGACGACGGTGGCCGAAGCAGCGGGCCGGGCCAGGGAACGAACACCACCGCGGCCAGGCCGATCAGCGCGGCCGCCATCCCGCCGATCGCCAGGCACATCGAGGTAGCGTCCATGGCCGGGGAGCGCGTGTCCGTGTGCGCGATCTGGTCCGGGGCGGTCCGCCCCACGGATTCCGGATCGACGTGCGCGGCGACCGAGACGGCGATGGCGGGCTGGTCCGGGCTCTCGGACGGATGACCCAGGGTGTGCATGGTCGCGACACCGAACAGCAGTGACACGAACAGCAGGAACCGTGCCCAGGCCGGTCCGGGGCGCGCCGCGCGCTCATGTGTCACCACCATGCTCATGGAACCCAGCGTAGCCCTCAATGTGAGCGTACGGTGACCGGTTCGACACGATGAGGAGTGGTGGCCTCGCCGCCATGTCACCGATCCGTGCACGGACGCGGTCACCGGGGCGAGGCCGTCCCCGGCCTACGTGTCAGCGCCCCTACTCGCCCGGTTGGACATCGGCCGTCCCGGGGCCGTGGTCGGGCAGCGCCGAGCGGGCGGACGCCTCCCGGTGCAGCCGCAGGAACTCCAGGTGGCGCTCGTACTCGTCGAGGATGTTGCCGATGAGCTGTTCCTTGGTGAAGCCCATCACATCGTAGCCCTGGCTGCCCTCGGTGAGGTAGACCTCGAAGCGCACGTAGGTGTCGTGTTCGGTGAGCGTCCGCATGGCGAACGACGGCGTGGGCATCTCGATCGGCCACACGCGATAGCTGAACTCCTCCTCCTCGCCCATCGGCACCTTCAGGTCCAGGTGCGCGATCCCGGCGTCCTTGTCGACCCCCTCGGTGACCGTCGCCTCCACGCCCTGGTTGCGCAGCTCCTCCGCGACCTCCTGGAACGCGGGACGGCACACCTCCTGGACGAACCTGCTGGCCGCACGCCTGCCGGGGAAACTCACCGCCCTCGTGAGCCGCTGCCGCCAGTTCCTGCCCGTGCCCCGGCGATCGACCGTGGTCCGGTCCGACAGCGACGACGACAGGGTGGTCTTGAACGCGTCCTCCCGGAGCCGTTCGACCCGTAGCGCCTTGTAGAGGCCCCAGACGATCAACAGCATCACGAACGAGAACGGCAGGCCCATGATGATGGTCGCGTTGGTCAGCGCGTCCACGCCTCCGACGATGAGCATGGCGAGGGTGAGCAGGCCGGTCGCCGAGGCCCAGAAGATACGCACCCACGGGGAGGCGTCGGTGGTCGGCGTCGGCAGGTGGGAGCTGAGGTTACCCATCACCAGCGCACCGGAGTCCGCGGAGGTGACGTAGAGCAGCAACCCGACGAAGGTCGCCAGCCCGGCGCTGAACAGCACCCCCGGATACTGCATGAGCAGCGTGTAGAAACCCTGCTCGGGCACGTTCATGGCGGTCTCGCCGAACTCGGTATTGCCCCGTCGCACGACGCCCAGCGCGCTGTTGCCGAAGATCGACAGGAACGTCAGCGTGTACAGCAGCGGGACCACCAGCGTCGCCGTGACGAACTGCCGGATGGTGCGGCCCCGCGAGATCCTGGCGAGGAACAGTCCGACGAAGGGCGCCCAGGCGATCCACCAGGCCCAGAAGAACAGCGTCCAGGCGTTGAGCCACTCGGTCGGCTGGTCGTAGGCGAAGGTGTTCAGCGTCATCGAGGGGAAGCGGCTGACGTAGTCACCGATGTTGAGGATGAGTGCGTTGAGCAGCTGGGCGGGGTTCTCGGCGATCAGCACGTACAGCATCAGGAGGATGGCGAGCAGGACGTTGAGCTGGGAGAGCCGCCTGATTCCCCGGTCGACACCCGCCACGGCGGACACCGTGGCTATGAGCACGGCGACGAGGACCAGCCCGATCTGCGCCCCGATCCCCTCGGGGATCCCGAAGAGGAAGAACAGCCCGTAGTTGAGCTGCACGACGCCGATGCCGAGCGACACGGAGATGCCGAAGATGGTGCCGATGATGGCCGCGAGGTCGACCGCGTCACCGATCCGGCCGTGGATGCGCTTGCCGATGAGCGGGTACAGGGCCGATCGGATGGCCAGCGGAAGGTGGTAGCGGAACGCGAAGTAGCCCAGCGCCATACCCATCAGCGCGTACATCGCCCACCCGGTGACGCCGTAGTGGAACAGTGTCCACACCACGGCCTGCCGGGCCGCCTCGACGGTCTGCGGGTCGCCCTCGGGCGGCGCGAGGTAGTGGCTGACCGGACCGGAGACGGAGAAGAACATCAGGTCGATGCCGATACCCGCGGCGAACAGCATGGAGGCCCACGCGAACACCCCGTAGTCCGGTGTGGAGTGCTGTGGTCCGAGCTTGACCTTGCCGTACCGGGACACGGCGACGAACACCACGAACGCCAGGTACAGGGTGGCGACGAGGAAGTAGTACCAGCCGAACCCCCGGGAGATCCACGCGACGAGCGTTCCGATGGTCTCCTCGGCGCCCGTCGGCGTGATGATCGCCCAGATCGAGATCGCGAGGATCAGCACGGACGAACCGACGAAGACCACGGGCTTGATCCGGCTCTTCCCGCTGTCGGCCGCGGGCGCCTGAGTCCCTGGTTCCGCCGCGCTGTCCTGCTCTCCGTTGGTGGACACCGATCTCACCTCTCATCCGTACGATGCCGGTAGTGGTTCCCTGCGTCTGGCGGCAACGAAGCGTTACCGAGGGCGGGGTCGGCGGGCCTTCCGGCGAACGCCGGCACCAGGGCACGGGTGTCCTCGTTGACGGGACGGGGATCCACGGACGCGTCGGCCGCCCCCGGCCCGCCGACATCGTGCGTTCGCGTCGACGTCGAATCCGCCGTGGACCTCGCGTCGGCTTTCGCGCACCGGTCCGGCGGTGGCCGGACAGCCGCGCCCGGCCTTGGCCGGGAAGCCGTCGTGGTCCTCCACGACCAGCGGGAAGTGCAACTCCGAACAGTCCACGCACCTATGATCCATGCCTGTTCGGCTCCGGTGCGGTAATCCGCGTATGACGGTGTGCCGCCGGGCGGATCACCGGGCGAGGAGCGGCATCGGTGAGCAGCACCACGGGGGCCGCTGGTTCACGGCCGTGTCAAGAGCTCGTTCATCGGACCGCTTCGCCGTGCGTGGCCGCGGCGCGATCGATGAGGCCGGCGGCGTGCGGCGTCAGGGCGAAGGGGTCAACGTGGGTGCTCACGGGGCCGGCGGCCGGATCGCGCGGTCCCCGGCGTACACGCACGGTGTCCACGGGCGATTGCCCTCCAGGTGCTGAGGCTGCCAGCGACAGTGGCTCCGCCTGGAGCTGCCCCAGGTCAAGAAGGTAAGAGCCAGCGAGGGGAATCGAACCCCTGACCTATCGCTTACAAGGCGATTGCTCTGCCGATTGAGCTACGCTGGCGGGCCGCCACGGCCTTGGCCTCGGCGACGTCCCTGGGAAATGGTACCGGTTCATAGGCCGCCAGGCCTACTCGGATACCTCCGAGCCGCCGCGGGGCCCGTCCCCGCCCGCGTTCCCTCCCCGATCCGGCAAAGAAGCACGAGATGGCGCACGGTGTCCGATTACCGGCTGTCCCGTCCGGAAACGAGAAGGGAACGTGCTCCCGTCAGGGGGCGGAGAGGTGGTAGGACCATGACAGGCAACAGGGGCGTGGTGTACCAGGGAGCGGGCAGGGTCGAGGTCCAGGACATCGCCTACCCGGAGTTCGAGCTCAAGGACGGCCCCGGGGTCAACCCCGCGAACGTGGGGCGCAAGGTGCCGCACGGGGTGATCCTGAAGGTCGTCGCCACCAACATCTGCGGAAGCGATCAGCACATGGTGCGGGGGCGCACCACCGCGCCGGAGGGGATGGTCCTGGGCCATGAGATCACCGGGGAGGTGGTCGAGACGGGGCCCGACGTCGAGTTCGTCGAGGTCGGCGATCTGGTCTCGGTGCCGTTCAACATCTCCTGCGGCCGGTGCCGCAACTGCAAGGCGCGGCGGACCGAGATCTGCCTCAACGTCAACCCCGACCGCCCCGGATCGGCCTACGGCTACGTCGACATGGGCGGCTGGGTCGGCGGCCAGGCCCAGTACGCGCTGGTGCCCTACGCCGACTGGAACGTACTGAAGTTCCCCGACCGGGACCGGGCGATGGAGAAGATCCTCGACCTGACGATGCTCTCGGACATCTTCCCGACCGGCTACCACGGCTGCGTCACCGCGGGCGTGAGTGTGGGGTCGAGCGTCTACGTCGCGGGTGCCGGGCCCGTCGGGCTGGCCGCGGCCGCGTCGGCCCAGCTGCTCGGCGCGGCGGTGGTGATCGTCGGTGACTTGCAGGAGGAGCGCCTGGCCCAGGCCCGCAGCTTCGGATGCGAGACGATCAACATCACCGAGGGCGACCCCGGCGAGCAGATCGAGCAGATCCTCGGCCTCCCCGTGGTGGACAGCGCGGTGGACGCCGTCGGCTTCGAGGCGCACGGAACCGGGGAGGAGGCCACGGAGGAGGCGCCCGCGAGCGTCCTGAACACCGCGATGAACCTGACCAGGGCCGGAGGGTCGATCGGTATCCCCGGCCTGTACGTGACCGGTGATCCCGGCGCCTCCGAGGAGGCGGCCAGGGAGGGCTCCCTGTCCATCCGGTTCGGACTGGGCTGGTCCAAGTCACACGCCTTCTTCACCGGCCAGTGCCCGGTCATGAAGTACCACCGGGAACTGATGGCGGCGATCATGACCGACCGCGTACGGATCGCCAAGGCCGTCAACGCCGTGGCCATCCCGCTGGAGGACGCCCCGGAGGGCTACCAGTCCTTCGACAAGGGCGCGGCCAGCAAGTACGTGCTCGACCCGAACGGGTACCTCGGCACGCACTGACGATCCGCCCGGCGGAGAGGCGGGCGGTGGAGAGGCGGACGGCGGAACGAGGGCTCACCGGGCACGTGCGGTGATGGGGGCGAGGACCCGATCGGGTGTCCGCACGCACCGCACGTCCCGGGAGCCCGCCACGGCCGGCGCCGCCGCGTGCCACGCACGGGGCTCCTTTGGCCGTGTGTCCCCCGTTGGGGCCGGGCCGCCGCGCCACAGCCCATGCCGCGTCCCTGGCACAGGTGCCCATGAGGCTTCCCGGAGCGCACGGAGGGTCAGGGCTGGTCCGGCCGGCGGTCGGGCGGCGGACGCTCCGCGCTCTGGGGTACCGCGTCCGCGCGGGTGGCGGCCTCGGCGTCCGAGCCGCCCTCGGGCCCGGCGGCGTCGAGGTCCTCCCCCTCAAGCCTGTTCAGGTGGTCCTTGAGGAACTCCAGCATCTCCATGCGGTCGGCGTGGCTCTCCTCGTAGGCGATCAGCTTGCGCACCTCTTCCGCTGACAGGGAGCGAATGCGTTCCCGCAGGTCCTGGACCGACAGGTCCTCGTACTCGGGAAGGGGAGGGGTGTCCGCCGACATGTCGCTCACCTGCGTCTCTTCTCCGAAGGGTACGAACGTAGACGCACAGATACCCGTGGGGCCGGCCGAGGAAACAGGGGACGGCGGCCCGGCCATGTCCTGTGCCAAGGCCCGTGTGGCGGGCGACGGCCCGGGCGCGACGAAACGGGACCGTAGGAACGGGCCCCGCGGAAGCACTCTCAGGCGCGGCGGTCAGTACGGCTAGCCGTTGTCAGCGGGCAGCAGGCGCAGTACCAGCGGGGCCGAGCGCGGCTCGGGCAGTTCGGCGCCGTCGAGGACGACCAGCTCAGCCGAGGACGGCACGGGCACCTCCGTCTCGTTCCCCAGGGCGATCCTGCGGAACCGGAACTCCGGCTCGCCGGCTTCCTCGCGCATCGCCGCCTCGTCCTCGGGCCCGGGCCGCCGTGCGGTCGACCGGCTGGTCCGCCCGACCGCCTCCGAGGGGCCCGGATCGGCGCAGCCCTGCGGTCTGGGCGGCGGACACCCGGGCACCAGCCACAGCGTCTCGCCGGGCGTGCACAGTCCGGCGAGCAGCCCGGGCACGGTGTCGCCCGGCCCGGTGATCCGCAGCGACGCGCTGCGGCCGCCGACCAGCCGTTCCAGGGCGGCCGCCTGCTCGTCCGGCAACGCGTCAGCCTCCAACAGCTTCACGGCCTCCCCGAGCGGCATCGCCTCGGCGGTGCCGCGCCGCAGCGGCCACCGGGGGAAGACCGGACGGGGCCAGACGTAGGGCAGGCCGCCGGGCGTTCCGGGGAACAGGGGCCCGTAGTGGGCCGGGTCCTTGTACACCAGGGCCGAGCGGTGCGAGACGTGCAGTGCCCCGTCCCCCAGCCATGGCGGGAGCAGGTCGCGCTCCCACAGCTCCTCCTCCTCGGGGACGCGGCCCCCGGTGAAGACCAGCAGCGAGGGCAGCACCGAGTCGGCGTACCCGCGGCGGCGCCACTCACGACACATCGCCACCCCGTAACCCACCAGCGCGGGCACGAAGCCGCGCCACATCGCCACGGCGGGGTGGCGCTTCCACCCGTACGCGGGCCACACCAGGGCCCGCAGCACCTGCATGGCCTCCACCCGCTGCTTGCCCAGCCTGCGGTCGTCCAGTGCCCGCGCGCACTCGGCGAACGCGGGGTGGGGCAGGAAGGTCTGCATCGTCCCCCGTCCGTCCCGCGGCGTCCTCACCGGTCAGGCCTGTCGTGCGGTCCGCTACCCGTCCTCCGCAGGTGTTACCCCTCCACCGGGTCCGCCGCCGACCACCCGCTCCACCCCCGGGACGTCGTGAGCGGCTTCGCGTGCTCTGGCCTCGTCACGGACGCCAGGGTCAGCGGAACAGCGCGCCGAGAAGCCTGCGATGGTGGCCACGTGCCACACGTGCGGCGCTGGGCACTGTTCGAACTGGTGGGATCGCGGAGCCAGGTTCGGATCGAGGCCACCAGCACGGTCCCGTCGAAGATCGCAGCCCGCTTGTCACAGCGGGTCGCGACCGCCCGGTTCTGCTTGAGCGGGTTGACGCATCGCTCCACCGTGTTGCGGCCCCGACAGGCCACCCGAACGAAGGCCGGCGGCCTACCACCCGCCGAGCCTGTGCGGCGGCGCTGATCGGCCAGCAGGGGGCCTGGTGGGCCGGCCGTAGACGTCGCGGGCGTGGAGCAGGAGGTTCCACGCCCGTTGATCTTGTACTTATGGCGAGGTTGGGCCGTCGAGCCGCGCTATAAGTACAAGGTCAACGCCGGGCAGGAGCGGTCCGGCGAACCTTCGCGGTCAGTACGGCTAGCCGTTGTCCTCGGCGCGGCGGCGGGCCACCTCGTAGAGGGACACCCCGGCGGCCACGGAGGCGTTCAGCGACTCCGCGTTGCCGATCGGGATGCTCGCGACCGCGTCGCAGGTCTCGCGCACCAGGCGGGACAGGCCCTTGCCCTCCGCACCCACCACGACCACCAGCGGGTTGGTGGCCAGCTCCAGGTTCGGGAGCCGGGTGTCGCCCTTGGCGTCGAGGCCGACGACGAACAGGCCCGCCTTCTTGAAGGTCTCCAGCGCCCGGGTCAGGTTGGTGGCCTGGGCCACGGGCAGCCGCGCCAGGGTGCCGGCGGAGGTCTTCCACACGGTCATGTTGACCCCGGCCGAGCGGCGCTCGGGGACGATGATGCCGTGCGCGCCGAACGCGGCGGCCGAGCGCGCGATGGCGCCCAGGTTGTGCGGGTCGGTGACCCCGTCCAGAGCGACGATCAGCGGCGGGGTGTCGGACTCCAGCGCGCTGTCCAGCAGGCCCTCGGGGGCCCAGTACTGGTAGGGCCGCACCTGGAGCACGATCCCCTGGTGGGCGGCGCCGGGCTGCCCGTTGCTCTCGCAACGGCGGTCGAGCTCGGCGCGGGAGACCTCGACCACGTCCACGCCGCGCTCACCGGCGAGCAGGGCGGCTTCGTTGATCCGGTCGTCGGGGTCGAGGCTGTTGGCCAGGAACAGGCGGGTGGAGGGCATTCCCGCACGTAGCGCCTCCACCACCGGGTTGCGTCCGACCAGCAGGTCGGAGCTGTCCTGACGGCGGCGCTCGGTCCCCTTCGCGCCGTGCGGCTGGCCGTCGGAGGACTTGGCGCGCCGGGCGGCCTTGGCCCGCTGCTTGCCCTCGTACCAGTGCCGCTGGTCGGCGGGGAGGGTACCGCTCTTGCCTTCCAGCGAACGGCGGCCCTTGCCGCCGCTGCCCTTGGTCGGACCCTTCTTGTTCTTCTTCGCCGGCATGGTCGCCGCCTCTCGTACGTATCGCGAACATGCCGGAGGCGCGGGGCATCCGGCTGGTGGAATATCGCCGACCGGTGCGAACACGGTGGCAAACTCCCAGCCTAGCGCCGCCGCACCACCACGCGCGTCGCCTCAGCCGCGGCGCAGGTCCCAGCGGGGGCCCTGCGGGGTGTCCTCGACCACGATGCCCGCCTCGGCGAGCTGGTCGCGGATCGCGTCGGCCGCCGCGTAGTCCTTGCGTCCCCGTGCCGCCTGGCGCTGCTCAAGGGCGACCGCGACCAGGGCGTCCACGACCTCGCGCAGCCCCTGGTCGCCGCCGGCCCACTGCTCGCCGAGCGGGTCCAGGCCAAGGACGCCGAGCATGGTACGCAGCTCACCGGCGATCTCGGCGACCTGCTCCTTGCCGCCGGCGGCCAGCGCCGTGTTGCCCTCGCGGACGTGCCCGTGCACGACGGCGAGGGCCTGGGAGACCCCGAGGTCGTCGTTGAGCGCGGACGCGAACCCGGCGGGCACGTCGGCGGCGGGGTTGACCTCGCCCAGCACCTCGACGGCCCTGGTGAGGAAGCCCTCGATGCGCTGGTAGGCGGTGGCCGCCTCCTGGAGTGCCGCGTCGGAGTAGTCGATGACGGAGCGGTAGTGCACCTGGCCGAGGTAGTAGCGCAGCTCGACGGGACGGACCTTGCGCACCATCTGCGGGATGAGCAGGGAGTTGCCCAGCGACTTGCTCATCTTCTCGCCGCCGACGACGAGCAGCCCGTTGTGCAGCCAGTACTGGGCGAAGCCGTCGCCTGCGGCGCGGGACTGGGCGAGCTCGTTCTCGTGGTGCGGGAAGACCAGGTCCAGACCGCCGCCGTGGATGTCGAAACTGGGACCCAGGTACTTGGTGGACATCGCCGAGCACTCCAGGTGCCAGCCGGGGCGGCCGCGTCCCCACGGGGTGTCCCAACTGGGCTCCCCCGGTTTGGCGCCCTTCCAGAGGGCGAAGTCGCGGGGATCGCGCTTGACCCGGCCCGGGTCGGCGTCAGCCGACTCCACGACCTGGTCGGGGCGCTGGTTGGACAGATCACCGTAGGGCGGGTAGGAGCACACGTCGAAGTAGACGTCGCCGGAGCCGTCACCGGCGGCGTAGGCGTGGCCCGCGTCGATGAGGCGGTGTATGAGGTCGATCATCTCGGGCACGTGCCCGGTGGCCCGCGGCTCGACGGTGGGCGGCAGGCAGCCCAGGATCTCGTAGGCGTAGGTGAAGGCGCGCTGGTTGCGCTCGCTGACATGCCACCAGGGCACGCCCTCGTCCGCCGCCACCCTGATGATCTTGTCATCGATGTCGGTGACGTTGCGGCAGAAGGTGACGTCGTATCCCAGGTGTGTCAGCCAACGGCGCAGGATGTCGAAGTTCACTCCGGACCGGATGTGTCCGATGTGCGGGGGTGCCTGCACCGTGGCACCACACAGGTACAGGGAGGCGGCCCCCTCACGTAGCGGGACGAACTCGCGGACCTGTCGGGCACTGGTGTCATAGAAGCGCAGACTCACGTTGTCAAGCGTATCCGCTTTCCCCTGACGCGGGAGTCACAAACCAGGAACGCCATCCTGGGCGGAAGCCTTCGCGGACATCCCCAAGTGCATATATGTGATTAGCCGTATTCAGGCGAGTGGGAGGCGAGACGGGCCTGTTCCAAAGCCCGTCCCCGTCGATCGCCGAGTCACTACCCCCTGCATATCCCAACAGAACGACGCAGAACGCCTTCAGGGCAGCTCGTCTGGAAGCGGCCGTAATCGTCCGGAATCTCGTGTTCGTGGCATCGCCTCGGCTACGCTGCGAAAGCGATGGCCCCTTACAACAACGCCCCCGAGTCAGGGACACGGAACGGTCGGCCCGCGGCAGGTCGCGGTGCGGGAGCCGGTGCTCCCGTCGGTGGCGCCCTGTTCGTCGGCCTCATCGCCCTGTGCGCCCTCGTCGTCTCCTACAACGGCATCTTCCGGTTCGCCGAGTACGGCGGGCACGAGGACAGCCTCCTCGCCCACGTGTTCCCGGTGGCCTACACGCTGCTGCTGATCATGGCGTGCTGGGTGAGCTACCTCCTGCGCGGCGCGCACCCGCGTGAGCGGTTCTGGGTCGACCTGGTGATGATCCCGCTTCTGATCCTGTTCGCGTTCGCGGCGATGCTGATGAGCAACCTCCAGCTCATCGAGCGGGTCCACCAGGGGGTGGCCAACGTGATCGTGGCGGTGGCGCCGCTCGCGGGGCTGCTGGTGGCGTTCCTGCTGTGGCTCGCCCTGCGCGCGCACATGCGCAGGCGCCGCCGCGTACCGGTCGCGCGGCCGCGCCCGGCGGACGACCCCACCACGGTGCTGCGTGCCCGTTCCGTGGTCCCCCCGGCCGAGGAGTCCGTGTCCCCGACCGGGGACGGGGACGGGGACGGGGACGGCGGTGAGGATCTCAGCACCCGGCTGCTGCGCCTGGGATCCGACGACCGCGACCGGGACGGCGGCGAGGACGGCCCCGACGGGGGCGATACGGCGGCGTCCGCGCCGACCGCCCACCGTGGGAAGGACGAGAACGCGGCCGACCGGGACTGGGATTGGGAGAGGGACCGGTGGGACGACGAGGCCGTCGCCGCCGAACCGCCGCCCCGACTGCCCTTCGGGGACGCTCCCGGGACCGGTGCGGCGGCACGGCCGAAGGCCGACGGGGGCGCCTCGGTGCCGCCGGGACCGACCCCGCCCCTGCCCCGGCGCTCCCGGACCGGGCACAACCCGATCAGGCGAGCCGTCGAGCAGACCCCGGTGGTGCCCGGTGCCGCCGCGCCCACTGATGCCGGGCCGGAGCCGGTCGCGGCGGTACCGGAAACCCTCACCGATGAGGGTTTCGTGCATGAGCCGCCTCCCGGCGACCCGGCCTCGGACGAGGCCGAGGCCCCCGTGGCCGCCACCGCGTCGAAGCCCCCGCCCGAACCAGAGCTCGGAACCGGGCCGGAGCCCGAACCGGAGCCCGGACCGGTGTCCTCGCCGGAGCCGGGGCCCGGGCACGTGCTGGCGGGGGGACCCGAGAGGGCGGAGGAGATCGAAGGACCCGAGGAGCCCATGGGGACCGAGGAACCGGGGCCCCTTCCGACCGCGGTGACCGAGGACGGACCCGAGGCCGTGCCGGGGTACGGCGCGTCGTCCGAGGCATCGACGGAGCCGGGTGAGGCCGGGATACCGGACACGGCGCTCTGGGAGCCGCCCGAGGACGACTCCGACGCGGGTGCCGGTGTTCTGTCGGACTACGTGCCGCCGGTGTGGACACCGCCGGAGGACCGCTCGTCGTTCGCGGAGGGGGCCGAGCCCCAGGGGGAGCCCACGGAGGCGGGGGACCCGGAGCACGGCCCCGGTTCCGCCCCCCTGCCCGAGGCGGAGGAACTCCCCTCCGCCGCTGACGCGGGGAGCGAGCGGGACCCCGGGGCCGCACCCGACCGGAGCCATCGGCCGGAGCGGCTCGGGCCGCGGCCGCCACTGGAGAAGCGCCCCATGATGCTCAAGCCGCCCAGACCGCCGATGGTGAACTTCGTGTCGGGTCCGCCGTCGCGACGCGTGCGCAGCGAACCGCTCCGCCCCGACGAGTGACCCGGCGGGGCCGCTCACAGCCCGGGAAGCGTACGCGCGGTCAGTCCGCGGGAGCGCACAGGGCCGTCGCGACGGCCGCGATACCCTCTCCGCGGCCGGTGAGGCCCAGGCCGTCGGTCGTGGTCGCCGACACGCTCACCGGCGCTCCCACGACCTCTGAGAGCGTCTTCTCGGCCTCCGCGCGCCTCGGGGCGAATTTGGGGCGGTTGCTGATGATCTGGACGGCCACGTTGCCGATCTCGAAGCCGGCCGCGCGTACGCGCACGGCGGTCTCGGTCAGCAGGGCGGCGCCCGAGGCGCCCTTCCACCTTGGCTCCGAGGTGCCGAAGTTGGTTCCCAGGTCTCCCAGTCCGCACGCGGACAACAGCGCGTCGCACGCGGCGTGGGCGGCGACATCGCCGTCAGAATGGCCGCTGACGCCCTCTTCGCCCGGCCATTCCAAACCAGCGAGGAAAAGTGTGCGCCCAGAAGAGAACGGGTGGACGTCGGTTCCGACGCCCACCCGAGGCATTTTCGTCATGAATTACGTGATTCCGAGACCGGGTATCAGTTCGTAAGAACCTCGTCGAGGAGGGCCTCAGCCTTGTCCTCGTTGGTCTTTTCCGCGAGTGCGAGTTCGCTGACGAGAATCTGCCGCGCTTTGGCGAGCATCCGCTTCTCACCTGCGGACAGCCCCCGCTCCTTGTCCCGCCTCCAGAGGTCTCGGACCACTTCGGCGACCTTGTTGACGTCGCCCGACGCCAACTTCTCCAGGTTGGCCTTGTAGCGCCTGGACCAGTTGGTGGGCTCTTCGGTGTGCGGTGCGCGAAGCACCTCGAAGACCTTGTCCAGGCCCTCCTGCCCCACCACGTCGCGAACGCCGACCTCTTCGGCGTTCGCGGCAGGCACGCGCACCGTCAGATCGCCCTTGTCGACCCTCAGAACGAGGTAGGTTCTGTCCTCGCCCTTAATGGTGCGAGTCTCGATCGCTTCAATACGAGCAGCCCCATGATGGGGGTAGACAACAGTGTCGCCGACCTTGAAAGCCATGTGACAGGTACCCCTTCCGCTACCACAAGGATACCACGAATCCGTGACTTAACGTACCTATTAGGTTTGCGAACACGCAGGTCAGGCCACACTTTTTAGGGCTTGACAAAGTATACCCGAGGCCAGCAGCGTGCCTGGTCAGGCCATGTACGGAAGGGCTTGCGCCCCTTCGGGTGACGCCACGGCCGACCCTTCACAAGGGGTTCTGGTGGGACCGCCGGGGCCCGCGCGAGGACATCGGAGCGACGGATCTCACGATACCGCGTCGCTTACGGCACCACCGTCGCGGCAACGGTCGCCGACCCCGGCCGGACCGGCGCCGGAAGGGGGCACACAAGCCGGGGTCATCCCTCCGGGTCGTAATCCTCCCGCTTCTCCCCCGTCACCATGTAGACGAGGTTGTCGGCGACGTGCACCGCGTGGTCACCGAAGCGTTCATAGAACCGTCCGACCAGGGTGACGTCCATGGTGGCCTCCACGCCGTACCCCCACCCGGGAGCGAGAATGCGTTGCAGCAGCTTGCGGCGCAGCCGGTCCATCGTGTCGTCGTCCTTGTCCAGCTCCAGCGCGGTGTCCGGGTCGCGCCCGGTGATGACCTCGCCGGCCTTCGTCACCAGCAGCTCCGCCTGGTGCCCCATCTCCAGAACGATCGACCTGACCGGCTTGGGGATCGCCGAGTCCGGGTACCGCCGCCTCGCGATCTTGGCCAGGTGAACGGCGTGGTCGCCCATCCGCTCCAGGTCGCCGCGCATGTACAGCGAGGTGATGATGGTCCGAAGGTCCGAGGCGACCGGCTGCTGCCGCGCCATCAGACTGAAGGCGGTGTCCTCGATATCCTGGTCGAGGCGGTTGATCTCCTCATCACCGGAGATGACCTCCTGGGCCGCGTTCAGGTCACTGTCCAGCAGCGCCGTGGTCGCGCGGGCGACGGCGTGCCGGGCGAGCCGCGTCATCTCCACGAGGCGTTCGCTCAGACTGTCCAGATCGTCGTGGTAAGTGTCGCGCATGGCGTCAATGCTCCCAGTGGTTGTTTGAAGGATCGGCCAAGAGTTGATGAACGATGGAAGAACCTCGGTTGTGTCGCATGCCCTGACCGGGTAAAGATCCCGTCCACACGTTTACGATCGAAGGGTGCAAGGGGAACTTCTCGCCGCGGTAACCGGCATCATCGGACTCGTCACGGGCGTCGTAATAGGCGTCCTCGCCGGTCCCTTCTTCCGTACGGGCGCCGCTACACGGCAGGCGCCGCCACCGGAACGCAGGGACGGCAGCACCCTCCCACCCGGTATCGCCGAGGTGCTGTCCGCACTTTCCTCCTCCGCCGTCGTCCTGGACTCCGCCGACAGGGTCCTGCGCGCCTCGTCCGCCGCACGCGCCTTCGGCATCGTCCGGGGCGAGGAGCTGGTGATAAGCGAGCTCCTGGCCCTGGCCCGGCAGGTGCGGCGGGACGGCGTCATCCGGGAGACTGACATCGAGGTGGCCGTACGCAAGTTCGGCCCCGACGCCACGTCCTTCGCCGTGCGGGTGGCCCCCCTGGGCGGAACCGGGCTGGTCCTGGTCCTGGCCGAGGACCAGACCGAGCACCGCCGCCTGGAGGCGGTACGCCGCGACTTCGTCGCCAACATCTCGCACGAGCTGAAAACCCCGGTGGGCGCTTTGGCCCTGTTGGCGGAAACCGTACAGGACGCCAGTGACGACCCGGAAGCGGTGCGTCGCTTCACCGAGCGCATGCAGACGGAGGCCTCCCGGCTGACCGCCGTCATCCAGGACCTCATCACGCTCTCCCGAATCCAGGGCGCCGAGCCGATGGCCGCGCCCACCCGGGTCGACCTCGGCCCCGTCGTGGAGGAGGCGCTCGACTCGGTGCGGATGCCCGCGGACGCCAAGGGGATCGATCTGGTCGGCAGCGGCGCCGAGGGCGTCACGGTCCTGGGCGACGAGGGGCTGCTGGGCACGGCCCTGCGCAACCTGGTCGCCAACGCCGTGGCCTACAGCCCCAAGAACACCCGGGTCGTCGTCTCGGTCGGTGTGTCCAGGTCCAGTGTGGACATCAGCGTCGCCGACCAGGGCATCGGGATCCCGCAGCAGGACCTGGAAAGAATCTTCGAGCGGTTCTACCGTGTGGACGCCGCTCGGAGCCGGGCCACCGGAGGTACCGGTCTGGGCCTGGCGATCGTCAAGCACATCATGACCCACCACCGTGGAGAAGTGACCGTGTGGAGCAAGGAGGGGTCGGGGTCGACGTTCACTCTGCGTCTGCCCAGACCCGAGAGCCGGGGGCCCGAGGCCGCCCGGAACACCGACCGTCAGGAGGCGGCACAGTGACGCGTGTACTCGTTGTCGAGGACGAGGAATCCTACAGCGACGCCCTGTCGTACATGCTGCGCAAGGAGGGCTTCGAAGTCGCCGTGGCGCCCACCGGGACCGTGGCGCTGGAGACCTTCGACCGTACCGGGGCCGACCTGGTGCTGCTGGACCTGATGCTGCCCGGGCTCTCAGGCACCGAGGTGTGCCGGACCCTGCGGCAGAAGTCCAACGTCCCCGTGATCATGCTGACCGCCAAGGACGCCGAGATCGACAAGGTCGTCGGTCTGGAACTGGGCGCCGACGACTACGTGACCAAGCCCTTCTCCTCCCGCGAGTTGGTGGCCCGCATCCGAGCGGTGCTGCGTCGTCGGGGCGAGGACGAGGTCGTGCTGCCCGCCGCCCTGGAGGCCGGCCCCGTCCGCATGGACGTGGAGCGGCACGTGGTGACGGTGCGCGGCGACAGCGTGCAGCTTCCCCTGAAGGAGTTCGAGCTGCTGGAGGTGCTCCTGCGCAACGCCGGGCGGGTGCTCACCCGGATGCAGCTCATCGACCGCGTGTGGGGCGCCGACTACGTCGGTGACACCAAGACCCTCGACGTACACGTCAAGCGGCTACGCGCGAAGATAGAGGAGGACCCCGGCAACCCGAGGTACATCGTGACCGTGCGCGGTCTGGGCTACAAGTTCGAGCCGGTGACCGCCGACGTCTGAGGGGCACGGGAACTCTTCTCCGGGACTTCCCTCTCCCCCTGCTCTTCCCGTGTCCCGGGCCGTGGTGCGGGCCATCGCCCGGGACGCACGCCGGCGGAACCGTCACCGGTCCCCGGTTTCCCGCGTCATCGGCGGCCAGGCACGGACCCGCGCTTCTCGGCGGTCCGGGTCAGGCCTCCAGGATGACGGTGAACGGCCCCTCGTTGGTGAGGGAGACCGACATCTTCGCGCCGAACACCCCCGTGGCGACCTCGGCGCCCAACTCACGCAGCTCCTTGACGACCGCCTCCACGAGCGGCTCGGCGACGGATCCGGGTGCGGCGGCCTGCCAGGTGGGGCGGCGGCCCTTGCGCGCGTCGCCGTAGAGCGTGAACTGACTGACCACGAGCAGCGGCGCGCCGATGTCGGAGCACGAACGCTCGTCCTCCAGGATCCGCAGCGTCCACAGCTTCCTGGCGATCCTGGCCGCCTCGGCGGCGGTGTCGGTGTGGGTCACCCCCACCAGCGCCGTCAGACCGGGCTCCGTGACCTGCCCGACCACCTCGCCGTCCACCGTCACAGACGCGTGCGACACGCGCTGCACGACCGCGCGCATGGTTCCTCCCTCGTGTTGCCTTCGGTACTACCGCCGCTGGAACTGGTTGAGCAGCCGCAGCCGCCGGGCGTTGGTGATGATCCCGGTCAACGTCACCACGAACGTGCTGATGGAGTCGGCGAAGTCCTCGATCCGCCATTCCTGGGGCCCCGTGTACCAGGCCAGGCCGTCCCCGGTCAGCTCCTCGGGGGTCAGGTCGGTGAGCGCGGCCGCGGCCAGGATGTTCGCCCAGCGGTCGACGTCGCCGAATATCACCGCGTACGGCAGGTAGCGCGAGTACAGCTCGACTCGCTGGCCGGGGGGCGCGCTCGCCGCGCTCGGGCCCAGCAGGTAGTCGCGAAAGCCCACGGTGTGCGCGTACACCGAGCTGCCCAGGGCGGATTTGGCCGGCATGTACTGCGCCCCCGCCGTGACGGCGGCGCCCGCGATGATGACGGCCAGACCGGTGAAGGCCGCACTGGTGAACATCGCGAGAACACCGGTCAGGACGGCGCCCGCGACCGTCACCGCCATGCCGACCGTGCTCCAGCGGGTGCGCACCTGGTTGGGCGAGCGGGCGAACCACTTCATCCGCACCATGTCGCGGTAGAGCTCCTCGCGCACCCGGTCGATGCGCGCCGGGAAGTCGGGCGACGTGCGGGGTGATCCCACCTGGGAGAGCCGGACCGTCTGGCGTCCTCCGAACAGCGCGTCCAGCAGCATCCACTCGTAGGACAGGAGGGTGTCCTCCGGCGGGCCGTCCAGGCGGACCAGGCGCCAGTCCACGGACGTGAAGCTCTCGTGCGGCAGTTCCTCCAGGCGGACGTAGCCGCGGACCGCCAGGTCGACCACGGCGCCGGTGAGGTCGGTGATGTCCACGGTCTCGTTGACGAGTGTGCCGATCTGGCCCGGGTGCACGCCGTCCGGCGGGGCGAACCTCAGCCGCCCGTGCTCGCCCTCGGCCACCGGCGCGTGCTCACCGGCGGCGGCCTCCATGCGCAGCGCGCGCTCGTCACGGCCCCGGACACGGATCAGTACCATCAGTCCGCCCACCAGTACCGCCAGCAGGAGCCCGAACACGCTGGCGGTGGCCGGGGTGACCGCGAACGCGGACGTCAGCGACCAGCGGCGGGTGAGGATGGGCTCCCCCTCGGCGGTCCCGGAGGGGTAGTTGACGACGATGTCGAGCCGGTCGTCGGGGTCCATGTCGACCTGGAAGAAGTGCGCGACCCCGGCTTCGGGCCCCATGTCCGAGGCTGTGCAGTACATGGCGCTACGGGGCTCACCCGCCAGGCAGGAGAGCGCCTCCGGGGGCAGCGGTGCGGTGACGGTGACGTTGGTGGACTGGACGGTGTGACTGTAGGCGCCGACCGCCCGCCACTCCATCTGTACCCCCTGCGCGACCTCGCTGACGGTTCCGCTCACCCGGTAGGTGAGTACCACTCCCGATGTCCCCGCGGTGGGGATGTCGGCGAACAGGGCTCCGTTCTCCTTGCGCACGTCCACGTCGAGTGTGTTTCCGTCCAGGTCGGTGGCCTGGGTCCCGGTGACCTCGAACTCCCGGTCGTGGTCGGTGTCGTACAGCATCGTCTCGGTGAGCGCCCTGGTGAAGACCTCCGGGGCGCCGCCGGAGAAAGCGATGGTCTCCTCGCCGTGGAGGATGCCCGCACGGTCGAGTTCGAGCCGGACGTCGTTGGTGATCTCCGGAGCCGAACGGGTGCCGGAGGCGGCCGTGGGGCTCCCCGGTACTGTGGGGTCCGGTGCCGCCGCCGTCGCGGCGCGGGCCTCCCCTCTCGGCCACGCGACGGCGATCCCGGCGGCCAACGAGGACAACACGAGAACGGCCGTCGCCACCGCGACGGCCGGGCGCCAGGAGCCGACACACCACATGACGCGAGAGCCTATCCGGTCCCCCGGTGTATCCCCCCTCCAGGGCACGGCATCCGACACCGTGCTCCGGCGCCGTGAGGAGTCACCGTGATGAGACGCAGGCCAGCTCCGGGGCCGGACTTCTGGTCCGAAAACCCCGGGTTCTTCCAGCGTATGGGCCTCGGTGTGTCGCTCACACTGGGTGCGGGCCTGGCCGCGGCGGGGTTCACCGGCTTCCTCTCGATCTCGGCGATGCTGCCGTCGGCGAACGCGTGGTCGCACCCCGCGGCGGTCCCGGGCGCCCAGGCGGACAACGCGATGGACGAGACGTCATCGGAGCGGTCGCTGGCCGGGACCGGGCGGGGCGACCTGCTCGGCGACAACCCGCTGTACCGAATCGGCGAGCTCGGCGAGGTGACCTGCGACGCACCCGAGCTGGACCAGGGGGAGCCGGAGTCGGTGGAGGCCTTCGTCCACGAGATCGCCGACTGCCTGGACCGGGCGTGGGGCTCCTATTTCGCGGCCGCGGGGATGGAGTTCACCTCCCCCAACCGGGTGTACTGGTACGCCGCCGGCCACAGCCCCTGCGGAGCGTTCCCCACCGAGGGCACCGCGGCCTTCTACTGCCAGGCCAACCAGGGCCTGTACCTGGGGGTGGAGGACATCGTGGCGGCCTCGGCGGGCAGTGACAAGCCCGAGGCGTACACGTTCCTGCTCAGCCACGAGTACGGGCACCACGTGCAGGGGCAGTCGCGCATACTCGCCGAGTTCCACAGTGCGCGCGCGGACGTGGACCAGGAGCAGTCCGACGAGCTGACCAGGCGAAACGAACTCCAGGCCAATTGTTTGGGAGGGGTTTTCCTGGGTGCCTCGGGCACATCACTGGGTCACGGCGGGTACGAGCGGGAGAATATCCTCGACGACGTCGGGCTCCGTGCCGACCGGGGAGGCGAGCACACCCACGGTTCGGTGGAGAACGGTCGCTTGTGGACGGCGCACGGTCTGGACCGTGTGGACCCGGCGGCGTGCAACACGTGGAACGCCCCCGAGGAGCTGGTGCGGTGACGCGCCCGCGGGGGCATTGGCAGGGACCGGCCCGTGCGGCCCGGTGGACGGCGACGACAGGGCGGGCGGACAGGGGTGTACGCGAGGTTCGGTGAGTCGTCGGTGTCCGCGGCCCGCCGTGCCAACCGCCGGGCGTTCGCTCTGGCGACCGCCTTCGTGGCGGTGCTGCTGGCACTGGCGCTGCTGTCGTGGACCACGGTCGAGGAGGAGGGCCCGCGGCCCGGGGCCGCCGACGGCACCGGTTCCGGTGCGTCCGCCTCCGACGAGAAGCCCGGCCAGGGCCCCTCCGGCTGGACCGACGGTGAGGGGCGGACGGGACTGTCGGAGGGGCTCGACCAGCAGGAGCGCCCCTCGGGGCACACCGCGCTGGTCGCCAATCCGCTGTACGAGACCGGACGGCTGAGCCCGCGCCCGTGCCCGGCGCCCGAACTGGACGTGGACGACGCGGAGTCGATGGAGGCGTTCCTGAACTCGGTCGCGGACTGCCTGGACGACGCCTGGCAGACCCAGTTCGCCCGCGCGGGGATCCCCTTCACACCTCCGGACCGGGTGTTCTGGAGCGAGTCGGGGGTGAGCCCGTGCCGCGCGTATCCCTCACGGGCGGGCGCGTTCTACTGCCGGGCGAGCACGAGTATCTACATCGGCACCTCGGACGTGGTGGAGAAGTGGAACGGCGCCACGCGCAGCGTGGTGTACGCCTCCCTGCTGGCCCACGAGTACGGCCACCATGTGCAGGGGGAGTCCGGGCTGCTGGAGTACTACCACGAGCAGCGCGAACAGGAGGAGGACGCGCTGGAGCGCAACTCGTGGACGCGCCGCAGCGAGCTACAGGCGAACTGCCTGGCCGGGGCGTTCCTGGGATCGGTCCAGGTGAGCTATCCGCTGGACGAGGACGACCTGGAGAGCCTGCTGACGGACGCGGCGGCCACCGCCGACCGCGAGGGGTCTCCTGACGAGGACCGCACGCACGGGTCGGCGGACAACAGTGTCAGGTGGACCCGGAAGGGCTGGGAGGAGCAGGCCCCGGGGACGTGCAACACCTGGGACGTTCCGGAGGAGTCCCAGGTGCACTGAGGGGCGTCCGCGCGCACCAGAGCCGTCCCGCCGGCGGCGTTCGCGAAAACGGGTGGACCCGGCGGACGGTGATCCCCTAACTTGGGGCCTCCCCAACGTGAGGATTCAGCGCGCATGACGCCCCCCGCTCTTTAGACCTGACACTTCCCTGCGCATCGGTAGCCGACCACGCCGTCGGCTCTCTTCCCCATGCTCTTCGTCAGGTCTTAAGAGAGATCGCGTTGTCTTCACACCCTCATACCGTGCTGCCCTGGGCGGTACGGCGCACCCGCCTGCCCCTGATCACCCTCCCGTGCGTGGACTGCCCTTCCGGCCGCGCCAGCACCGGTGACGGCAGGTTCCGCGTCAACGCCAACGGTAAACTCCTCGACGTCTGGCTCCTGGTCAACTGTGTTTCGTGTGACCGGACCGGCAAGCTCACCGTCCACGACCGCGTCGCGGTCCGCTCCCTGCCCGCCGGCCTTCTGGCCGGGTACACGGCCAACGCGCCCGCCCTCGTCGCGGACGCCCTCCTCGGCCCGTCGACCGCCCGGCGCAACCGGTTCGCGCTCGATTGGGACGGGTGCTGGGAACTCCACGCACCTCCGGTGCCCGAGAGTCCGTGGCCTCTCCGGGTCGCGGTCGCCTTCGACGATCCCGTGCCGGTCCGCCCCGAACGCCTCATCGCCCGGGGCCTGGGCGTCAGCCGGGGCGAGGCCGTTCGCCGAGCCAAGACCGACATCCCGCTGAACCGCAGGACGAAACGGGACTTCTCCTTCGTCCTGGTGTAGCCGGTCCCGTGGGCCCGGGGACCGCTTCCGGACCGAACGGTGGTCCCCTGCTGTGACGGCGCCCGTCCCCGCCCGCCGGCCACGCGTCGGAGGGCGGGGATCCGGAAGGCGGCCGGGACCGAGCGCATGGCCGCACTCGCCGAGACCGCTCATCGCCTGCTCACCCCGGGCCTTTCCGTCCCCGACCAGGAGGGGTGTGAGCGACGGACGCCTGAAGCCGTGTCCGAAACGCTCCCCAGGCGTACTGGAAGCACCCCTTGAGCGGCGCCTTCCACGCACCCCGTCCCCGGCTCCCCGGCTGACGGCGACACCGCCCGGCGGGGCCTCGCCGGCGTTGTCCACAGGTTCGATCGAGCGCTGACACTCGAACACTCAGCGTGGCAGGATGCTTGGTATGTCGGACCTCGCCGAATCCCTCAATCCGTACGGGCCTGACCCGAGCTCCCCCGCCCCTCGTTCCCCCGAGGCCTCCGCCGCGACCGCGACGGCCGAGCGCGCGGGGCCCGCACAGGACCGCGTGGAGCTGCGCGTGCACGGTGTCAGCGGCGGGCAGGCCGAGGAGCTTTTGGACGTGGAGCCCGCGATGCGGGTGGGCGGCGACCGGCTGGCGGGGTTCTTCCGGTGGCGCCGTGAGCCCGACACCGAGACCGTCCCGGGTGTGCGCCGGGAGATCTTCGCCTGGGGCAACCTCACCTCCGGGAGCTCCTCCCGCGCGTTCTGGCTACTGCTGTTGCCGTTCATGCTGGTCAACGTGGCGTACTGGATGCGGCCGGGGCGGATGGACCGCAGCCCGACAGGGGCGCGGCGGCTGGCCAACAACGCCTACGGCGCGGGCGTGCGGCTGCTGGCGCTGTCCCTGACGGTGCTCATCACCCTGGCCGCGGCGGGGGTCGGCATGGACCTGGTGGCCTGGCAGTGCGCCGCCTGGCAGGGTGAGGCGTGTGTACAGGCGCGCCCGTGGCTGGCGTTCCTGGGCTCGCCCTCGTCTCCCCTGTCCGCGCCGGGTCCGGCCCTGCTCGTGGGCTCGGTGCTGCCGGTGGCCGTGATCGCGGTGCTGTGGCGGCTGTCCCGGCGCACGGCCTCCGACTACGAGGTCGTGACCAGCTCGGTGCCGCCCAAGCCCAGCGCGACCGCCCCGCTGAGCCACGCCGACTTCTGGCGCAACAGCGAGACCATGGCACGGCTGCGCTCGGCGCACGTCTCGGCGGCCCTCGGCACGGTTGCCGCGCTGCTGCTCATCCCGGCGTTCCGACACGACCTGGAGCCGGCGGTGGCCGGCCTTCCCGAGGGAACCGGCCCCTGGGTCGCCGGTACGGCCCTGGCCGCACTGCTGGCGGTGGTGGTCGCGGCGAGCGCGCTGAGCGTTCTGGTCCCGGGTGTGGATCCCCGCTGGAACGCGCGGGCCGATCGGATCTGCCGCCTGCTGCGCGACACCACCCTGGTTCTGGGGCTGGCGGTGGCCGCGTACGCGCTGTGGCCCCGCCCGGGGTGGGAGGCCTCCGGACGGCTGCCCGGCGACGGGGCGGTCCTCAACGCCCTGTTCGCGGTCCAGGTCGCCCTGGTGCTGGTGATGCTGGTGGCAGCACTGGTGCTGTTCGTCTCCGACCGGGCCCACGACGGCACCGCGATGCTCGGCCTGGCGGGCCCGGCCACCGCCGCCCTGGGCGCCCTACTGGGCGGCGGGTTCTCGGCCGCGCTCGTCTACCAGGGTTCGCTCCTGCTGAGCGGCTGCGGCTCCCTGGCCACCCCGGAGGTGGACTGCCTGCCGCTGTCGGTGCCGACCGCCTACTCGTGGCTCCAGCTGGCCTTCGCCCTGGAGGCGGCCATCGCGCTGGCCGTGGTGGCGGTGCTCGCCCTGGTGCTGCGCCGCGGCACCAGGGCGCACCTGCCGGGGGTCACCGAGGACTACGCGCGCAGTGTGCGCGACCACCGGACCTGGGACATCGCCCACGCGCGGGCCGCGGGCCGGATGACCGAGGCGCTGCCGTCCGTGCTGGGGGCGTTCCTGCTACCCGTGGTGGCGCTGGGAGCGCTCGCGCTGTACTCGACGCTGTCGGGAAACCTGACGGCCGGTCCGGCGTCCGCGGCGACGGCCGTGTCCGGCGAGGTGCGGGGGGCCGTCGCCCAGGGGACGGTGTCGTGGCTGATCGGTATCGGCTCGCTGCTGGGCGGCGCGGCCCTGGTGACGCTGGTGTGGATCGGACGCGGCGCCTACCGCGACCGGCCCACGCGGCAGGCGGTCGGCGCGCTGTGGGACGTGGGCACGTTCTGGCCCAGGGTGGCGCACCCGCTGGCACCGCCGTCCTACGCGGAGCGTGCGGTACCGCAGCTGTCCGCCCGGGTGGCCCTGATGTGCCGGGAGGGCACGGACGTGGTGCTGTCGGGGCACTCGCAGGGCTCGGTGCTGGCGGCGGCCACGGTGTGGCAGATACCCACCGACTGCCTGGGGCGGATCGCGCTTCTCACGCACGGTTCCCCGCTGGACCGCCTGTACGCCCGCTACTTCCCGGCCTACTTCGGCCCGGAGCCGTTCGCCGACCTGCGGGAGCGGGTGTCGGCGTGGCGCAACCTGTGGCGGGTCACCGACGCGATCGCCGGACCGGTGCGGATGCGTGCCCCCGCCGAGGGGCCGGGGTCCCCGCGCACCGTGGAGCAGGCCGGGCCGCTGCCGGACCCGCGCTCATACGACGCCCCGCCAGGCGAGGCGAGACGGCCGGAGGTCCTGGGCCACTCCTCCTACACGGACGACCCCGCCTACGCCGAAGCACTCCGGCTGGCGCTGAGAACCATGGAGGGGGTGGAGGCACCTCACGGGGGCGTTGTCTGAGGGGGACCGCTGGGAGCGGGTACTACCAGGGGCCGTAGGGGCCGTTGTTGTTGCTGTTGCCGCCCACGCCCTTGACCGCCGGGCGCACGTCGAGCAGGAAGACGAGAGTGGCGACCAGGCCGAGAATGACGAACATCCCCCTGCCGGAGAACACCGCCAGCAGGGAAAGAGCCGTGGCGACACCGGTGAGGACGACCCACAGCTTCTTGGTCTGTTTGTCCATCAGCTCGAACGCCGCGGCCGGCGTGCGGATCGCCTCGATCAGCGCGTACAGACTGGCCACGAACGTGACCAGATAGATGGCCTGCCAGATCATATGGAACAAAACGCACACTCCCGACGACGTCCGAGCGAAGGTCCGCCCGCTCTCCACCGTAAACGGATCGGCCCCGCCGATCGTGCCCGGCGAGGGACGAATCACACGCGTCTCACCCGGGAGCGGGCGGCGGAAGGGGGCCGGACGGGGGCCCGCGTCGGACCGCCCCGAGGCGGGGGCGGCGGGCCGCCGCTGGTCACAGCGGGATGTGCCAGAGGCAGGTGACCGTGGCCAGGAGGAAGGCGGAGCCGCCCATGATGAAGGCACCCGCGTGGTACGTGAGCTCGTCGTCGGGGCGCAGGAGGCGGTTGACGCGCCGTACGACCCCGGGTTCGGCCTCGGGGACGGCGGCCATCGCCCCGGCGGGAACCGGCGCCGGCCCGGCGGCGCCGAAGCGCAGCAGCGCCATGGCCAGCTCGCGCGAGGAGCTCCTGCGGCGGGCCTGGTCGTCAGCGCACATCTCGATGAGCAGCGCGACGCTCTCGTAGTAGGTGCGCACCAGGCGGACCCGCGGGAAGGCGCGTTTGAGGGAGGAGAAGGGCAGCAGCACGAGATCGTGGCGCTGGCGCAGGTGGGCGCGCTCGTGGGCCAGAACGGCGGCCAGTTCCCGGGTGTCGAGGACAGCGAGGGCTCCGGCGCTGATGACCACCTGCGAGCGGAGCACCCCCGGGAGGCAGTACGCGGCGGCGGCCGGGTGGTCGACCACGCGGGCGCCGGGCACGTCGGGGTGCTCGCTGGCGACGAGTTCGAGGAGGTCGTAGTGGCGCCGGCGGACGCGGACCACGTGGACGAAGGAGGCGACCAGGCCGCAGAAGAGCACGAGGGTCAGCGCGACCGCCAGGACCACGGCCGCGATGTGGGTGATGCCCTCGAAGCCCTGGGAGAGCTCGGCGAGGAGTAGGTCGCCGGTGACGACGTCGGCCGTCAGGGCCATGGCACCCCCGGCCGCGCCGAGCTGGTAGGAGGAGAGTCCGAAGGCCAGCAGCGCGCCGATGGTGGACACGCCCCAGGCCAGGCCGAGCGCCTGCCAGGTGATCACGGCGGTGTAGGGGCCCCGGGAGGGCCACTTCGCCCGGTGGAGTGCTTCCATGGCGATGAGGCAGCCGACCGCGACGAGAGTGAGAAGGGCGGCACTGACCATACGGACTAGTTCCTTGGCTGCTCGGTTTCCGCGAGTGCGCGCCGAAGCGCGTCAGCCTGTGTGTCGTCCATGGATTGGACGAAGGCGGCCAGGGCGGCGTCGCGGTCCCCCGTCTGCCCGAGCGCGTCGAACATCAACTCGGAGACGTATGCCTCGCGGCTGGCTGCCGGACGGTAACGCCACGCACGACCCTCACGTGCCCGGGTGACGACCTTCTTCTTGGCGAGCCTGTCGAGCACGGTCATGACGGTCGTGTGCGCCAGGTCGCGTTGGGCGAGAGCCTTACCGACCTCACGAACCGTCATTGGTTCGTTCCGTGCCCACAGTACATCCATCACTGCGCGTTCGAGTTCGCCAAGCCGATTCATGGCTGTGAGTCTACCGGGGGTCGTACTACGGGTTGTCGTACCCCCAGGTTAATTCCTCATCACCTACGGGACAAGGGACAACGCCCTTCCGGAAGACGGGGATCCGCCCCGCGAGGGCTCCTCCCGCGAACTGCCTACTCCGGAAGACTGGACTCACGTAACCTCCGGGTCGATACTGCCCCTCCAGCACGGAAGGAAGCACCACGATGGCCTCCCCGAACCACTCCCGGACCTCCGTCGTCCGGGGCGACATCACCGAGCAGAGCGTCGACGCGATCGTCAACGCCGCCAACAGCTCCCTCCTGGGCGGTGGCGGTGTGGACGGCGCCATCCACCGCAAGGGCGGCAAGTCCATCCTGGAGGAGTGCCGCCGACTACGCGCAGGACACTACGGGGGCGGCCTGCCCGTGGGGAACGCGGTGGCGACCACAGCCGGACGGCTGCCCGCCCGGTGGGTGATCCACACGGTCGGCCCCGTCTACAGCGCCGCTGAGGACCGGAGCGCGCTGCTCGTCTCCTGCTACGGCGAGTCCCTGCGCGTCGCCCACGAGCTGGGCGCGGAATCGATCGCCTTCCCGGCGATCTCCACGGGCACCTACGGCTGGCCGGTCGAGGACGCGGCGCGCATCGCCGCCTGGGCGATCCACTCGGCTCAGCTCCGCGTGCCGGAGATCCGCATGGTCGTGTTCGACGACGCCGCCTTCCGGGCCTTCAAGGCGGCCTTCAACCCCAGCTGAGTACACGGACACCCCTCCGTGTGACGGCTTGGAACCGTGCCCGGTCCCAGCGGCCGGGATCTGCGACGGGCGGCGGGTAGCCGAGGGGCGGGTGCCGTTACCGGTGCCCGCCGTCCACCGCCAGCTGCCGTAGTCGTTCGCCACGTCCCCGTCCGCGAGGTGGGGGTGAAAGCGGTCGGCGCCCTGACGCCAGTGCGCGCGGGGTCCTGGATCCTGGGTGAACAGGACGATGGCGGCCGGAGCCGAGCGCCCCCTCGCCCAGCGCCGCCAGACGAACAGGTCGAGGGCCTTCCCGCGGAAGAGCCGGTGCCGGGGCCGGTCGACGGGTATGGGGAGCCTATGGAGACAAGCCTCCCACCTGCGAGGAACCAAGCGGCCCGTCCCCGTGTCGGGGTGTCCAGCTGTCTGCTCGGCGCTCCGGTGCGCTACAACGGAGGGCACTCGCGCTCGCGTTTCCTCACCGACGAACTCGACCGCCACGTGGACTGGCTTCCGGTCTGCCCCGGAGGCGGGCGGGACCGGGTCGTCTCCAGCGCCGACGGAGCCGACCACTCGGAAGAGTTGGCGCGGACCGTCGACCGACATCTGGTCCAGCCGCGCCGCCTGGACGGGTACGTGCTCAAGAACAAGTCACCCAGCTGCGGCCTCTTCGCCCTACCGGTGTTCAACGACGACGGCGACCGGGTGGACGGCAAGGGGCGGGGGGCCTTCGCCCGGCGTCTCACCGAGATCCTGCCCGCACTGCCCGTGGAGGAACAGGGCCGCCTGACGGATCCCGTACTGCGCGAGATGTTCGTGCAGCGGGTGTTCGCGCACGCCAGGCTGCGAGAGCTGTGGGAGTCGCCCTGGCGCCCGCGCGACCTGATCGCGCTGCACACCCGGCACAAGCTTCAGCTGATGTCGCACTCTCCCGACGGCTACCGGGAGACGGGCCGGATCGTGGCACGTGCGGGGACCGCCGCCCCCGAGGAGACCGAGGCCGCGTACACGGACGCGTTCCACCGGGCGATGGCGGTGCGTCCGAGCAGGGGCAAACACGTCAACGCGCTGCAACACGCCTTCGGGATGCTGAGCACGCTGCTGGACGACGCCCGCAGGCACGACCTGTTGGTGGCGATCGAGGACTATCGGCGGGAGCAGGTTCCGCTGAGTGTCCCGGTGGCCCTGCTGCGCCACCACTGCGCGGCGGAGGACGTCGGGTGGGCACGCGACCAGACCTACCTCCGCCCCTACCCCGACGAACTGCGGTTGCGGCACTCCGTCGCGGTCTGACCCTTCGCCCCACACCGTGGACACGCCTTGAGACCGATCCACTACAGTGAGCGACACCCCTGGTCCTCGACCGGCTTCCGGTGACCCGACTCTGAGGTTTCGGTGTGTTCGCGACTCTCTCCCGGCGGGCCGTCGTGCTCGCCTCCTCCTGCGCGATCGCCACGGCTGTCGCCACGCTGGCCACGCCTTCGCCCGAAGGAATGACGGAGCGGTTCGGCCGCCACCTCGGCCCGCCCGCCCGGGTGGTCGGCGGCGGGCCTCGGCCCCCCCTGCCCCAGGAGGCGTCCACGCCCGCGCCCGTCCCCCGCCCCGGACAGGTGTCGGTCTGCGACGAGCCCGGCAGCGACGAGATCGTGACCCTGCCCGCCCCCGGTGCTCCCGGGGGCGGGCGCCCCCTGTGGATTCGCCGCCCGCCCGGACCCGACAGCGCTGACCTGCCCGTGCTCTACCTGCTGCACGGGTCCGCGTCCACCCACGAGACCCTCATGGACGAGAACGTCGGCGAGCTCATGGACCGCGAGATGTGCCGGTCGGGGGTCGAGTTCGTCATCGCCGCCCCGCATGGCCAGGAGTACCGGGGCACCACCACCGAGTGGGGTGACGCCGCCCACGGACGGTTCGCCCTGGAGAGATTCGTCACAGGAGCGTCCGTGGCGGCCGTGGAGGGTGAACACGTGCGCCCCCGCGCGTTGCGCGCGGTCGGCGGATTCTCCATGGGCGGGTACGGGGCGGCGGCGCTGGCCCTGCGCAACCCCGGCCTCTACACGCAGGTGGCGTCCTGGGCCGGGTACTTCCGTGTGGACGACCCGCACGGCACCTTCGGCGGCGATACCGCGCCCCACTCGCCCAGCCTGCTGTTGGACTCCGAGGAGGTGCGCGACATCAGGTTCATGCTGGTGGAGGGCACCGACGACCACACCCCGCTCCAGGAGGGCAGCATCCACGGGGAGGCCGAGCGCTTCGCCGGCCTGCTTGCCGAGCGCGGTATGACGGTCGCCACGCTCCATCCGCACGGAGGCCATGACTTCGCGACGTGGAAGCGCGCCTTCCCCGACACCGTCGACTTCCTGGTCTCCGGCTGGTCCGCTACACCGTAGGCCGCCCCGAGTCAACACCCGGCCCCTCGAACAAACCGCTGGGGAACAGTGTGTACCTTCGTCGCTGTTGACGACAGCGGCTGTGCACACGACCTGAAGGGACCCGCCCGGTGTCTGGAATCGTTCCCGTGGGAGGACAGGCGGCGGTCCCGTCCCGGGTCGCGACCGTCAGTCTGCACACCTCTCCGCTCGACCAGCCCGGGACCGGCGACGCGGGGGGTATGAACGTGTACGTGGTCGAGGTGGCCCGGCGCATGGCCGAGCGCGGTGTGGCCGTGGACGTGTTCACCCGAGCGACCAGCCCCGATCTGCCCCCGGTCGTGGAGCTCGCCCCGGGCGTGAACGTGCGGCACGTGCCCGCCGGGCCCTACGGCCACCTGGACAAGCACACCCTCGCCGAACACCTGTGTCCGTTCATCTTCGGGCTGCTGCGGGCCGAGGCCCAGGGCGAGCCCGGCCACTACGACCTCGTACACGGCCACTACTGGCTGTCCGGCCAGGTCGGCGTGGTGGCCGCCCGGCGCTGGGGCGTGCCACTGGTGCAGTCCATGCACACCATGGCGCGGGTGAAGAACGCCTCCCTGGCCGAGGGGGACAATCCCGAGCCCCAGGCCCGGGTACTCGGAGAGGACCAGCTGGTCCGCCAGGCCGACCAGCTGATCGCCAACACCGACGACGAGGCCCGCCAACTGCGGAACCACTACGGTGCCCGCGACAGCCAGATCAGCGTCATCCCGCCCGGTGTGGACCTGGAGGTGTTCAGCCCGGGATCGCGCCAGGAGGCGCTGGAGCGGGTCGGGCTGCCCGCCGATGCCGAACTCCTGCTGTTCGTGGGACGTGTGCAGCGGCTGAAGGCCCCCGACGTGCTCATCCGCGCCGCGGCCGCGCTCCTGGAGCGCGACCCCTCGCTGCGGTCGCGCCTGGTGGTGGGCGTGGTCGGCGGCCTGTCCGGCGGCGGTATGCGTGAGCCCGAGCTGCTCACCGACCTGGCCCGCTCGCTGGGCGTGGCGGACGTGGTGCGGATCGAACCCCCGCAGAGCCGCGAGCGGCTGGCCGACTACTACCGCGCGGCCGCGGCGACCGTGGTGCCCTCCTACTCGGAGTCGTTCGGCCTGGTGGCCGTGGAGTCGCAGGCCTGCGGCACCCCGGTGCTGGCCGCGCGCGTGGGCGGGCTGACCACAGCGGTGGCGGACGGGGTGTCCGGGGTCCTGGTGCGGGGGCACGACCCAGCCGACTACGCGGCCGAGCTGCACCGGATGATCACCGAACCGGCGTGGCGTGCCAAGCTGGCGATGGCGGCACCCGGACACGCCGCCACCCTGGGCTGGTCGCGGACCGTCGACGAGCTGCTGGACGTGTACCGGGCCAGTACGACCCCGCGCGCGCTGCCGCTGGCCGCGTGCAGGTGACCGAGGAGGGATGTACGACGTGGGTAGAGAAGCGGCTCGCGACGCCGCGGTCGAGGCGGTCACCGCCGCCGTGGCGGAGGCCGAGCTGGAGGTGGAGCGCCCTCGCGAGGGAGCGTTCCTGGTCACGCTGCCGGGCAGAGCCAAGCTGAAGACCCTCGTGTGGCTGGAGGCGGGGCTGCACAGCCTCACCCTGACGTCGTTCTTCTGCCGCCAGCCGGACGAGAACCACGCCGACTTCTACCTGTGGCTGATGCGCCGGAACGCGGACATGTACGGGATGGCGTTCGTCGCGGACGAGGTCGGCGACGTGTACATCCGCGGCCGTCTGCCGCTGGAGGGGGTCGTCCCCGGCGAGGTCGACCGGCTGCTGGGATGTGTGCTCACCTACTCGGACGAGAACTTCAACGGGGCGCTGGAGCGGGGGTTCGCCTCGGCGATCCGCAAGGAGTGGCGGTGGCGGGCCGAGCGCGGCCACGACATGCGCAATCTGAAGGCGTTCACCCACCTGGTCGGACGGGACGACCGGTAAGAGTGCCGGGTGGGCTCCCGAGCGCGGCGGCCGGGTGGCTAGGCTGGCTCGCATGGGAACTCTGGTACTGCTGCGGCACGGTGAAAGTGTCTGGAACGCGAAAGGCCTGTTCACCGGTTGGGTGGACGTCGACCTCTCCACGACGGGTGAGGAGGAGGCCCGCCGGGGCGGTGAACTGCTCAAGGAGGCCGGTGTACGGCCGGACGTGGTCTACACCTCCCTCCTCAAGCGCGCTATTCGCACCGCGAACCTGGCGTTGGAGACCGCCGACCTGAACTGGCTGCCAGTGGAGCGCACCTGGCGCCTGAACGAGCGCCACTACGGCGCGCTCCAAGGCAAGGACAAGGCGCAGACGCGCGAGGAGTACGGCGAAGAGCAGTTCATGATCTGGCGCCGCTCCTACGACACCCCGCCGCCGCTCATCGCGGACGACGACACCTACTCACAGGCCGGTGACGCCCGCTACGGCGAGCTGCCGCCGGAGCTGCTGCCCCGCACCGAGTGCCTCAAGGACGTGCTGGAGCGCACCCTGCCGTACTGGTACGACTCGATCGTCCCGGACCTGGCCGCGGACAAGACCGTGCTGGTCGTCGCGCACGGCAACTCACTGCGTGCGCTGGTCAAGCACCTGGACGGCGTCAGCGACGCGGACATCGCCGGGCTGAACATCCCGACGGGCATCCCGCTGCGGTACGACCTGGACGACCAGTTCAAGCCGAACAACCCCGGTGGCACCTATCTCGACCCGGAGGCCGCCAAGGCCGCCATCCAGGCAGTCGCCAACCAGGGCAAGAAGTAGCCCCCGCATCCGCTGCCGCTCCCGTGCCCGCGCCGCCTCCGGTGGTGCGGGCACGGGAGCGTCCGGGAGCCGGGGCGCCGGCGCCGCTCCGGCTCGTGGGCGACACGGACGGTCCCGGCGGAGCCCTTCAGTAGACCAGGGCCTGCGCGCCGTCCTGGACGGCCTCCTCCACGAAGGTCGGCGCCCCGGCGATGCGTACCCCGTCGACGAGGTCGTCCCGGGTGAGGTCACGGCGGGCGGCGCACTGGGTGCACACCGTCACCCGGCCCGCGGCGAGCACAGCGTCGAGGAGGTCTTCGAGGGGCGCCGCGTGCGGCAGGGAGAAGCGCTCGGCACGGCCGGGAACCGCGAACCACGCCGACTCCCCGGTCAGCCACAGTGAGACGCCGACACCACTGGCCAGGGCCGCGGCGGCCACCGTGAACGCCTGGTTGCACCGCTCGGGGTCGTCCTCCCCGGCGGTGACCTTGATCACCAAGGAACGAGACATGGCCGCCAGCCTACTCAGAGCGCGACGGCGGTGAGCACGGCACCCGCCACCGCGCAGACCGCGAGGGCCGCGGCGAGCACCAGCACCTCGGTCCGGCGGGGAGGAACACGCACCGGCTGGTCGTCCACGCCGTGCTCGATGCTGAGGGTCCCGCCCTCGGGGGCGGCCAGGACCACGCGCCCGCCGCGTACCTGGACCTGTCCGGTGACGCGCACCCGGGAACCGGGGCGGATCACCCACTCGCGGTACTCGAACTCGATGGTCTCGCCCCGGAAGACACCCGAGATACGGCCGCGTACTCGTGGCAGCAGGTCGTCGGCCGGGGAGGCCACACCCGGCTGCGGGCGTCCCACCAGGCGCTTCAGGCACAGCTCGGCCCCCCGGGGCCTGGTGTCGCCCGGTTCGACGAAGACCCGGTTGGCATCACCGGACCGGCCCTCGGCCACGATCCCGAACAGGTCCTCGGAACCGTAGTCGGCGATGGAGTCGCAGGTGCGCTCGCGGACCGCGCCCTCTTCCACGTCGCGGTTGAGCGGCCAGTAGTGGCGCAGCACCTCATGGCCGTGCCACACACACTCCGTTCCGGCCAGGCCGGAGGAGACGGGCCCCTCGGGTCCGGGGGCCGCCGTACCGGTGAGCGTGACGCGCTGGCCCTCCCTACCCACGAGCGCTCCCGGGCGCAGCTGGGCCAGGCCGCGCTGGCGCAGCCAGCGCCGCAGGGCGAGCAGGGTCAGGGGGAGCAGTAGCACCGCGGCCACGAGCAGCGCCGAACCGATCACCAGTAACACAGGCCGCCCCTTTGGAAAGTGTGTGAGGTCATACGACAGCGGCTGGCATAACGCCCCGTGGCCACACCGCGTTGCTGACAATCTTTACCAGTTCTCCGGGAAAGCGGGGCCAATTGGGCATGTCCAGACCAGAGCGAGGGGGTGGCGGCCACCACCCGGGCCTGTCGGTGGTCACCGCCACCCCCTCGCCGCCGTTACCCTCGGAGGTTATGGACGCTGAGGTACACCCCGATCTGGCGAAACTGTCCTTCCTTCTCGGCCGTTGGGAGGGCGTGGGAGTCGCCGGCTACACCGACGTGGAGGAGTTCCAGTTCGGCCAGGAACTCGAGTTCGCGCAGAGGGCGGACCTGCCCTATCTGGCCTTCACCAGTAAGGCCTGGCGGATGAACGCGGACGGCGAGCCGGGCGAGCTGGTCACCGAGGAGTCGGGATACTGGCGCGTGCGCTCGGAGTCCGACGCCGGGGGGAACGGACAGGACGGGACCGTCGTCCACCTGGAGGCGCTGATCGCGCACCCCGAGGGCTTCACCGAGGTGTACTTGGGCAACGTGTTCGCGAACCGGGTGGAGATGTCCACCGACGCCGTGGTGCACACCGAGACCGGGATCGACGCGACCGCCTCGCACCGGCTGTACGGCCTGTTCGGCGAGGACCGGGAGACGCTGGGGTACGCCTGGGACCTGGCCGCGAGCGGCCAGAGCCTGCGCTCGTACATGTCCGCACAGCTCAAGCGGGTCGCCGCGAAGTAGTCGGGGGAAACAGTCGGGGGCCTGCCCCGGACAGGGGCAGACCCCGGGCTCTCTCCCGCCTTGGAGGCGGGGCCGGTCGGACGAGGCCGGCAGCCCGGGGTCCGGGTGTCCGTCTGGGATTCGCTGCGAACGACGTCGCGCGAACGCGAGCGTCGTCCTAGCGGACGGCCACCTCGCCAGTCCTAAGATCGATCATTACTTGGACCACCTCCTTTCCTGCGTGACACCGACATTACGTTCCGCCCGAGCCGTGGGGCAAATGTTTTTTCTGTGAGCAAAACCGCAGGTGGGAGGCGTGTTCTCCGCATCCCTGGCGGGGCGGCCAGGACACGCCCCGTGGGCGCCGCCCGTCGTGGCACGCGGCGGGGTGTGGACCCGCGGAGCATGTCCTAGGCTCGGCGGTATGACTTCGCCGCTGCTGAGCACACCGGGCGCCGTGAGCGCCGAGTCCCCCGATTCCGGGGTCGCCGCGCACTACGGCGATCCCTCGCACGAGGGGCGCGCCATCGAGCGTTCGAGCGCATGGGTCGATCGGAGCAACCGGGGCGTGGTCCGTGTGAGCGGTCCCGACCGCCTGGGCTGGCTCAACGACCTCACCAGCCAGCTGACCACGGGGCTGGCACCGGGAGCCGCCACTGAGGCGCTGGTCCTGGACACCCGTGGGCACCTGCGACACCACATGTCCCTGATGGACGACGGTGAGGCCACCTGGGTCCACACCGAACCCGGGGGCGGGCCGGAGCTGGCGAAGTTCCTGGACTCGATGCGGTTCATGCTGCGCGTGGAGGTGGAGGACCTGAGCGACTCCCGCGCCGTGCTGACCGTGCTCGGCCCGGACCGCGCCAAGGCGATCGGAGCCCTCCAGCTCGACGATGTGCCCGTGCGCTCGACCGAGGCCGAGGGGGAGGCCGACCTGTTCCTGCCCGCCGCGCGGCTCACCGAGGTGGCCGAAGCGCTCACGGCGGCCGGGACGCGTCCGGCCGGCATGTGGGCCTACGAGGCGAACCGGATCGCGGAGCACCGGGTGCGTCCGTGGCTGGACACCGACGACCGCACGATCCCGCACGAGGTGGACTGGGTGGGCCGGGCGGTACACCTGGAGAAGGGCTGCTACCCGGGGCAGGAGACCGTGGCGCGGGTGCACAACCTGGGCCGCCCGCCGCGCCGTCTGGTGATGCTGCACCTGGACGGTACCGCCGAGCGCCTGCCGGAGGTGGGTGCCACGATCGAGCTGGACGGACGCGCCGTGGGCCGGGTGGGCACGTCGGCCCGCCACCACGAGCTGGGACCGATCGCCCTGGGCGTGGTCAAGCGCGCGGCGCCGACCGAGACCGACCTGAAGGTGGACGGTATCGCCGCCGGGCAGGAGGCCGTGGTGGACCCGGACACGGGTGCCAACGTGCAGATCAACCTGCGCCGCCGTCCTCGCTGACGGTGTGGCGCGCTGGTTCGACCCCTGGCGGCGCTGTGGAGCACCGACGGCGCCGCTGGGAGCGGGACCGTCCCGCGCGGGCCCCTACCGGGGTTCGAGGAGGGTGTGCCCGGCGATCCTGACCTCGGCGAACTCGGTCTCGTCCGGAACCAGGAACATGATGTGGGTGGTGACGCTCTCCTCGGGGTTGACGTCCTCCCAGAAGTAGTCCCACGCCACGACGATCTCGGCGTCGACGTCGTTGACGTACTCCAGGCCGTCGGTGGTCGTGCCGATGGTCCCGTAGGTGTCGAAGACCGCCGGATCGGTGCCCTGGTTGGTCACGTTGAGCCGGTAGATGTGGAACTCCATGCCCGCGGGCGCCGTGTCGGAGGTCCCTCTCCCGTCGGTGATGGTGGTGTCGGTGTAGGCCGCCTCGACCTCCACGAGAAAGGCGCCGAACATGGTGGAAGCCCCGTTGTAGGACTCCGGTGGCACCGACTGCGGGGTCGGCCCGTCCTCCTCGGTGGTCGGTTCCTCGCCGGGTCCGGTACCCGATGCGGGGGACGGCTCCTGGCTCGGTCCCCGCGCGGTGCCAGAGCCCGGCTCCTCCTCCCCCACGACCAGCCGGACATTCGGTAGCGGTGCGCTCGCCAGCGCGACGACCATGGTGACGCAGGCGAGCCCGGCCAGGAGTACGGCGGCGGGGATGGCGAGGACGCGTGCGAAGGATCCGGGCCCGTTGGACGGTGACGGGCGCGGGCCACTGGTACTCATGCCTGTGTGACGCATGACATGTGTGGTTCATTCCGGTTTCGCACTTTTGTCCTGATCTGTCCCGTATCAGATCGACCGGCAGTGTCTCCGGTGACGGGTGACGAGGCCGCTGAAGCCGCTGGGACCTTCGGTATCCCCACGGACGAACACGACGCGGGCCCGGCCGGTGTTCCGGCCGACCCGCGTCGGTCAGGGTGGACCGGGTCCGTCAGGCAGTGAGGACGATCTTGCCCCGGGTCCGGCCGGCCTCGTTCAGGCGCCAGGCGTCGGCCGCCTCTGCCAGCGGGAACTCGCGGTCCACGTGCACGGTGAGCCTGCCGTCATCGGCCAGGCCGGCCAGTTCGGCGAGGTCGGCGGAGTCCGGGCGCACCCACAGCCAGTGGCCGCCCTGCTCCTGGATGTCGGGGTCGGCGATGGACACGACCCGGTCGGCGTCGCCCACGAGGGGCAGCGACTCCCCGGCGACCCCGCCGCCGACGAAGTCGAGCACCGCGTCGACCCCGTCCGGTGCCAGGTCCCGGACCCGGTCGTTGAGGCCGTCTCCGTAGACCACCGGCTCCGCGCCCAGGGAACGCAGGAAGTCGTGGTTGCGCTCACTGGCGGTACCGATGACCCGTGCCCCGCGGGCGGCGGCGAGCTGGACGCCGAACGACCCGACACCGCCCGCCGCGGCGTGGACGAGCACCGTGTCGCCGGAACCGATCTCCGTCCGCTTGACGGACTGGTAGGCGGTGAGGCCCGCGAGCGGGACCCCGGCGGCCTGCTGCCAGCTCAGCGAATCCGGCTTGGGCGCGATCATGCGCACGTTTGCCGACACGAGTTCGGCGTAGGTGCCGTTCTTGGCCCAGTCCTTGCGGAGGTACCCGTAGACCTCGTCCCCGACCTGGTACTCGTTCGCGTCGGGCCCGACCGCCTCGACGACACCGGCGACGTCCCATCCGGGGATGAACGGAAAGTCCGCCTCCATGATGGCGTCGAGCCCGCCGGAGGCGAGCTTCCAGTCCACGGGGTTGACCCCCGCGGCCCTCACCCGGATCAGGACCTCGCTCGGCGCGACCTTGGGATCGGGAAGCTCCACAAGGGACAGGTCGTCAGCGGATCCGTACTGCTGTAGTGCGATTGCCTTCATGCACGCAACAGCGATCGTCCCAGGTGGTTCATTCCGCGACACGCCGTGACGTGTGAGACGGCACGGGGCCCGGCGGGACGTACCCGCCGGGCCCCGGACACGCTTCGGGGACCGGTCAGCGCAGGCCGGCGGCGAGGCGCTCGTCGTGCAGGCGCTCCCCCCAGGACGGGGCGAGCGGAGCCACCTGGCCCACGCGCCAACGCAGCAGCAGGTCGGCCAGCTCCGGGTTCCGGGGCAGGGCCGGACCGTGCAGGTAGGTGCCCAGCACCTGCCCCTGGTAGGCGCCTTCGGTGTGGTCGTCGTTGCCGATGCCGCGCACCGTGGTGGACAGCGGCCTGGCCGAGGGACCAATGGCCGTGCGGCCCTGGTGGTTCTCGAAGCCGGTGATGCGGCCCACGCCCAGGGCGGGGTCCACGTCCGCGACGATCTCGCCGACCGCGCGGGTCTGCCCGCGGCCGCTGCGGATGTCGATGATGCCCAGGCCCGGGAGCGGGTTGGAGTCGTCGTCGCCGTAGGACTCACCGATGATCTGGTATCCGGCGCACACCGCGAACACGCAGGCGCCGCGGGCGGTGGCGCGGGCCAGGCCGCCGTCGGCACGCAGGCGTTCGGCCGCCAGGATCTGCGGGCGGTCCTCGCCGCCGCCGAGCAGGTAGACGTCGCCCTGCTCGGGCACGGGGTCGCTGGAGTGGACGTGCACGATCTCGGTGGGGATACCGCGCAGCTCGGCGCGGCGTTTGAGGATCAGGACGTTGCCCTGGTCTCCGTAGGTGCTCAGCAGGTCGGGGTAGATCCACACGATCCGCAGGGCGCTGGTGTTCGTCATGGGTCTCTCCCTACTGGACGCGGCCGTAGGCCGTGCGGATCTGCTGGAAGGCGGTGTAGTTGGCGATGAGGTCGACCTTGGTGATGTCGGGCTGCTCCGCCTTGAGGCGGTTCAGGACCTCGTCCACCCGGTCGGCGACCTCGAACTGGACGCCGTCGGTCTCCAGGCGCAGCGCGAGGTCGGTGCGGCGCTCACCCATGACGAACACGCGTCGGTCGCGCAGCACGGTGTAGTCGACGTCCCACAGCCAGGAGGTGTCCTTGCCGTCGGGGACCTGCGCGTTGACCGCGAGGATCACCGGTGTGCGGGGCGGGTCCAGGACCGCGAAGGACTCCAGCCACCCGGCGGGGTTCTTGGAGAGCAGCAGCCGCACCTCGACGCCCATGGTCACCACCGAGGTGTAGCGGCCCGCGACCGAGGTGATCTCACGCAGCCGCTCCACGGTGCGCTCGGGGTGGATGCCGTACCCGGTGGCGGTCGCGGCGGCGATCGCGGCGTTGGAGCGGTTGGCGTCGCCGGGAAGGTTCAGCCGCAGCTTGACGCGCTGGCCCTCCGGGGTCAGGAGGGTGTCGGACTCGTTGTCCACCGACCAGGTGGTCTGGGGCCGGGCCAGCCCGCACTCGGGGCACTCCCAGTACGGGTCGACGTCGCGCTTGAGGTGGCCGCCGCACTCGGGGCAGCACCAGGAGTCCTCCTTCCAGCGCTGGCCCGCGGAGACCCAGGTGGCGTTGGGCGCGCCCAGCCCCGCCCAGGCCACGAGCGGGTCGTCGGCGTTGGCGATGACGTGGGCGTTGCTCTTGCCCAGGGAGGTGCGCCACTTCTTGGCGAGCAGGTTGATCTCGGAGGCGCGGTCCATCTGGTCGCGGCTCAGGTTCATCAGCACCACGAACGCGGGCTGGGTGGCGAGCAGCACCTGGGGGAGGTACTTCTCGTCGACCTCCAGCACGCCGTTGACGGCGGACGTGTTGTCGGACAGCGCCGTGATGTGCCCGGTGGGCATGTTCGCGCCGTATTCGTTGGTGGCCACGTCGCCGAACTCGCGCAGGGTCTGCGCGATGAGCTTGGTGGTGGTGGTCTTGCCGTTGGTAGCGCTGACCAGGGCGAGCCTGCGGCCCCGGGCGAGCTTGGCGAGCAGGTCGGGTTCGACCTTGAGCGCCACCCGGCCACCGATCACGGAGCCGTCTCCCCGCCCGGTGGCACGGGACAGGCCGGCTGCGCTCCTTCCCAGAACAGATGCCAGTTGGGCGCGCAAGGGAAGCTCGCTCATCTCATTCTCCAGAATTGCTGGATCACCCGCGCCATTCGCTCCTGGGAGGCGGCGGGCGATGTGTCGGGCCAAGCCTATTGTCCACCTCGGATCAGACCCGCCAGTCCAACCGCTCGGGCGGCGGCCCCAGATTGGGCGGAACCTGGCCGTCGGCCCCCACCGGCGCGGGGAACCCGTCCTCGGAGGCGGCTCCCTCGGGCGCGTCAGGGTCGGTGGGACCGGAGGGCGCCATGCGGGGGCGGACACCCGCGACGCGCCGTCCCCTGCCGGGTCCGTTCCCGGCCGCCGTGTCACCGTCCTCAACGTCCGGTCCGGCGACGGTGTTCCGGGAGTCGTCCACCGTGGCGAGGGTGGCTGTGGACAGGGAGAGGATACCCGGGTTGGTGTCGACCAGCACGGGACCGCCCGCGGTCAGGACCAGGGCCGCGGTGGAGGGCAGGCCGCGCAGCGACTCGGCGTCCAAGCCGCAGGTACGGACCGGAAGGGCGGCGTCGCCTTCGACGGTGGCGGGCGCGTCGACCCCGACGGCCTGCGCGGTGGCCCGACCCCAGACGGTGTCGGAACTCACATGGCGGACGAGGTCGAGAGGGGCGATCGCGGCGGTCGCGTTGCGGATCACCGCGCCGGACTCGGTGTGGGGGGAGGGGAAGAACCGGTCGTCGGCCTCCACCTCGGAGTCGGGGTCCTCCTCGGCGCCGGTGACCGAGTCGCCCACGGCCTCGCCGATCACCTCGGTGAGGAGGTGCAGCCGCAGCCCGTCGGGGTCGTGGCCCGCGCCACCGGGCCCGGCGGCCACGGCGCGGGCCACGGTCTCGGCCGAGCCGCCGTCCTGACGCATCACCACGGGCAGGCAACCGGGGTCGGTGAATCGGGCGAGGGCGGCGGGGGTGGCCGTCCGGAACATCAGGACGACCTCCACTCCGCCGTCAGCGGCAGCGGCGAGGACCTGGTCGACCTCTCCCGGGGGGAGGGTATCCGCACCGCAGACCACCACGGTACGGGTGCGGTCAGGACGCACCCTGACACGCCTGCCGTCCACGGTCCTGGGTGCCTCGGGAGCCTCCAGCAGCTCGCTGAGCGCGGACACGGCGTAGGTGCCGTAGACGCGTGCGGCGGCTCTGCCGGAGGCCCTGTCCGTGGAGATGATCTTGACCTGGGCGTATTCGGCGTCGTCCGCACGGGTGCCGACGGCCTCGAAGGGACTGAGGCGGCGTTCGAGCTCCCAGGCGCGCCTGCGGATCCCGGGCCCGTCGGCACAGCGCTCGCGCACCCGGACGCGTTGCACCGGTGTGAGCAGCGCGAGCGCGGGGTCGTCCTCCGCCGCGTCGTCCTCGGGGGTGAGGAGGGCGCGCAGGCCGCCGATGAGCTCGGCGATCCCGGCACGCGGCCCCAGCACCTCCAGCAGGCGCAGCAGGAGGGTCTCGTCGGCGTCGACGCCGTCGGTGTCGCCGGACGCGGCCGCGACGGCGGAGAGGACGCGGGCGCGCTGGCCCGCGTCCAGGTTGGTGCCCAGGGTCATTCGGGGCAGGTCGGCCGGGAGCACCCAGCGGCGCGGGGCGACGGCGCAGCGCCGGGCCAGCCGGACGAGTTCGCGGGCCACCGAGCGGCCGGTGAGGTCGACGACGGTGAGGTCGCCTCCCTCGCGCAGCCGGGAGAGGCCGACGGTGGCGAGCAGCGCGGACCATCCGGCATCGTCGCCGCCGGCCACGACGACGGCGTCGGTGTCGGTGTCGGCGGTCACCCCGTGCCAGAGGGGCTGCGCCTCGTAGGCGCGGGCGGCCGCCCGCCACTCGGTGTACCTGCGGGCGTGCTCCCGCTGCCGCTCGTGCAGGGCGCGGTCGCGTTCGTCCCGCTCGGCGGCCAGGCGCTCGCGGGCCCTCTCCAGCCGCTCGGCGATGACCTGCCGGCTCTGGGCCAGGGCGAAGGCGATGGGTGCGGCGATGGCGACGCAGGCGAACACGCCGCCGAGGGCGAAACTGCCCGGGAGGATGCGCAGCGTCCACAGCAGCGGAAACAGCAGGACGAACAGGACGAGCCCGGCCAGGGCGTAGTAGAGCGGCCGGTTGGTCCGGGCCTCGCTGTCGCGCTGGGCGGCGATCCACTCATCGCTGACGGTCTCGCCGTCGGCTGGCGTCGGACGGCGCGGTGCCGGACCCGGGTGCGGCAGGAGCACGGCGTGCCGCCAGCCGACGTAGGTACGGGCCTCGCCTCGGGATTCGCCGCCTGACCGGGGGTTGGGCACCGTCCGAACACCTCCTGACCGGCCGTCGTGGGGGCGGCCGGAGACTCGTCCACGCAAGGGCTCCGACCGAACCGGAGTGTGGGCAGAATGCTGTCACCCGCCCCGCATGTTTGTCACGGACCCGCCGGCACCTAACACGAATCCGGAGTGTGTTCGCAAATCCGGGCGTAACGCCCGGCCGGGGCGGTGAGCCCACAGGCTGGGGACGAAACGCGGGGCGCCGGTGCCGACGGTCTCCCGTCGGCACCGGCGCCCGTACTTTCTTTGGGGCTCCGCTTCGCCCGCCCGTCGCCCTCCGCCACCCTCAACGGACGCCTGCGGCGCGGAGCCTCTCCGTGTTCGGGCGACCTACAAGCGGGAACCCTCGGATCCTCCGGTGTGACGACTCGTTCCTCACAGCCACACCTACGAATCCTCCAGAACCCCGCCGGCGCCCGAACGGCACCCCGTTGGGGCTGAGCTCCCAGGTACTAGGCCTGGACCTGCAGGTCGATGACCTTGCCCACCTCGGCCTGCACCGTGTACTCGCCGGTGAAGCCCTTGGAGGCCAGCACGCGGACCTTCCAGGAGCCGTCAGCGGCGAAGAAGCGGAACGTGCCCTCCTCGCCGGTGGCCACCTCGCCGACGAAGTCGTCGGAGGAGTTGAGCAGACGGGCATAGGCCCCGCGCAGCGGCTCGCCGTCACGGGTCACCGTGCCCTGGATGACCGCCTGGTCGCCCGCGTCGACGTCGGCGAGGGCGACGCCGCCGACCGGTGCTCCGCAGCTGTCACTCACTTGGCCTCGGCCTCCCCCAGCTCGACCGGGACGCCCACCAGGGAGCCGTACTCGGTCCACGAACCGTCGTAGTTCTTGACGTTCTCCAGCCCCAGGATCTCGTGCAGGGCGAACCAGGTGTGCGAGGAGCGCTCGCCGATCCGGCAGTAGGCGATGATGTCCTTGCCCAGGTCCACCCCGGCCTCGGTGTAGAGGTCGCGCAGCTCGTCGGCGGTCTTGAAGGTGCCGTCCTCGTTGGCGGTCTTGGCCCACGGGATGTTGCGCGCGGTCGGGATGTGGCCGGGGCGCTGCGAGGTCTCCTGCGGCAGGTGCGCGGGGGCGAGCAGCTTGCCGGTGAACTCGTCGGGCGAGCGCACGTCCACCAGGTCCTTGGCACCGATGGCCTGGACGACCTCGTCGCGGAAGGCGCGGATCGAGGAGTCCTGCTCCTTGGCGGTGTACTGGGTGCGGGCCCGCTCCGGGACCTCCTCGACCAGCTCGCGGGAGTCGAGCTCCCACTTCTTGCGGCCGCCGTCCAGCAGGCGGACGCTGTCGTGGCCGTAGAGCTTGAAGTACCAGTAGGCGTAGGCGGCGAACCAGTTGTTGTTGCCGCCGTACAGGATGACCTGGTCGTCGTTGCCGATGCCCTTGGCGGACAGCAGCTCCTCGAAGCCGGCGCGGTCCACGAAGTCACGGCGTACCGGGTCCTGGAGGTCCGTCTTCCAGTCGACCTTGACGGCGCCGCGAATGTGCCCCTTGTCGTATGCGGACGTGTCCTCGTCGACCTCGACAAGGACCACGCTGTCGTCGTCCAGGTGAGCCTCCACCCAGTCGGCGTCCACGAGGACGTCGGAGCGGCTCATGGGGAACCTCCTGTGTTTCTTGTGCGGTGTCGCGTGTGTGGGTCGGTGTTCCCGGGGCTGGCCGCCCGGGGACGGGGATCAGGCCGTCCTTCCCGGCGCCAGCAGGCGCCGACCGAGAAGGTAGGTCTCGCATCCGGCGCAGTAGCCGAACGCGGCGTCGAGGAAGGCGGCGAGGAGTGCGAGGGCGGTCGCGGCGATACCGAGCCACTCCGGTCCCGCCAGGTATCCGGCGAGTCCGAGTGCGGCGAAGGCGAGTCCCGCTCCCTGTGCGAACCGGGGCGGCCGGGCGTCCTCCGACGAGTACGAGGGGCCGGGCCTGGGGCGTATCGCAGCGGCGAACAACAGGCCGTAGGGCGACCGGTGGACTCCCAGGACCACCGCGACGACGAAGACCAGCGCCTGGAAACCGAGGATCCAGGGGTTACCGGTAGCGAGGGCCGCGGCCAGTACGAGAGTGGTCAGGACAGCCGCGAAGCGCTGCCCGCGAGGGTCGACCTGCATGGCGTGATGTCCCCAGCTGCGTACACGGAAAACGATGAACCAGTCGCACGGAGGAGGCGTGGGCCTTCAGAGCCCGTCCGCCCTAGGGACACAGACAGAGCGCGGCGGCGACGCGGCAGAAGTCCACTGCCCGTCGCTTCGTCAGGTACGCGCTCGTCAAGGAAGTCACACCCCAGACGCTACAGCCCTCGCTACGCGTTTGTCACGGGTGGGGTGGATCACAGGGGTGGTATCAGCCCCGGTGGGGGGTTTGCCGGTAAGAGGTTCAGTGGACGGCCGCACCGATCGCGGCGATCACGTCCGGTTTGCGGGGCTGCCCGCTGGCCCGGCGCACCATCCGGCCCGAGGCGTCCAGAACCAGGACCGTGGGGGTACGCATGACGTCCAGGCGGCGGACGAGGTCGAGCTGGGACTCGGCGTCCACCTCCACGTGCGCCACGCCCTCGACCATGTCCGCGACATCGTCCAGGATCCGCCGGGTGGCCCGGCAGGGCTGGCAGAAGGCGGTGGAGAACTGCACGAGCGTGGCCCGCTCCCCCAGCGCGGCGCCGATCTCCTCGGCGGTGAGCGCCACGTCCCCGTCGGATCCTGCCATGTCGGTTCCCTCCCCCTGGATGTCCTCGTTCCGGCGCGCCGCCCGCGGATCGCCCGCCGGGGCGGTACGCCCGTGCGCCCCCCTGGTTCCCGGAAGCGTCCCAGGCCCCGCCGCCACACTATTCCGGCGACGGTGCCCAGGAGCAGTGTCGCCGCGAGCACGACGACGCCGGGCAGGTCCATCAGGCCGCCTCGGCGTCCATCAGGGGGATGTCGGAGCCGGTGCCGGTGATCCGCAGGCCGCTGGAGGTGGACTCCATGTCGGTGGCGGTCAGGCCCAGGGGCAGCGGGGGGATCTGGAAGCTGGAGGTGAGCATGCCCGAGACCACGTCGCCGGCGCCGGAGGGGGCGTCACCGATCTGGATGTCGGTGGGGGCGACGGTCACGGTGTCGCCGTCCACGGTGAACTCGCCGCTGGCGTCGACGGAGGTGCTGATACCGGACCCGGGCAGGGCCAGCTCTCCGCTGATGCGGGGCTCTCCGCCCTCGGTGGCGACGGTGATTCCCTCAGGCAGATAGGCGTTGAAGTAGGAGTAGGGGACGGTGAAGGAGCCGTCCAGCCGCCCGGCCACAACACTGGGCTGGTCGAGCAGGTCCGCGAGGGGGGCATCGATGTCGGTGGCGGTGACGTCGACCTGCTCGACGGTGACACCGTCCATGGTGGCGGAGGCCGCGGTGATGTTGATCTCGGAGTAGGTGCCGCTGACCGCCTGCGGCAGGAAGGCCCAGCCCTCGATGGAGACCTCGGGCTCCTCCGACATCTGGAGCTGCTGGGTCATCTGGCGCGCGACCATGTTCTGCGCGAAGCTGCGCGCTCCCACGTCGGCCGCCACCACGAGGGCCGCCAGGAGGGCGAGGAGGACGACGAGGAACTTACGCATCGGAGATCCAACACACTTTCTTTCGTTCCGGCGCGCCTCGCGGCTGGATCGTCCCGCCGGTCTCGGTCACACGCCATCGGCGCCCGACGGGCGCCGGTCATGGAAAACCTGTAGGGAAGGGTACTTCACCCGGGATCGGACGCCTGGGGCCTTCCGGTAGTTCGTCGTACCTGCACAAGTACACCGATCTGAGACATTCCCCGATCACGGAGCGGGGCGGTCGCGGGGTTTCCCGGGACCGAGGACCGGGCTTCAGCGGGGCATCAGCATCGCGGCGAGGCCGTCACTGGCCGCCGCGCCCGCGAGGGAGAGTTCGATCACGTTGGTGGCGACCACGTACTGGGGGCTGAGGCGGGCGAACTCCAGGACGTGCGGCTGCCGCTCGTGCTCCTCCTGCGCCAGCTCGTCGCTGTAGATCGCGTAGACGATGCGCTGTAGCGGAGCGCTGGGCACCGTGTGGCAGGCGAACAGCAGGGTGTCGGGCTCCCGGGCGGACACCTGCGCCACGACGGCGTCGGCGATGCGGTCGAATCCCTGCGCCCGTCCGTCGGCGAGCGTGTAGATGGTGATGACGCCGCGCAGCTTCGCAGGCGGTGCCTGACGAACCGGCGGGCCGTCGTAGTAGTCGTCGTAGGGGTCGGCTTCGCGACGCTTACGGCGCACGGGTTCCTCCAGGAGGTCGTCGTCGAAGTCCTCGTCCGCGCCGTCGTAGTCCTCGTAGTCCTCGTAGCCGTCGTAGTCATCGTCGTCGTACGGGTCACGGCGGGGACGCGCGGCCAGGGCGGCCGCACCCCACATGGCGGAGACGGCGCCGAGCATCAGCAGCGGCCCTCCTGCCCCGAGGCCGAAACGGCCGGCCACGACGGAGAGCACCGCGGCCAGGGCGACCAGCCCCAGCACCGACAGGTCGGTGCCGCGGCTGGCGGAGTCGCGTCTGGCGACCGCGACGAACGCGATGACGAGGAGGACCGCGACGAACGCCTGCGCGGCGTTGGCGAGCGAGCGCGGGATGAGGTCGTAGTGGTCGCCCAGGGCGGGGTAGGAGTCGCCGAAGCGGGTACTCACCCGGTCGACGAACAGCACCACCAGGGGAACGATGGTGAACGCGCTGAGGAACAGGCGCGAGGTGAACCGGCCGCGAGGCGAGCGGACGCCGTACTCGAAGGCGCCCCAGGCCATGTAGAGCGGGCCCATGAGGCTGATACCGATGTGCAGCAGTCGGAAGGTGGTCTCGCCGAAGTCGAACATCGCCCCGACCACGCCCGCGCTGAGGCCGACCGTCGTACCCAGTGCGGCGATGAGCCAACCGACGGCGGCCACACTGGGACGGCGCTGTGCATACGCGGCGAGCGCGGCGGTGGCGCTCCAGCCCACCAACGCGCTTATGAATGCCAGTCCTACCGTCACCATCCCGACAATGATGCTGCACGCCAGCGGGTGGATGTGCACTCGGTACGGGTATGGGAGGTTCGCTTCGGGGAAGATCCCGCAGACTGGAGGCCCCTAGAGGGATTCACACTGTGATCTTCCTCACCAGCTTTACCGACGCATCCCAGTGGCCGAACCCGCACCGCGGGTGGCCGTAGGCTCGCACTACGCGGGGAGCGCCACCCCTGCGCCGCAGGCCCGACCGCACCGGAGGGCCGTCTCCCCCGCCCAAGCCAGGAGAGAACCGTGTCACACGACGCCGCGCCCCCGCCTCCGAACGGCCCCGGGGCCGCCTTCTTCGACGTGGACAACACCCTGATGCGGGGTGCCTCGATCTACCACTTCGCCCGCGGCCTGGCCTCCCGTGACCTGTTCACCACCCGCGACCTGGTGCGGTTCGCGTGGGGCCAGACGGTGTTCCGGGTGACCGGAAGCGAGCAGCCCGAGCACATCAACGCCGCGCGCGAGTCCGCGCTGGCCTTCGTGGCGGGGCACGATGTGAACGACCTCGTCGCCCTGTGCGAGGAGATCTACGACGACACCATGGCCGACCGGATCTGGGAGGGGACCCGGGCACTGGTCCAGGGGCACCTGGACGCGGGACGGCCGGTGTGGCTGGTGACGGCGACACCGGTGGAGCTGGCGCAGATCATCCGGCGGCGGCTGGGTCTGACCGGGGCGCTGGGCACCGAGGCCGAATGCGTGGACGGGGTGTACACGGGGCGGTTGAACGGGGACCTGCTGCACGGTCCGTCCAAGGCCGTGGCGGTGCGCTCACTGGCGCGGCAGGAGGGATGGGACCTGGCGTCCTGCTCCGCCTACAGCGACTCCTCCAACGACCTGCCGCTGCTGTCCCTGGTGGGACGCCCGCACGCGGTCAACCCGGACGCCGACCTGCGCCGGTACGCGCGTACGCACGGGTGGCCGGTGCACGACTTCCGGCGGCACCGGGCCGCGCTGCGGGTCGCCGTTCCGGCCGCCATGGCGGGCGCGGTCGCGGGCGCGGTGGCGCTGCGTGCGGTGAGGCACCACAGAGCGGGCTGAGGAGGAGGGCGTTCGCGAGGGTGGTCGGTGCCGACCGGGGGCCATGCGGTGGCGGACCTTCGTCCACCGTCCACAGGCCGTGGAGGAGCCGGGCGCCAGCCGCTGGACCGCGTGCGAGGGACTCGGGCCAGAAAAGGTACTGATTGCCCCAAAAGCTCTCAGGTGCCCTGACTGAACGTTTCCGGAGTCGGGCCGCACCCAAAGCCGGGTGAGGGGTGCTCAGCGTCTCAGCGTGCTTCTGGCGAGCGCGAGCACGTGAACGGGCCGCAGGCCACCACCTCGCGAGGACGAGCGGCGGCTGTCGGCGTAGGCGTCGAAGGCCTCCACCGAGCTGTAGGCGGGCGCCCAGTCCAGTTCCCGTTCCAGGGAGTCGGACTCCATCCCGGAGGTGTTCAGCCCCGCCTGCACAGCGCGGTAGGTACTGGAGCTCGCGTAGGCGATCCGGCCGTGCTTGGCCAACCCGCGCAACACCTTGAGACCGCGCGCGGGAACGGGGAGCCGCTGGCCGCCGACACGGCGCAGGCAGTGCGAAAGCGGGACCGGGTCCGATCCCGCCACGTCGAAGAACCCCGTGCTGTCGCTGAGTGCCATACGCACCAGCGCCTCGGCGCCGTCGTCCTCGTGCAGGAACTGCACGTGAGGATCACTGCCGAGCACCGTGGGCACGAAGCGTGAGTCCAGATAACGGGTGAGGGGAGTGCGCACAGAGGGACCGATGAGGTTGGCGAACCTCAGCACGGCCACCGACAGGTCGGGGCGACGGCGTTGCAGGCCGCGGGTGTGCCGCTCGACCTCGGCCGTGTCGTCGGCGTCCAGGGTGGCGCTGGACCGCACCACCAGGCGCCGGACGCTCGTGGAACGCTGGGCCGCACCGAGCACCCGCATGGTGCCCAGGACGTTGTCCTCCCGGTTCGGGCTGTTCTCGGTGTCCAGGCCCAGATGTAGGACGAGATCGGCACCGGAGTCGGTGACGATCCTGTCCAGGCTCCCGTCGTGCAGGTCGACGTGGGCGTACTCGACCCCCGTGTCCGTGGGCGGCGGTGAGGAGTCCGCACCGATCACCCGACGGACACCGGGCTCCTCGCGCAGGGCCTGCGCGACCCTGGCGGCCAAAGGGCTGGAAACCCCGGTGACGAGTACGACACGAGCCATGGCGACACGTTCCTTGAAAGGAGACGGGAACTGTTCCGGTAGGCCCGCGGACCGTTCACCCTGAGGGTGAACCGGCGACCGCGACCCGTGAGGCACAACAGCACCTCACCCAGAAAATTCCATTGCTGCGGCAAAGGCCGCGCAAGGACGAAGGTGTCTCCGCGCCCGGGGACGTGCCTGTGGCGCGCCCGCGCCCGCGGAGAGACGACGTTCGCCGCGACCGTCCTACTTCTTGTTGCGACGCGCGACACGCGTGCGCTTGAGCAGCTTGCGGTGCTTCTTCTTCGCCATCCGCTTACGGCGCTTCTTGATGACGGAACCCACGGGATCACCTTCTCGCTAACGAGAGTTACGGACATGCCGCACCGCTGGGCGGTGAAAACCGGCAAGGAACTCGGATGCGGCCGCTGGGCCCACTGAGCACCGACGCGCAGGACGCGAGGTGGCCGGTGCGACCGGGACGAGCCCGGGGAGGCCAGCGCTGGAGAGCGCACCCACCGCACCCGAAGCACCAGCTTACCGCCATGGGTAAGCGCTCCGACTCACGCCCCCGGAAGCGGGGGCTCGTCCTTGTACAGGGCGGCGGCCGGCTCAGCGTAACTTACGCTGGTCAGGCGCTGCTCGACGAAGGTCAACGAGGTCACGCTCGCCAGGTTGCACTCGCGCAGGTCCGGCCGGTGCCACAGGCGCTTCCCCTCGGACGCGCGGCGCGCCATCCAGATCGGCAGCTGGTGGCTGACGCACACGGCTTCGCGCCCCCACGCGGCGCGACGGGCGACCTTGACGGCCTCCACCATGCGGGCGACGATCTCGGTGTAGGGCTCTCCCCAGGACGGCAGGAACGGATTGTAGACCCGGCTGAACACGCGGGGATCGCGCACCGAGCGCCGTGACAGCGCCATGCCCTCGAACTTGTTGGCCGCCTCGATGAACCGATCGTCCAGGGTGACGGGCAGGTCCGTCGCCTTCTGGAGGGGAACGGCCGTCTCCTGGGTGCGGTCCATCGGCGAGGAGAACAGTGCCGCGATGTCGTGGCCGTCGAACCACTCGGCGGCCATCTCGGCCATCTGCTGGCCCCGGTCGCTGAGGTGGAAGTCAGGGAGTCTTCCGTAGAGCACCTTGCCTGGGTTGTACACCTCTCCGTGTCGCAGCAGGTGCACGACGGTGGTCGTCGTCATCGTGTGTGTCTTTCCTTCATGGTCGTGGGCGTTGGCAGGGTCAGCCCTGGGCCTCGGCCGCGGCCCGGGCCGCTCTGGGCAGCGCCGATACCACCCTGTCGACGGCGGCGTCGTCATGCGCCGCGGAGAAGAACCACGACTCGAAGGCGGCCGCCGGCAGGTACACGCCCTGGTCGAGCATGGCGTGGAAGAACGCGGAGAAGACCGCGGTGTCGGTGGTGCGCGCGGTGTCGAAGTCGACGACCTCGCGGTCGGTGAAGAACACCGTGAAGAGGCTGCCGCCGTTCTGGACTCGGTGGGCGACCCCGGCGGCGCCGAGCTCCTTGGAGACCTCGGCCCGAACCTGCTCGGAGACCCGGTCGACGCGGTCGTAGACCTCGGGGGTGGCGCCCCGCAGGGTGGCGATGCCGGCAGCGGTGGCCAGCGGGTTCCCGGACAGGGTGCCCGCCTGGTAGACGGGGCCGTCCGGGGCGAGGCGGTCCATGATCTCGGCGCGGCCGCCGAACGCGGCGGCGGGCAGGCCGCCGCCCATGACCTTGCCGAAGGTCATGAGGTCGGGGCTGACCTCCTCCAGGCCGTACCAGCCCGAGGCGCTGACGCGGAAGCCCGTGAGGACCTCGTCGAGGACGAGCAGGGCGCCGTTGGCGTGCGCGATCTCCTTGAGCCGGGCGTTGAACCCGGCCCGGGGCGGTACGACACCCATGTTGGCGGGGCAGGCCTCGGCGATGACACAGGCGATGTCGTCGCCGTGCTCGGCGAAGGCGCGCTCGACGGCCTCGGCGTCGTTGTAGGGCAGCACGAGGGTGTCGGCGGCGCTGGCCCCGGTCACGCCCGGTGAGTCGGGCAGGGCGAAGGTGGCCAGTCCGGACCCGGCGGCGGCCAGGAGCGCGTCAACGTGGCCGTGGTAGTTGCCCGCGAACTTGATGATCTTGCTGCGTCCGGTGAAGCCGCGCGCGAGGCGGATCGCGGACATGGTGGCCTCTGTGCCGGAGTTGACGAGGCGGACCTTCTCCACGGGGGTGCGTCCGACGATCAGCTCGGCGAGTTCGACCTCGCCGGGGGTCGGCGCGCCGTAGGAGGTCCCGGCCGCGACCGCGCCGTGGAGGGCCTCCACGACGGCGGGGGCGGCGTGGCCGAGGACGAGCGGTCCCCAGGAGCACACGAGGTCGACGTACTGGCGGCCGTCCGCGTCGGTGAGGTAGGGGCCCTCCCCCTTCACGAAGAAGGGCGGGGTGCCGCCGACGGCGCCGAAGGCACGCACGGGCGAGTTCACACCGCCGGGCACGACGGCGGAGGCACGCTGGAAAAGCTCTGCGGAAGTCTGTTGATTACCCACGTAACCAGTGTGTCAGCTGTTTCCCGCACCGGAGTCGTGACCCGCCCCGCACCGCCCGGGCGGCCGGATCCGAGCGTGTCCGTGCCCCGTCCCGGATCGGGACGGGGCACGTGGGGAGGGCGCTCAGACCTGTGCGGTGCGGCCGCCCGCGGGGGTGTCCACGGTGGCTTCGGAGGCGACGGCGGGAGCGGTCCGGCGGGCCGTGTCCGGTGTGTCCCGCCGGTCGGCGCGCACGAGGGGGCGCAGGCGCTCGTTCCGGGCGGCGCGGTCGACGAGCGCGGTCATCGGCCGGGACGCGGCCAGGGAGACCAGGACCGCCACGAGGGCACCGATGAGGAGGCCGACGGTGACGTCGTGCGGGTAGTGGGCGCCGACGAGGACCCGGGAGAAGGCCTCCAGGAGGGCCGTCAGGACGGCGACGACGGCGATGCGCCGCCAGGCGAGGACGAGGGCGGCGGCTGCCGCGCCGGCGATCGCGGAGTGGTTGCTCGGGAAGGACCAGTCGCCGACCGGGTCACAGGTGGCGATCGTGGCCAGGTCGGCCATGGCCTGGCACGGGCGCATCTGTTCGAAGAACGACTTCACCGTGCGGCTGGCCACGTAGGCGATGACGGTCGCGACGGGGGCGAACAGCGCCAGGCCGACCAGGCGCGGACCCATGGAGCGGGCGCGCCACCAGGCGGCGAGGAAGAGGACCGCGAACACGCCGAGGAGGAGGTCGGTACCCGTGTAGGCCGCGTTCTGCGCCCATGGGGGGAGGCCTTCCGTGAACTCGATCACGGCTCGGGACCAAGCGGCGCTGATGGCGAAGATCTGAGAGACCATCTCTCTCCAGTGGATCGTACGGGGAGGGTCGCGCGCTGGGGGAAGGGGCTGGGCGACGTTCCGCCGATAAGTGACGGGACTCCCACGGGATGATGACGGGAAAGGCATCATCCTGTCATCAACCGGCACCCCGGGAACCACCGAGAAGTGCCGTATCGACGAAAGGGTCGTGCGGAGCCGACGAAAGAATCGTCGATACCGATGAGTAACTTTGGTGGTGTCCATCCGTTGCCCCGAGACCGGAGCTGTCATGACCTCGAACTTCTCCACGGCGGACCTCATCGACGACCACGGCGACACCCTGCGCAGCTGCTCCACGCAGCTCCGCCGGTTCGGCGGGCACGAGGTGTTCTCCGGCCGGATCCGCACCGTCAAGTGCCATGAGGACAACGGCCTGGTCAAGCAGGTCCTCAACACCCCCGGCGACGGCGCGGTCCTGGTGGTGGACGGCGGCGGATCGCTCCGGTCGGCCCTGATGGGCGACATGATCGCCGAGGCCGCCGTGGCCAACGGCTGGGCCGGTGCCGTGATCTGGGGAGCGGTCCGCGACACACGCGCCCTCAGCGGTCTGGAGCTGGGGGTCAAGGCCCTGGGCTCCAACCCCCGCAAGTCCCTCAAGGACGGTGCCGGGCGCCTGGACGTGCCGGTGTCGTTCGGCGACGTCACGTTCGTCCCGGGTGAATGGCTCTACGGCGACGAGGACGGCGTGGTGGTGAACACCGAGGAGATCGGGGTCTGAACTCACGATCAAGCGGACATGACCGGAGGGGGTCACCGCGGTGACCCCCTCCGGTGGTTCTCCACCCCGCTCCGGTCCCCGGAGCCCGCTCGCCCCGTACCCTTTCGCTTCCCCCGTCTCTTTCCTCCCGCGCCTTGTCAGACCCGGCCGCGGATGAGGGGATAGGCCATCGCGAGGCCCATCGCGGGGAGCAGCAAAAGCGAGAGGAGGGACCACACCAGCGGATGGTCCACGAGCAGCGCGGCCGCCGACAGCACGAGGCCGACCAGCGCGACGGCGACCCTGACCGGTTGGTAGGCGGCCATCCACCAGCGGACGAGGACGTGGTCACGGCCGTCCTTCGGCTCCGGCCTCGGCACGCCCGCGCCGATACCGACCAGGAGCAGACCGACCGCCACACCCATCACCTGGGCGACCGGGACGTCCCATCCGGCCTGGGCGAAGGTGAGGGCTCCGTGCGTCACCAGCAGGAACGGGGCCAGCAGAGAGAGGACGGCGTTCATGGCCCGGGTCGTGCTCCGCGCCGTCGGCGTGCCGGGCAGCCCCAGCGCCTCCTGGACCCGGTGGCCGATGATCGCGCTCGCCGACAGCACGACCGTCAGGAACACGGTGCTCGCGGGCAGGGCCAGCGCGAGCACCACGCGGGGGACCGTGTCGGGGGTGCCGTCCAGGCTGGTCCTACCGCCGTGCACCGTCTCCGGGAGGTCGGGCCAGGCCGTCCAGGAGACGAAGGCCATGAGGGCGGTGACCGCCACCGCGACGAGGATGCCCAGAACGGGCAGGCGGGGCCTGTCGGTGTTCTTCTCCGTCGTGCTCTCCATACCACCCACTCCTTTTCCTCTCCTCTTCCGGTATTCGGAAACCATAGGGAGGACGGGGAAGAAAGCGCATCGAGCGTGCGGCATGGTGCGGTCACAGCGTTCACGCGGCCCCGGGCATGCCAGAGGTCATGGTGAGAATGTGCTTCGGATATGACCCCCGCACGGCGGGGCGCACATCGCTTTCCCGGCTACGCTCGAAGAATGCGCGCGCTCGGTTCCCTGCCCGACCTGTCCTCCTGGGTCACGCTGCACGAGAGCCGTCCGCCCAGGGTGCTGAAACTGCTCTTCTGGGGTGCGGTGGCGCTCACCCTGGCCCTCTACGGCCTGCTGTTCCTGAGCGGCCTGCTGCCCTTCCCCAGCGGTGATCCGACCGCCGACACTGCCGTGGCCGTCAGTGTCGTCGTCCTCTTGGTCTGCTGCACGCTGTGGCCGTTCCTTGCCTGGTCCTCGACATCGCCGTGGCCACGCAGGGCCGCCAGTGCGACCTTCCTCGTCCTCACGGTGCTCTGCATGCTCAGCAGCAACCACACGACGTTCCTGTTGCTGTGCGTGGGCACCATGAACGCGGTGGCCGTGTTCGGTCTGCCCGGCGGGATCGGCTACGGCTCCATCGTCCTGGTCTTCAGCCTCGTCCTGCCCCTGCTGATACCCGAGCTGACGTTCGTGTCGGGGCTGCTCACTGGGATGGTCCTGTCGTTCATCGTGGTGGCGTCGGGGATGGTGTTCGTCGGCCTGACCGTGGCCGCGCGACGGGCCGAGCGCACGCAGGAACTCCTGGCCGCGCTGGAGGACGCGCACGGGGAGCTGGGGAGGGCGCACGAGGAACTGCGCCACCGCTCCGAACGCATGCGCGAGCTGACCGTCGCGGAGGAGCGGGCCCGCATGTCCAGGGAGATGCACGACAGTACCGGTCACTACCTGACCGTGCTCGCCATGTCGCTGTCGAACGCGCTGCGCTTTCGTACCGCCCGGCCCGACGCCGCGTGGGAGGAGGTGGAGCAGGCCCGCGAACTCGTCCGGGACGCCCTCACCGACACCCGGCGCTGGGTGCGCGCGCTGCGCCCCCTGGGGCTGGAGGGACGCGCGGGGATGGCAGCGATGCGGGCGCTGGCGGACTCCTTCGACGGTGGCGGCATCCGCATCGCCTTCACCGCCACCGGTGACGACGGCGGCACCGACTGGCCGGACCTGCCGGAGGAGGCCGAACTGGTCTGCTACCGGGCGCTCCAGGAGGGTCTGACGAACGCGATGCGCCATTCGGGCGCCGACCGGATCGAGGTCGGGGTGGACGCCCGCGCCGACGGGGTCACGGTCACGGTGTCCGACAACGGCGGCGGCGCCCCGGAGGGGGCGGTGCGCGACGGCTTCGGGCTGCGCGGCCTGGCCGAACGGGTCGAGGCCGCGGGCGGGACGGTGACCACCGGCAACGTGGTCGCGGAGGGCGCGGAAGCGCCGGACGTCCGCGGTTTCCGTCTCCGGGCGGAGGTTCCCGCGCGCGTCACGGAACGAGAGACTGTCCCCAGCGAGGCTGGAGGCACCGCGTGACCACTGTTTCGGTTCTGATCGTCGACGACCAGGTTCTGATGCGGCAGGGCCTGCGCAAACTGCTGGAGACCGAAGAGGGCGTCGACGTGGTCGGTGACGCCGCGAACGGGGTCGAGGCCCTGGACTTCCTGGCGGCCGCCGACCCGCTCCCGGAGGTGGCCCTGGTGGACGCCCGCATGCCGCGCATGGACGGGATCACCCTCATCGGCCGGATGCGCGCGGAGTACCCGCGGGTACCCGCTCTCGTACTGACCACGTTCGACGACGAGGAACTGGTCTTCGGCGGCCTGCGCGCCGGGGCGCGCGGCTATCTGCTCAAGGACGTCCCGCCGGACGAACTGGTGACGGCGATCCGCCGGGTGGCCCGGGGAGAGACCGTCCTGGGCGATCCCGCCGCCCAGAGCCTGGTGGCCGCCCTGGGTCCGGACCCCGGATCCGCGCCGGTGGAGCCGACCGTCCCCGTGGCCGCGTCACCGCTGTCGGAACGCGAGGGGGAGGTGTCCCGACTGGTGGGTACGGGCGCCACCAACCGGGAGATCGCGCGCGTCCTGTTCATCACCGAGGGCACCGCGAAGAACCACGTCACGAGCATCCTGCGCAAGCTCGGCCTGCGCGACCGCACCCGGCTCGCCCTGTGGGTGAACGGCCAGAAGGAGTAGACCGCGTTCCTTGGACCGTTCCCCGCGACCTAACCGGTGAACTCCTCGCTGGCGTCGGCGAGGATGCCGAGCACCGCGATCGGGTCGGGCAGCACCACGGGACCACCCGTGTCATGAGGGGCCCGGATCCAGGTGAACCGGCCGCCGAAGGGAAGCTGCGACGGGGCTCCGAGCACGAAGCTGTTCCGGCAGTGCCAGCGCAGGCCCGGCATGTCCTCCACGGCCTCGGGCACGCAGTCCAGGTGGCAGGACCACCACTCGTCCTCGTCCACCGGGGAGCGGGTGGCCACGAAGAACAGGTAGCGGGAGGACTCCGCCGCCACGGGGCCCGAGGGCACACCCGAGCGGCCCATCCGGGCCAGCGCCATCACGCCCGCCTCGCGGGGCACGTCGAACACGTCGAAGACCCGTCCCGTGGGCAGGACGATGTTCGCCTCCGGTGTGGCCGTCCACCACCGGCGGATGGTGTCGGTGTCGGTGCTGGCCTCCACGCCCCAGGCCATCGTCACCGGATGCGCCGCCGGGTCCGGACAGCCCATCCGGTCACAGCTGCACGCTCGGTCCTGGCCGGGTGAGGTGCCGCGTGCCACGGGCCAGCCCAGTCGGGCGTAGCCCAGCGCGGCGTCGAGCATGCTGTCCGTCGCATGGCGCCGTTTACGTCGGTGCAGAACCTCGGCCATGGAGCCTCCCCGGTGGTCCTCGTGATCCAGGCGCGGCCTCGACGTCGTGGGGCCCGCGCCCGGCGACCGCGACCGGGATGAGGCCTGGTCGCGCTACCGCAGCATGCGGGCGGCCTCGGTCGCCCAGTAGGTGAGGATCTGCTCGGCCCCTGCCCGCCGGTACGAGGTCAGGGCCTCCAGGACGGCCCGCTCGCGGTCGATCCAGCCGCGTTCCGCCGCGGCCTCGATCATCGCGTACTCACCGCTGACCTGGTAGGCCGACACGGGGACCGGGGAGGCCTCGGCCACCTTGGCCACGATGTCGAGGTAGGCCAGACCCGGTTTGACCATCACCATGTCGGCTCCCTCGGCCACGTCCAGGGCGACCTCGCGCAGGGCCTCGCGCGCGTTGGCCGGATCCTGCTGGTAGCCGGAGCGGTCGCCGGACTGGGGCGCGCCCTCGGCGGCCTCGCGGAAGGGGCCGTAGAAGGCCGACGCGTACTTGGCGGCGTAGGCCAGGACCGGTACCTGCTGATGCCCGGCGCGGTCCAGGCCGGCGCGGATGGCCGCGACCTGGCCGTCCATCATGCCGCTGGGCGCCACCACGGCGGCGCCCGCCTCGGCCTGGGCCGCGGCGATGGAGGCGTACCGCTCCAGGGTGAGGTCGTTGTCGACGTGCCCGTCGGTCAGCAGCGGGCCGCAGTGGCCGTGGTCGGTGTACTCGCACAGGCACAGGTCGGCCATCACCACGATGTCGTCCCCGACCTCGGCGTCCAGGTCGCGCAGCGCCACCTGGACGACCCCCTCGGGGTCGTCGGCGGCCGAACCCCGCTCGTCCTTGTGGCCGGGGATGCCGAACAGCATCAGACCGCCGACCCCGGCGGCGGCCGCCTCGTGAGCGGCCTTGCGCAGGCTGTCACGGGTGTGCTGCACCTGGCCGGGCATCGAGGAGATCGCCACCGGCTCGGAGATCCCCTCCTTGACGAACATCGGTAGGACGAGGTTCTCCGGGAGCACCCGGGTCTCGGCGACCAGGCGGCGCAGCGCCGGTCCGCGGCGCAGGCGGCGCGGCCGGGCTACGGGGAAGACGGCGTCGTTGCTGGAAGCGGTCATCGCGGGGCTCCCGGTGTGGGTTCTTGCGGCGGGCTGGCGGCGGGGCGGGGCTCAGAGCTTGCGTCGGCGCCCGCGCCGCTTCTGGCTGGGCTTGAGGACGGGCTTGCCCGCCTCGACGGCTTCGTGCCTCTTCGCGGCACCGTACTCCGAAAGAGCGTGCGCGAGGGCGGAAACGGAGGCCTTCGGTGCCACGACGTCCACACGCAGGCCGAACTCGATCGCGGTCTTCTCCGTCTCGGGTCCGATCACGGCGATGGCGGTGGTGTTGTGCGGCTTGCCCGCGATCCCCACCAGGTTGCGCACCGTGGAGGAGGACGTGAACAGCACCGCGTCGAAACCGCCGCCCTTGATCGCCTCACGGACGGGCGCGGGCGGGGGCGCGGCGCGCACGGTGCGGTAGGCGGTGACGTCGTCGACCTCCCAGCCGAGCTTGTCCAGGCCCGCGGCCAGGGTCTCGGTGGCGATGTCGGCGCGCGGCAGCAGCACGCGCTCGATCGGGTCGATCTCGGCGTCGTAGGGCGGCCACACCGACACCAGGCCCGCGCTGGACTGCTCTTCCTCGGGCGGGGCCAGGTCGGGCTGGATGCCGAAGGCACGCACCGCCCTGGCGGTGGCCTCGCCGACGACGGCGACCTTGACCCCGGCGAAGGCACGCGCGTCCAGGCCGTAGGACTCCAGTCGCTCCCGGATCGCCCGGACCGCGTTGACGGAGGTGAAGGCCACCCACTGGTAGCGGCCGGTGACCAGGCCGCGGACGGCGCGCTCCATCTGCTGAGGGGTGCGCGGCGGTTCCACGGAGATGGTCGGCACCTCCTCGGGCACCGCGCCGTAGCCGCGCAGCTGGTCGGACAGGGCGGCCGCCTGCTCCTTGGTGCGGGGCACCAGGACGCGCCAGCCGAACAGCGACCGGGTCTCGTACCAGGACAGGTCGTGCTGGCGGGCCGCGGCGGGGCCGACGATCATCAGCGCGGGCGCGGTGGCGTGGTGGCCCTTGGCGTCCTTGGCCTTGAGGTCGGCGACCAGCCGGGCCAGCGTGGAGGTGACCGTGGTCTGGCGTGTGGTTCCCCCGGCGCGCACGACCGAGACGGGGGTGGTGGCGGGGCGGCCGCCCGCGACGAGGGTCTTGCACAGCACGTCGAAGCCGGGGCCCTGGTGCTCGGGGGGCTCTCCCGCGGGCGCGTCGGCGCCCATGACGACCAGGGTGGCGCCGCTGGCGGCGGCCTCGTGCCAGTCGACCCCGCCCTCGCTGCGGGCGTTGAGCACGCGCACCTCGGGGCTGTCCGCGTTCATCAGCGGCACGCCCGCGAAAGCCGGTACGGAGGTGATGGCGGAGACGCCCGGGGCGACCTCGACCTCCACCCCGGCCTCATGGCAGGCGGCGACCAGTTCGGCACCGCGGCAGCCGAAGAAGGGATCGCCGGAGTACAGGCGGACCACCCTCCGTCCCTCCCGGGCACGGGTCACCGCGAGGGCGTTGACGTCGCCGCCGCACTCGGCCGCCTCCACCACGGAGACGTCCTCGGAGCAGTGGGCGAGGAGTTCGTCGCGGTAGCCCGCGAGCTCCTCTGCGGCTGGCTCACGCAGCGTGATGACCACGTCGGCCCGGCGCAGCAGCTCGGCGCCGCGCAGGGTCAGCAGGTCGGCACCACCCGGCCCGGAACCGACAAGGGCGACGTGTCCGGACCGCGTGGTGGTACGCGGCTCCTCCGGCGGGGGATTGGCGTTGGCGTTCACGTACTGGCTCCTCTGTGTGGGTCGCCCGCGCCCCGGTGCGCGGTATCCGGGACGGTTGCGGATGCGGCGGGCTCCGGCCGAGGACGCCCGCCGTCGGCTCCTGGTTAGGGTGTGTCCCTCTCCGCGAAGGCCTCCGCCACGATGCGGTCGGCTCCCTCGTCGATCATCTGGCCGGCCAGGTCCCGGCCGAGCGCGGTGGCGGCGGTCAGGTCCTCAGGCGAGTCGAGGCCGATGGTGCGCTCGCGGCGCACGGCGCTGGACCCGTCGGTGGCGACCACGGCGGCGCGCAGGCGCAGGCGGCCGGTCTCGGCGTCGTACTGGGCGTAGGCGCCGACCGGGGCGGCGCATCCGGCCTCGAGCTCGGCGAGCACGGTGCGCTCGGCCGCGACCTCGACCCGGGTGGCGGGGTGGTCGACCGAGGCCAGGTAGGCGAGGTCGCCGTCGCGGCGCTCGGCGGAGCACTCGACGGCGAGGGCGCCCTGGCCGGGCGCGGGCAGCATCTGCTCGGGTTCGAAGACCTCGGTGGCGTCGTCCGCGCGGCCGACTCGGCCGAGTCCGGCGTAGGCGAGGACGACGGCGTCGAGTTCGCCGGAGGCGACCTTGCCCAGGCGGGTCTCGGCGTTGCCGCGGATCGGCGTGTAGGCCAGGTCCGGGCGCAGCAGTGCGAGCTGGGCGACGCGGCGCGGCGAGCCGGTGCCGACCCTGGCACCCGCGGGCAGGTCGGCGAACTTGAGGCCGTCGCGGGCGCACAGGGCGTCGCGCGGGTCGTCGCGCTCGGGGATCGCGGCCAGCACGAGCCCCTCGGCGGGGGTGGTGGGCAGGTCCTTGAGCGAGTGGACGGCGAAGTCGACGGTGCCCGCGTGGAGCTCGTCGCGCAGGGCGTTGACGAACACTCCGGTGCCGCCGAGCTGGGTCAGGTGGGCCTTGGTGACGTCGCCGAAGCTGGTGATCAGCTCCAGCCCGATCGCCCGGCCGGTGCGCTCGGTGATGGCGTCGGCGACCATCCGCGACTGGCTGGTGGCCATGGCGCTGCGACGGGTGCCGAGCTTGGCCGGGGTGTCATGGGCGGGCGTGCCGGTCATGGCTTCTCCTGAGCGGTCGGTGCCGCGGTGGCGGGTTCCTCGGGAGCGGCCAGCGCCTCCGGGCTCCCGGGGTCGAGTGCGAAGAGTTCCCGCAGGGCCGCCTCGTAGGACTCCCCGTCCGGCGCGGCGGCCAGTTCCTTGACCCGCACGGTCGGTCTGTGCAGGAGTTTATCGGCAACACGGCGCATGGCGCGGGTGATCTCCTCACGCGTGCGGTCGTCGAGGTCGTCGGGAAGGCGTCCGTGCAGGCGCGACAGTTCGGACTCCACGACGTCCTTGGCCTGGGCGCGCAGGGCGACGACGGTGGGGGTCACCTGGTGGGCGCGGCGGACCGCGCGGAACTCGGCGGCCTCCTCGTCGACGATGCCGCGCACGAGGGTGAGGGCGCTGTCACGGCCCACGTCGGCACCGGGGGCCGTGGCCGCGGCCTGGCGCAGGTCCTCGATGTCGACCAGGTCGGTGCCGGGCAGCCCGCGCACGGCGGGGTCGATGTCGCGGGGCAGCGCGAGGTCGAGGAAGGCCAGCGGGCGCGTGCGTCCGGCGGTGGCGGCGGCCACGGCCTCAGCGGTGAGGACGAGGCCCTGGGCGCCGGTGCAGGAGATGACGAGGTCGACGCCTTCGAGGACGCCGGCGGCCTCCTCGAAGGCGACGGCACGGGCGTCGACGGTCTCGTAGGCCTCGGTGAGGCACTCCGCGAGCCGGGCGGCGCGCTCGAAGGTGCGGTTGGCCACCACGACCGACGCCGCGCCCTGGCGGGAGACGGTGTTGGCGGACAGGGCGCTCATGGAGCCGGCGCCGAGGACGAGGACGCGAACGCCCGTGAGGGGCCCGTGCGCGGGCTGGGCGAGGCCGGGAGTGTCGGCGGTGTCCCCGGGGTCGGCGGACATGGGGCAGCCCGCTGGGGGCACGGCGTCCACGGCCGGGACGGTCTGGTCCGCGGTGGTCCGGGGGGCGCCGGTCGGGCCGAGGCCCAGACCGCCGGACGCCACGGTGAGGCCGAAGCTGACCATGTCGGCGCCCGCGTGGTCCAGGTGGGTTTCGGTGTGGGCGCGCTTGCCCACGCGCAGGGCACGCTGGCCGAGGTCGTTGAGGACGCGGCCGACCGAGCCGGTCTCCTGGCCCTCCTTGAGGGCGTCGCGCACCTGGCCGAGGATCTGCCCCTCACCGACGACCATGGAGTCCAGGCCGCAGGTGACGGAGAACAGGTGCTGGACGGCACGATCCTCGTAGTGCACGTACATGTGCTCGGAAAGCTCCCCGAGGGGGACCCCCGTGTGCCAGGAAAGGAGTTCGGTGATGGCCGAGACTCCGCCGTGGAAGGCCGAGACGTCGGCGTAGACCTCGGTGCGGTTGCAGGTGGAGACCACCATGACCTCGCTGACGGAGTCGGAGCCGATCATCTCCCCGACCGCCTTGGTGCGCGTCTCCCCGTTCAGCGCGACACGTTCGAGCAGCGCCACCGGCGAACTCCGGTGGCTCAACCCCACGGCCAGGACACTCATCCGCATTCTCCTATGCAGGCACTACACAGCGTCTTCGTATGCTCCAGGAAGCGGCCAGACCCCCGGAAGTGCGGCGCACGCTCGCTCATCGCCCACCGCTCATGCGGGCCTCACGGCCCTGAATCGTCGAAGTCTCACGTCAGTTCCAGTCCCGCGCGTTCCGTGCCCCGGCCGTCGCCATCGGCCCTACGCTGCGCGTGAAAGGCGAGGATCTGGAGTTCGATGGACAAGTCGACCTTACGCACATCGACTCCATCCGGCACATTGAGGACGACCGGCGCGAAGTTGAGGATGCTGGCCACCCCCGCGTCGACGAAACGCGTCGCCACGCCCTGGGCCGCGGCCGCCGGTGTCGTGATGACGCCGATGGAGACGCCCTTGGTGCGCACAACCTCCTCCAGGTTGTCAATATGCCTGACGTCAAGGGACGCCACGCTCTGTCCGACCATCGCCGGGTCGGCGTCGAGCAGGGCCGCGATACGGAAGCCGCGGGTGCCGAAGCCCCCGTAGTTGGCCAGTGCGCGGCCCAGGTTGCCGATGCCGACGATGGCCACGGCCCAGTCCTGGGTGAGACCAAGCTCACGTGAGATCTGGTAGACGAGGTACTCGACCTCGTACCCGACTCCGCGCGTTCCATAGGACCCGAGGTGGGAGAGGTCCTTGCGCAGCTTGGCCGAGTTCACGCCGGCCGCGGAGGCGAGGGCTTCGGAGGAGACGGTGAGGATCCCGCGGTCCTGGAGCGCCTGGAGAGCGCGCAGATAGACGGGGAGCCGGGCCACGGTGGCCTCCGGAATGCCCCTCTCCCGGGGCTGTGGCGGGCGACTGATCACAGGCGGGCGCTCCTGGGCGGCGGTCGGTGCGGGCGGGTGCGGGGACGGTCCGCGCGGGAGACGGGCCGCGCGGCCCGGCGCCGGGAGCGGGAGGACTGCCGCCCGCTCCCCCGACAGGTCTGGAACCCCTAGATTACGTGCTTGTGAAAGCACGCACAAAGTGGGGTCCGCTGTGACAGTGGGCTCATAATTTCCCACGTGGAAGGGCCTTGACACGTCTCCCGTAAATCAGGAGTTCGGGTTACGGCATTCAGGACAACCGGAATAACGCGGATGTGAGGTTTTGTGGACACAACAGACTTTTTCGCTCCATCGAGCACGCTCCCACTCAGTCGCCGAGGGCGGCGCGCAGGCGGTCCCCGCTGACCCTCCAGAAATCGTGGCGGCGACCGTCCACGAACGTCACCGGGACCTTGTCCCAGTACTCCTCCCGGTCTGCTTCGCCCACATCGTCCAACTGCTCCTGAGCCCGGCTCGCGCCGAGCTCATCAGTGACCCGCCCGATGACCTCCCAGGCGTCCTCGCACAGGTGGCACCCCGGCTTGCCGAGCATCACCACGCGCGCACGGCCCGCCCACTCGGGGGTTTCCCTCATGTTCCCTCCCTGTTTCCCAGCCGTTTCGCCCTACTCATCCGCCCGCGAAGGGCGGTAGGACCTCGATCACAGTCCCGTCCGCGACCGCGACCTCGCCGTGCGGCCTGCGCCCGACGGGGCGCTCGTCGACCAAGAGCGACGAAGACCCGAGTACGCGCTGGAAACGGTCTTCGGGATGCAGCCGACACGCCGTCGCGAGGACCTCTTCGAGTGTGGTGGCCGCGACCGTTTCCTCAGCGGTTCCAGCCGCTTCCTTGGCCGCTGCCCAGTACCTGATAGTGCACTTCGCCATCTGTTGATTATCCTTGGTGTTGCTCGGAGGCGACGTACAAGACATCTTCACCCGGGGGCAATGGCGCCTTCGATCGCCCGTACAGCGCGGGATGACGAGAAGAGACGCATGAGCCATCTGCTTCTGTTGACGAACTCGAACGAACCGTCGGACCACGTACTGCCCGCTCTCGGCCTCCTCCTGCACTCTGTGCGGGTGGCACCGGCCGAGGCCGGGGCGCTACTGGCCTCAGGCGCGGCCGGCGGTTCCAGCTCACCGGTCGACGCCATTCTGGTCGATGCCAGAACCGATCTCGCCGCGGCCCGCAACTTCTGCCGCCTGCTCGACACCACCGGCCTGGACTGCCCGTTGATCGTCATCCTCACCGAGGGCGGCGTGGCGGCGCTGACCACCGACTGGCAGGCGGACGACTTCGTGCTGGCCACCGCAGGTCCCGCGGAGGTCGAGGCACGCCTGCGGCTGGCCGTCGGATCGGCCGACGCCGGGACGGACGACCCCGACGAGATCCGCAGGGGTGACCTCGTCATCGACGAGGCCACCTACATCGCACGTCTGCGCGGCCGCATCCTCGATCTCACCTTCAAGGAGTTCGAGCTGCTCAAGTTCCTGGCGCAGCACCCGGGCCGGGTGTTCACGCGGGCGCAGCTGCTTCAGGAGGTATGGGGCTACGACTATTTCGGCGGCACCCGCACCATCGACGTCCACGTGCGGCGCCTGCGCGCCAAGCTGGGCTCGGAGTACGAGTCCCTGATCGGCACCGTACGCAACGTGGGCTACCGCTTCGTGCCCGACACGGCGTCCAAGGCCTCCTCGGCCCAGGCCAAGGACACCGATCCGCTGCCCGCCGCCCGGACCGCCGAGTCCGGCAGCCGTTAGACAAGGCCCGCGGGCCGTGGCCACACGTCCGCGGACGGGTCCGGGGCGCCGCGCATCGCGTGGGCGCCCCGGACCCGTCCGTGCCCTCTGCCACCGCGATATGACCAACGGTGCGGAAGCGGGCGCTCGAACACTCGTTTTCGGCGGCCACAGGTCCTAAGATCATGGGGCACCCGAACGCCGGGACGTCAGGCGCGGCGAACTCCTCGCGGCCGGGTGTGCCGAAACCGCTTTGGCGCGCCATCCGCTAGGAGGAGAACGCACCGATGACCACGTCCGCCGCGAGTTCCCCGCTCACCTCCGGTCAACGCCGCGCGAGTGTCGCCCTGGGCGCCGTCTTCGTGGGTTCCAGCCTGATCGCCGTGATGTCCCCGGCCTACGCCGGTCCGTCGGCGTCGGAGGAGGCCTCTCCCCCGCCCGTCCCGTCGGCCGCCATCGCCTTCGCGAGCGACGCCGACGAGGTGGAGCTGGGCAGTGCCGCGCCGTCCAACCCCCTCACCGTCACCAACACCGGCGACGCCGGTATCTGCCTGGTCGGGCTGAACGTGGGGGCTTCCGAGTTCAGCTCCCACGGGTTCGAGCCCCAGCAGGTCGGCCCGGGCGGGAAGGCGTCCGCGGGCGAGGTCACCGGTGCGCCCCGCAAGTCGGCCGAAGTCGTGGCGACCCTCGCGTACGCGCTCGCCGAGGAGGGGACCGACTGCACGGCCCCCGACCTCGCGAACCAGCACAAGGTCTCCACCGGTACGTGGACGGTCTCCGTGACCGGTCCGGAGCCGACGTCCCCGCCCACACCGACGCCGACCCCCTCACCGACGCCATCCCCCACTCCCACACCCACACCCACACCGACCCCCTCACCCACGCCGTCCCCCACACCCACCAAGGGCGAGAGTTCCCCTCCGCCGGACCGCCCCGGCCCGACCCGGACACCTGAGGAGACCGAGGACCAGGCCAGTGGCTCCGGCGACACGGGGAACTCGGGAGGTTCCAGCGGATCCGGGGCCTCAGGCGGCTCAGGGAGCTCAGGCGGCCCGCCCTCGCGCCCGACTCCCTCGACCGGCGGGGTGGGTGACATCCCCACCAGTGACGTGCCCACCAGCGACCCCGATATCTCGGACCTGCCGAGCGACGAGGCCGTCCTGCCCGAGGTCACCCCCGGCGCCGAGGACCTCGCCGAACTGCCGCTGGTGACCCCGGGATCCGACGACGACGAGCTCGACGGCACCGAGGTGGCCGCCGACCACGGCGACCTGGGCCCGAACATGGCCCCGGCGGTGCTGCTCGCGGCGTTCCTCCTCGCGCTACTGCTCGCGACCCCGCTGGCGCCGGTGCGGCGCGTCCGGGTCGGGGCCGGCGCCGGCTACCAGGGCAAGCGCCGCAAGCGGTAGTCCGCGGACTGGAGCCCGCCCCCGCACACGCGCGGACGCGGGGCGGGTTACCAGGACGAATTTCCCAGTTGCCGTGCCTGATCGAATCTTCGCGGTTGCTCCGTCGTAGGCTTTCGGTTCATGAGCACCCCGCTAGTCACCGAGGACCTGGACCCAACACTCACCGACCAGGTGCTGACACTCGCCGAGGCCGCACGCGCGGCCGACGGCACCGCCCCGCTGTCGGAGCACACCCTGCTCCGCATCAGGCACGGCGCCCCCTCCGGGAGCAGCCGCTTCCACCTGGTCGTCGAGGACGAGCGCGTGGTCGGCTTCGCCTTCATCGAGCGTGTCCCGGGCGAACCCGACTCCGGGGAGGTCGTCGTCGATCCCGCCCACCGGGGGCGCGGGCACGGCACCGCCCTGCTGCGCTCGGTCCACCAGGACGCCGGACCCGACGGAGTCCGCTTGTGGGCGCACGGGCGCACGCCGCAGGCGGTCTCGGTCGCGCTCGCGGGCGGCTGGACCGCCGTCCGCGAACTCCACAAGATGCGGATGCCGCTACGCGACATCGGCGCCGATGAGGCGGGCGGTCCCTGGACGGCCCCCGAGCTGCCCGAGCCGGAACTGCGGCCAGGCGTGGCCGACCGGGTGCGGCTGCGGCCGTTCGTCGTGGGCCAGGACGAACAGGCGTGGCTGGAGGCGAACGCGCGCGCGTTCGCCGACCACCCCGAGCAGGGGCAGCTGACCCTGGACGACCTGCTCCAGCGCGAGGTGGAGGACTGGTTCGACCCGAACGGCTTCTTCCTGGCCGTCGCCAACGACGGCCGGATCGCCGCGTTCCACTGGACCAAGACCCACGCCGACGGCGCCGGTCTCACCGAGGGTGAACCGGTCGGCGAGGTCTACGTGGTGGGCGTGGACCCCGACTGGCAGGGCACCGGCCTCGGCCGCACGTTGACCCTGGCCGGGCTGCGCCACCTGCGCGAAGCCGGGCTGCCGTGGGTGCACCTGTACGTGGACGGGGACAACAGGGCCGCCGTGCGGCTGTACGAGTCACTCGGATTCGGCATGTGGGACACCGACGTGATGTACGCGCCGCCCGTCGGCGGAGGCCAGCAGACCCCCTCCTGACGTGCGGATAGTCACATTCACCGAGCAATTCCCCCGATGCCACGGGAGTGCGACGCGCCGTTCATCTCTCGTTCACCTTCTCTGGTGCAGCTCGTCACCTGACGCACCTACCTTCACATTCGGCGCAACACGGCCATCGCACGTCACGACCGTGACGGAGTGTGACCGGTGACCAGCTACACGCAGGGCTCGGACGTGTCTTCGGCGGGGAGGCGGTCCCCCTGTGCCCCCGGGAGGACGGCGCCCCGTCGGAAACAACGAGATCAGGCACGCACGCAGGTGCACGACCCGCACCGCACCATCCGGGCGAACCGCCCTGAGACCTTCCGAACCGGAGTCAACCCATGACGACCACGGACGCGCCCGAGGCGGCACCTCCGCCCAGGGGCAAGCGTCGGATCGGCGACGTCGCCTTCGCCGGGCTCGCCCGAGGCTCGGGCATCCTGATCCTGCTGATCCTCGCCGGTGTCGCAGCCTTCCTGCTCGTTCAGGCCTGGCCGTCCCTGACCGCCAACACAGCGAACTTCCTGACCACGCGGGAGTGGGCGCCCAACGTCCGCGAGGACCCCGCCTTCGGTGTCGCCGCCCTGGCGTTCGGCACCGTGCTCGCCGCGACCATCGCGCTGCTGCTGGCCACACCGGTGGCGATCGGGATCGCGCTGTTCATCGTCTTCTACGCGCCGCGCAAGCTGGCCTCGGTGCTCGGCTACCTGGTGGATCTGCTGGCCGCCATCCCCAGCGTCGTCTACGGCCTGTGGGGCATCGGCTTCCTCGCGCCCCAGCTGGTCCCCGTGTACGAGGCCATGACCCGCTACCTGGGCTGGTTCCCGCTGTTCTCCGGTCCCGCCTCCACATCCGCGCGAACCCTCCTGACCGCGGGCGTGGTGTTGGCCGTCATGATCCTGCCGATCATCACCGCGATGTCTCGCGACGTGTTCCTCCAGACCCCGCAGGGGCACCGTGAGGCCGCTCTGGCCATGGGTGCCACCCGCTGGGAGATGATCCGGCTGGCCGTACTGCCGTTCGGCAAGTCCGGAGTGATCGGCGGCGCCATGCTCGGCATGGGCCGCGCCCTGGGCGAGACCATGGCCGTCGCCATGATCCTGTCCCCCTCCCTCATCCTCTCCTGGAACCTGCTACAGAGCGGCAACCAGACCATCGCCGCGCACATCGCGCTCCAGTACCCCGAGGCCACCGGGTACGGGGTGTCCGCACTGATCGCCGCCGGCCTGGTCCTGTTCGCGATCACCCTCGTGGTCAACATGGGCGCGCGCTACGTGGTGGCGCGGGGGAACAAGGAGTCTCGATGAACACGACGACCACCCAGTCCTCCGCTTCCGGTCCGGACACGGGATCGAGCCGGCGCGACCTGCGCGGCGGGACGCTGCCGCGCCGCTTCCCGGCCGCTCTGCTGGCCTCCTGCGCCGCCGTGGTGGCCGGGGTCCTGCTGGCCTTCTCCTCCTTCGGGTTCCTTCTGTGGGGGGTGCTCACCGCCGCCGCGTACGTGGTGATCGCCGTGACCGCCTCCGCCCGCGTCGAGGGCGGGCGCAAGGCCAAGGACCGGTTGGTCACCTCGCTCGTCTACGGGTGCTTCCTGCTGGCGATGCTGCCGCTGGCGTCGGTGCTGTGGACCGTGCTCGTCAACGGCGTGGCCCGGTTCGACAGCTACTTCCTGACGGTGTCGATGAACGGCGTCCTGCCCAGCATGGACGCGGGCGGTGTCTACCACGCGATCGCCGGCACCCTGGCGATCACCGGGCTGGCCACGCTCATCTCGGTGCCGATCGGTGTGATGACCGCCGTCTACCTGGTGGAGTACGCCCGGGGCCGCATGAAGCAGACCATCATGTTCTTCGTCGACGTCATGACGGGCATCCCGTCGATCGTCGCGGGCCTGTTCGTGGTGGCGCTGTGGATGATGTTGTTCGGCCCGGGCCGGACCAACGGCGCGGCGGGAGCGATCGCGCTGGCGGTGCTGATGATCCCGGTCGTGGTGCGTTCCAGCGAGGAGATGCTGCGGCTGGTCCCGCAGGACCTGCGCGAGGCGTCGTACGCCCTGGGCGTGCCCAGGTGGCGGACCATCACCAAGGTGGTGCTGCCGACCTCCGCGGCCGGGCTGACCACAGGAATCATGCTCGCCATCGCACGCGTTATCGGAGAGACGGCTCCACTGATCCTCACGGCGGGCACGTCGGCGGTGTCGATCAACTGGAACCTGTTCGACGGGCAGATGATGAGCCTCCCGGTGTTCATCTACTCGCAGGTCCGCATGGGCGGCGCCATCAACTACGAACGGGCCTGGGCGGCGGCGCTGACGCTGATCCTGGTGGTGATGCTGCTGTTCTTCCTGGCCCGCATGATCGGCCGCCTGTTCGCGCCGAAGACCCGCTGATCCCAGACCAAACGCCCACGCCCCGCGTGCGGAGCAGATTCACGAGGAACTTTCAGTGGCGAAACGTATCGACGTCTCCGGACTCCACGTCTACTACGGCGACTTCCTCGCCGTGGCGGACGTGTCGATGACCATCGAGCCGCGGTCGGTGACGGCGTTCATCGGATCGTCCGGTTGCGGCAAGTCCACCTTCCTGCGGACCCTCAACCGGATGCACGAGGTGACCCCGAGCGCCCGCACCGAGGGCAAGGTGCTCCTGGACGACCTGGACATCTACGGGCCCGGCGTGGACCCGGTCATGGTGCGCAGCGAGGTCGGCATGGTCTTCCAGAAGGCCAACCCGTTCCCGACGATGTCCATCTACGACAACGTCATCGCCGGTGCACGGCTCAACAACAAGCGGATGAGCAAGTCCGACGCGGACGGCCTGGTGGAGCAGTCGCTGCGCGGCGCGAACCTGTGGGAGGAGGTCAAGGACCGGCTGAGCAAGCCTGGTTCGAGCCTCTCGGGCGGCCAGCAACAGCGGCTGTGCATCGCCCGCGCCACGGCGGTGAAGCCCTCGGTGCTGCTGATGGACGAGCCCTGCTCGGCTCTGGACCCGATCTCGACCCTGGCGATCGAGGACCTCATCCACGAACTGAAGGAGGACTACACGATCGTCATCGTCACGCACAACATGCAGCAGGCGGCGCGTGTGTCCGACCGGACGGCGTTCTTCAACCTGTCGGCCCCGGGCAAGCCCGGCAAGCTCATCGAGATGGGCGAGACGAACCAGATGTTCACGCGGCCGGACAAGAAGGAGACCGAGAACTATATCACCGGCCGCTTCGGCTGATCCGTCACCTTCCCGCCCCTCGTAGAGAGGGTGACCGGTGATGGGGGCGGCCGCTTCGGCTGATCCGTCACCTACCCGCCTCCCGCAGGGTGTGACCGGCGACGAGACGGCCTCAGCGGCCAGGAGGAGAGAAGGCGTGACCACTTCGCTGGTGATCGACACGGACACCGCACAGGACGACTGCGTGGCGCTCCTCGTGGGGTTGCTGGACCCCGACGCCGACCTGCGCGCCATCACCATGGTGGCCGGGAACGTGGGTTTCGAACAGCAGGTGCGCAACGCCTTCCTCACCCTCAGCGTGGCCGGACGCCTCGGCGAGGTGCCCGTGCACCTGGGCTGTCGCCGCCCGCTCGTCCGGCCGTGGGTGAGCGCGGAGAACGTGCACGGTGACGGATCCGGCGGCATGGCCATGGACCTCTCGGGACTGGAGCCCGAACCGGAGCACGCGGTGGACACCCTGGTCCGGCTGGCCGCTGAGAACCCCGGCGAGCTGTCGATCGTGGCGATCGGACCGCTGACCAACATCGCGATGGCCGTGGCCAAGGACCCGGACTTCGTCCGCAACGTCGGCGCCCTGTACGTCATGGGCGGGTCCAACAACGGCCGCGGCAACATCACCGCCGCCGCGGAGTTCAACTTCTACGTCGATCCGGAGGCCGCGAAGGCCGTGTTCGCGGCGGGCTTCGAGATCACCGTGGTCCCGTGGGACCCGCTGACCCTGCGCCAGGCGGTGTTCGACCAGGAGCGGCTGGACGCCATCGCCGCCCTGGGCACTCCGCTCTCGGACTTCTTCGGCCGCGTGTGCTCGGCGACGCTGGAGTTCGACCGAAGGGTGGGCATCGACGGCACCACGCACCCGGACTCGCTGACCGCCGCGGTGCTGCTGCACCCGGAGCTGGTACGCCGCTCCGGGCGGTACCACGTGGACGTGGAGACGGCCGGGGAGCTGACCCGCGGGTACGCGGCCATGTCCTGGGGCGTGCACGGGCTGGCGGCCAACGCGACCGTGATCGAGGAGATCGACGCCGAACGGTTCTTCAACCACCTCGTCGGGGTGTTCTCACGCCGAACGGTTCCCACCCGCGAGATCACCGGTCCGTAGGCCGCTCCCCGGTGGCACCGGGGGGTGAGCGCTGGGGCGCTCCCGCGCCCGTCCGCACGGGCGACGACGGGAGCCTCGAGGCGCCCGTCAGGCACGGGGCCTGCCGGGCGCGGCTTCTGTCCACCGTCGGTCTTCGCGGGGAGGTCGGTCAGGGGGATCTGGAGGGGCGGGGGCTTCAGCCGTTCTTGACGACGATGGTCTCCACCGTGTTCGCGACGTGCTCGAACGCGTCCGCGGCGGTCTCCAGTTCTTCGATGACGTCCTTGAGCTTGAGGACGGTCAGGGCGTCGTACTCCCCGCTGAACAGGTTGGCGAGGAGCTTGCGGTAGATGCGGTCGGCCTGGTTCTCCAACTGGTTGATCTCGATCCAGTACCGGGTCAGGTCCTCCAACACGCGCAGCCGGGGCATCGCCTCAGCGGTCAGCTCGGCGGCGCGTTCCAGCACCTCGATCTGATCGATGATCCCCTTGGGAAGGCGTTCCAGGCCGTAGAGGCCGATCAGGTCGACGGCGGCCTCCATGGAGTCCATGACGTCGTCCAGGTTCGAAGCCAGTCGGTAGATGTCCTCGCGGTGAATCGGTGGTGTTGCCGAGCTCTTGTTGAGGCGACGCATGATCGCGTGGGTGGCGTCATCACCCGCGTGCTCGCAGGCGCGCATCTTCTCGGTGATGGCCTCGCGGTCGGCCCCGTCACTCATCAGCTCCACCAGCAGGCGGGCCGCGATGACCAGGTTGTTCGCCGAGTCGGTGAACATCTCGTAGTAACTGTCATCACGCGGGCGCAAGCGCAGGCGCACGTCGTTCTCCCGATGGTGCGGTGGTGTTCCTTGGTGGATGTTAGACGCGCGGGCCGGTTGGTCCGGCGCGGCAGGGCAGGGCGGCGCGGGTCCGACGCCGGAGGGGACCGGCGGGCACGGACTTGGTCACCCCTTGTTCATTTGTCGGTGTCGCCGCGTGGAACGCCCGGGGGCAAGGGATCCATCGCAATCCTCCCAATCTCGACAACACCGGGACGGTTCGGGACGCTACCGTGTCCCGCTCCCGCTGGCCAGCGGTGCGCTGAGACAGGAATCACCCAATCGAGTGGAGACCGGCGGACAGTTCCACCAGCGTTCTTCGATGTCCACCTTCAGGCCATTTGAGCGCAATAACAAGTACCCCCCTCGTTCACCCGCCCGATGGCTCAGCGCCCGTCGACCAGCACCGTAGGCTTTCGTCCATGCCTTCCGCTCTGAGCGCGGGCGCCGTTCGGCGCCTGCGCGCCTCCTTGGACGAACAGCTCTCCGCGTTGGGCGAGGACCCCTTCGAGGGCGGTGACGAGGCCGCCGTCGCCGCCTGCGCGGAGGCGGTGCTACGCGCAGGAGAACCGCTGCGCGGGGCCGTCAAAGCCGCCGTGCGGGGCAGTCTGGCGGTACTCGCGGACCGCGCCCCCGGGCACAGCCTGGAGGTGCGCGTGCCACCGTACGGAGCCGTCCAGGCGGTCGAGGGGCCCCGTCACACCCGGGGCACGCCACCGGGGGTCGTGGAAGCCGACCCCCTCACCTGGCTGCGCCTGGCCACCGGCCGCCTCCCCTGGGAACAGGCCGTTTCCGAGTACTCGGTGCGCGCCAGCGGCGCCCGCTCCGACCTGTCCGGGCACCTGCCTCTGTGGCCGGTACCGCCCCCGGATGGTGCCGGGCATACGCCCAGGCACTAAGCTGTGAACGTGTCGTACTCCGACGGCCGGCTCTCCATGGACCTCGATCCGCTCGAACGCGGCCCGCAGGACGCCTGCGGTGTCTTCGGGGTCTGGGCTCCCGGCGAAGAAGTCAGCAAGCTCACCTACTTCGGTCTCTACGCCCTACAGCACCGCGGACAGGAGTCCGCGGGCATCGCACTGAGCGATGGGGAACGGATCCTCGTCTACAAGGACATGGGACTGGTCTCCCAGGTCTTCAACGAGGCGACCCTGGATTCCCTGCGCGGCCACCTCGCGATCGGCCACTGCCGCTACTCCACCACCGGTTCGCCGGTGTGGGAGAACGCGCAGCCGACCTTCTACACGGCGCGCGAAGGAGGGCTGGCACTCGGCCACAACGGCAACCTGATCAACACCCCGGAACTGGCGGCGATGCTGCCCGACGCCCGCCGGGGGGCCACCACGGACACCGAGGTCCTCACGAACCTGCTGGCCGACCGGGCCAAGCACGGCAGTTCCGTGGAGGACGCGGCGGCCGAACTCCTCCCGAAGGTCAGGGGTGCCTTCTCCCTGGTGTTCATGGACGAGAACACCCTGTACGCGGCGCGCGACCCGCAGGGCATCCGCCCGTTCGTACTGGGCCGCATGGGCGAGACCTCCGGCGCGGGCGGCTGGGTGGTCGCCAGCGAGACCGCGGCCCTGGACATCGTGGGCGCCACCATGGTCCGCGAGATCGAACCCGGCGAGCTCCTCACCATCGACGAGCGCGGTGTCCGCTCCCGCCGCTTCGCGCCCGCCCTTCGCAAGGGCTGCCTGTTCGAGTACGTCTACCTCGCCCGCCCCGACACCACCATCGCGGGCCGCAACGTCAACTCCACCCGTGTGGAGGTGGGTCGCCGCCTGGCCAAGGAGCACCCGGTGGACGCCGACCTGGTCATTCCGGTGCCCGAGTCCGGCACGCCCCCCGCGGTCGGCTACGCCGAGGCCAGCGGTATCCCCTTCGCCCAGGGCCTGGTGAAGAACTCCTACGTGGGGCGCACCTTCATCCAGCCCAGCCAGACCCTGCGCCAGCTGGGCATCCGGCTCAAGCTCAACCCGCTGCGCGACGTCATCGAGGGGCGCCGCCTGGTGGTCGTGGACGACTCGATCGTGCGCGGCAACACCCAACGGGCCCTGGTCCGGATGCTGCGCGACGCGGGCGCCGCCGAGGTGCACGTGCGCATCTCCAGCCCGCCCGTGCTGTGGCCCTGCTACTACGGCATCGACTTCGCCACCCGGGCCGAGCTCATCGCCGCGAACCTGACCGTGGACGAGATCGCCGAATCGGTGAACGCCGACTCCCTGGCCTACGTGGACCTCGACGAACTCATCGCCGCGACGGAAGTGCCCAAGGGCAACCTGTGCCGGGCCTGTTTCGACGGCGTGTACCCGATCGAGGTGGACGTCGACTCCCAGGGCAAGCACCTGCTGGAGAAGTCCTGCGGCACGCCCGGGGACTCGTCCCTGGCCACCAGCGACAAGTAACCGCCGCGCCGGTCCGGACCCAGCACGGCGGCTCCGTCGTGCCCGGGCCGGCCCGCCGGGACCGCACCACCACCGCAACACAGCACGAGGAGAACTCGCGTGGCAGCCGACAACACGGGGACGGCGGGCGCGTACGCGGCCGCGGGCGTCGACATCGCCGCCGGTGAGCGCGCCGTCGACCTGATGAAGCGCCACGTAGCGCGCACCCGCCGACCGGAGCAGGTCACCGACGCCAGCGGTTTCGCGGGCCTGTTCCGCCTCGACGTGGGCAGGTACAAGGACCCCGTCCTGGCCACCTCCACCGACGGCGTGGGCACCAAGGTGCTGCTCGCCCAGCGGATGGACAAGCACGACACGATCGGCGTCGACCTGGTGGCCATGGTCGTCGACGACCTGGTGGTCAGCGGTGCCGAGCCCCTGTTCATGACCGACTACGTCGCCTGTGGTTCGGTGGTCCCCGAGCGCATCGCCGAGATCGTCGGCGGTATCGCGGAGGGCTGCCACCAGGCGGGCTGCGCGCTGATCGGCGGGGAGACCGCCGAGCATCCCGGCGCCATGGAGCCCGACGAGTACGACCTGGCCGGCGCGGGCACCGGCGTGGTGGAGGGCGACTCGATCCTCGGCCAGGACCGGGTCCGCGAGGGCGACGCGGTGATCGCCATGGGCTCCTCGGGGCCGCACTCCAACGGCTACTCGCTCATCCGGCGCATCGTGGACGGGGCGGAACTGGACCTGTCCGCGCACGTCCCGGAGCTGGACGGGGTGCTGGGCGAGGTCCTGCTCACACCGACCCGTGTGTACGCCAAGGACTGCGTAGCGCTGACCGAGGCGGTGAGGGTGCACGCCTACGCGCACGTCACCGGCGGCGGCCTCGCGGCCAACCTGTCCCGGTCCCTGCCCGACCACCTGGACGCGGAGCTGGACCGCGCCACCTGGTCGCCCGCCCCCGTGTTCGGCTATCTCGCCGACCAGGGCGGCGTGGACCGGGAGGACATGGAGACCACGTTCAACATGGGTGTGGGCATGGTGGCGGTCGTCGCGGCGGAGGACGCCGAACACGCACTCGGGGTACTGGCCGACCGCGGTGTCCCGGCCTGGCGGCTGGGCACGGTGACGGCGGGCTCCGGGCAGGCGACCCTGACCGGCGAGTACGCGTGAGAGACGGACGCGAACATAGCCGGTGCGAACCACCATGGTGGTTCGCACCGGCTATATCCACCTGTCCGCTACGGCTTCCGAGCGGGAAAACCGTGACCGCCACAGGTCAGCGGCTGTTGTCCGAGCGACCTGTAAGTCTCGGCCGACCAGGTATTACTTGTCGGAGTCCGAGTACTTGTCGGCAAGATCCGCATAACGGTCGACTAGGTCGTCGTGAGGATCCGCGTAGGAGTCGTCCGGACCCGACGGCCCGGAGGTAGACCCCTCGCCCTCAGCGACACCCAGCTCCGACCGCAGCCGATCAAGGTCGGTCCCGCCAGAGCTGTACTTGAGCTTCCGGGCGACCTTCTGCTGCTTGGCCTTGGCTCGGCCGCGCCCCATTGGCTCGACCCCCTCAACGATTGGGTTCCGACGAACCCCAGATCACTTACTAACCCGCACTATCGGGCTGACGGCCGTCAAACGCGACTGACGACAGGCGCCAGCTTACGTACACATACAACCGTACCTGGTCGGCCCCCGTCGTGCCTACGCCACCCGGGTGTGAGGGATGTGGTGCGCACACGGACAGGCGGCCTGCCAGGGGATCGCCGAGGTGAGTGCCACACGCAGCGATATGTGCCACGATGCGTTCGTGCTGCCCTACACCGCCTACCTTCGCGTCTACCAGCCGATCCACGCGTTCTCCCCATGTGACCGCAGCCACTGGGAACAGTACGCGGCCTCGTCCGACCGCCCCCGGCGGATCAACGCGCTGGCGGCGGAGCACGCCGAGAGCCTGGACAGGCTGGTCACGACGCCTCCGGTGGTAGCGCCGACGGAGGAGAGCCGCAACGCCTACCTACGGCGGGTGAACGAGCGGCTGTACGTCTGCCCGTGGCAGACGAGGCTGCGCTCGTGGCGGGCCTTCACCGAGTTCAGCGACACGATGCCGGCGACGGTGATCGGGGCGTTCGTGCCCGGCCCGGAGGCCGAGCGCACCGAGGAGCGTTACCGGGAGTGGCGTGACTCGGGAGCGCCGGTGCGGCCGAACATCCTGTCGAGCAACTGGACCATCCCGGTCCCCTGGTTCGTGCCGTTCCAGTCCCAGGAGCGGTGCCTGGTGCTGTCGTCGAACTCCACCCGGACGCTGCTGTACCTGACGCGGACCTCCCTGGCCATGCGCCGGCTCGAACACACCCTGGCCGTCCTGCGGGAGCACATCGGCCGGCGGGGGGTGTCGGCCTCGACCGAGAACCTGGCTGACTGGCTGTCCATGACGGCGCACCCGGACTCGTTACTGGAGCTGGACTACGGCGGCCTGCCGCACCTTCTCAGCGACGACCACCTGAGCGAGGACCATTCGGTGGCCGAGGTGTCGGGGGCGGTGGAGGCCCTGGCGTCGGGGGAGGCCGAGCGCGTACTGGAGCTGCGGGAGAGGCTCACGCGCCGCTGGAGGTCGGTACGCGCCCTGGAGCACGCCAACTGAGGGTTACGGTATCCCCAGTTTTTCGTGGACGCCCACGTGCCTTCCGTCGTATCCACTTGACCAGGAAACGTCCGCGCCACGCCAACGGCCAACCTGGTACACCAGGTTTCTCGGTCTCTCCCGGAGATCCTTCCGCACGTAACAAGGGTGCGAGCCCGGACGTCATCCGCGCGCGACATCAAGCGTCGTGAAACTGGGCATAACGCCCGTCAGGGATCGGCGTAGACTGTAACCAGTCGATCACCGAGCGCACTCAGAGTAACCACGAAACCTTTACCGCGCGGGCGTTCCGCGTAGTCGGACCCGCCAGCCGAAGCACGTGGAGCCCACGCCTCCACCGACCCGCCCCACGCCCCCACGCCGCGGCCAGCCCAGGCCCGCGGCCCTCCCTTCCGGAACTTGACACCGGGTTTCGGTCAGGCCTCCGTAGCACTTCAGGAACTCCGGATCGAGAAAAACGAGGCCGGAGAACGAAGTTTTGACCGAATACGCCACATGCCACTAAACGTGTCGCTAGAATCACTTAGCGTGACGCGGCCACGGGCGGCTTTCTTGGCCTCCCACGTGCAAAGTTGCTTGGAGTGGTCGTAAAATCACCTCGGGTGATGCCAATATAGACCTAGAGGGAATATTGGACATCCGGGCCAAGTGCCAGGATTAAGGCTCAAGGATCGGCACACAGATCCAGGAGGAGAGGCCGTACACATGTCAACTCGCACGCCCGAGGCGGAGCCCCTGTTGACCCCCGCCGAGGTTGCCACCATGTTCCGCGTGGACCCAAAGACCGTGACACGCTGGGCCAAGGCGGGCAAGCTGACCTCGATCCGCACCTTGGGCGGACACCGTCGCTACCGCGAGACTGAGGTCCGCGCCCTGCTGGCCGGAATTCCAAGCCAGCGTACGGAGTGATCTCCCGGTCTGTGCCGGTTCCGGGGGGAACGGTCTGGCAGGCTCCGGCCACCGACAGAGCCGAGCAGGACTGACCAGGTCGAGGGCGGGTCTTCCGAGGAGAGGGCCCGCCTTCCGTATGTCCCGATCCAGGCGGAGCGGTCAGGGCGCCGGGATGGGAGGGCCCGAGCAAGGGTCCGGGAAGATGCCCTAGTAATCACCGATCTGGTCGTCCATGGCGGTGGTGCGCTTGCGGGCCAGGAAGGTCGCGGCCGAACCGCCGCCGACCGCCACCACCGCGGCGGTGATCAGCGCGGCGAGCGAGCTTCCCGTGGTCGCCAGACGGTCGTCCCGCCTTGCCGCCTCCTCGGCCTCACCGGTCTCCTCGCCCTTGTCGTCCGGGACCGGCGACGTGCTCGCGGCATAGGCGGAGCCGAGCGCCCAGGAGTCGGCGAAGTCGAACGCGAACCCCTTCTCCTCCTCTGGTTCGCCCACCTGCACCCGCACTGTCATCCAGCTACGGCTTCCCAGGCCCTCCCAGTCGGGGTCCTCGTCCTCGAAGGTCGTCTCGTTCACCACGAAACGGACGCTCACGGGCACTTCCAGGACCACGTCGCCGTCCTCGTCGAACACCTCCACGAGATCCCGTGCCACGACCCCGTCCTCTCCCGCCTCCAGCGCCCCCACGGGAGCGCCGAACGCGGTCAGGTCACCGTGTGCGAACGTCGCCTCGGCCTCACCCCCGTACCCGGCGGTGGCCGTGGTGGTCACGTCGGCGAGGGTGAACTCCACCGCGTTTCCGTCGGCGGAGACCGTCTCCGAGGCGGTCTCGTCGAGGACGAACACGTCGTCCTCGTCCGGAGAGTCGCTGGGCGGGGAGGCGGTCTCCGCCGGTTCACGGAAGGGGAAGTCGGACGGAGCGTCGCTCTCCTGGGCGCCCCCGACGCCGTCGGAGGCAGCGCCGGCGCTCCCGTCGCTCTCGTCCTCCTCCTCGCCGTCACCGGCTTCCCCGTCACCGCGCCCGGGTTCCTTGTCACCCGGGACGGGTTCACCCTGGAACGGGGGGAGGTCCTCATTCGTGGGTTCGTCCTCCGGTGAGGGGGAGGAGGACGGGGTGGGAGAGGGGGACGGCGAGGGGTCGGGAAGTGCCGCGTCCGGTGGTGTGTCGGCCATCCCCTGGGCGGCGAGGTCGGCGACGCCCATCCGGAAGGTCGCGGTCCGCACGGTGGAGGTGGCCCGCACACCCGCGTCGTCGACCACGGTGTGGCTCTCACCGTCGATCTCCATGTAGTCCGCCACCGGACCGAAGGCGTCCTCGGCCGTGGCGCTGCCCTCGGTCCTGCCACCGAAGCTGACGGCGGTCGAGTAACCGGTGGCGACGTCGCCGTCCGCCACCCAGGCCTGGGCGTTTCCCCAGACGAGCTGGTCCGCGGAGGCGGGGATCGCGGAGGAGGCACCGATCGCGCCGAGGGCGACGAACAGGATGCCGCCGCGGAGGAGGCGACGTGCGGTCGGTTTGGCGGGAGACACCACAACTCTCCTGTTGCTCTGGGGGATGCCCGACCCGGAGGTCGGCCCGTGTCCGCCGCGGGCGGTGGACAGGGATGCCGGGCCAGCCCGGGACGGCCGGTCGCGGTGCGCGGGGCGAACTCGTACCGGGTCTCTTCCCGCCCCGGGAAGGAACCCGTCATACGGCGTGTGCAGGGGCCGCTACAGCGAGCCTAACCCCTTGGTCACAAAACGGAAACCATCTCTCCTACGACCGTCGACAGACATATACGCGCTCACAGCCGGATAACGGAGGTGACCGGCACGAAGTTCCGAAGCGGAGCAGCCGGGACCGGGAGGCGGTCGAGAGCGGAAGAGCGGGGTTCCGGTGGAGAGGGGCCGGAGAAACAGGAAGGCCCCGGGGATCACCTCCCCGGGGCCGGGCCGGCTCAGCCGGCCGCCGAGCTACGGCTTAGCCCTCGTTGGTCTCCGCGGCGGAGTCAGTGGTGTTCTTCTTGCGGCGGGCGAAGTACGCGGCCGCGCCACCACCGGCGGTGATCGCGGCACCGGCCGCGACCAGACCGCCGACCGGGCTACCGGTCTGTGCCAGGGACTCGGTGTCCTCCAGCTTCTTGGAGTCCTTGTCGTCGTCCTTGTCGTCGTCCTTGTCGTCGTCCCCGGGGTGGGTCGGAGCGGGCTTGTCGTCACCGTCGTCGACGTTGACGGTGCCGATGCCGGCCGCGCTCTCGGCCAACTCGACGTAGTGGAAGGGAAGCTCGGCACCGTCAGCGGTGAAGGTCACCGCGTGGCCGGTGTAGGCGTCCTTCCAGCTGATGCCGTACTCCTCGTCCACGTATTCGTCGATGTACTCGTACCGCTGGATGTCGATCGTCACGGTGATCTCCTGGCCGTCGGCCAAGGTGACGACCTCCGGATAGGAGATCCTGTCGACGTCGTCGGCGTGGGTGACCTGACCGTCCCAGCTCTGGGTGGTCGTGGTGCTCGCACCCGTGATGGTGGCGTTGAAGACGATCTCGTCCGAACCGCTGCTCAGCTCGGTGTTCTCCTCGTCCAGCAGGAGAACCTCGTCGTCCGAGGCAGAGGCCGAGGACTGTTCGCCGTCCTCACCGCTGGTCTCCCCCTCACCGGGAGTGGGCTCCGTGGAAGCGGCGGCGTCGCCGTCGTCGCCGTCCTCGTCGCCGGCGCCACCCTCCTCGGCGGTGCCGCCGTCCTCGCCGGGCGAGGGCTCATCGGACGGGGCCGACGGCGCACCGTCGCCGTTCTCGCTGCCCTCGTCCTCGTCGCCACCCTCCTCGGCGGTGCCGCCGTCCTCGCCGGGCGAGGGCTCATCGGACGGGGCCGACGGCGCACCGTCGTCGTCCTCGTCACCGTCCTCGTCGTCACCGTCCTCGTCGTCGGCGTCCTCGTCCTCGTCGTCCTCGTCGTCCTCGTCCTCGTCGTCCTCGTCACCACCGAGGTGCTCCTCGACGATCTCCTCGACATCGGCGACCGTCATCTGGACGCGAGCGTTGTCCACGGTGGCCGTGGAGGTGACGCCCTCATTGTTCACGGTGGCGCTGCTGGTACCGGAAAAGGTCAACCAGTCGCCGACGGAGCCGGAGTAGCTGTTGGTGGTGGTGCCGTCATAGCTGGTGGAGACACCCCCGCCGTTGCCAACGGAGGCGTAGGCCCAGCCGTAGTACTCCGTGTCAGCGGCGGCGGGGAGAGCCGTGGCAATACTGAGTGCACCCAGGGCGGCGAAAGCGGCACTACCCTGCATAATCCGGCGTGCGTTAACGCGAGTGTTCTTCAAGTCAATCCTCTTCGGATCTCCACAGCCCGAACCCGTCGGGCTGGCCTGGATACGCATACCACCGCCGGTTACGGGGAGGCCGGGGACGAGGAACACGAACCAGGGTCGGATGGGGACGGCGGAGGCATACAGAAGCCCACCACCAGCGAAAACGGGCGGACAAGGCCGCGACCACAGAACGGAGGGGTCTCGCGGAGCCGAGTCGCAATCACGTCCCATTTCCTGGGCAGGATCCTACACGGACCAAAGGGGAAATCCCACCAAATGGCGTAACAAAAGGATCACAGCAGCCCTTCTGTCACCCCGGGCAACAATCCCATTCGCTTGGGGAAAGTTTTCCCGGGCCGGTAAACCAGACGCCAAGTCAAGCGTCTTACCAATAAGTATGGTCGCATGGAAATGTATCTGGAATAGCCTCCGCCATCCCCGATAACCCACGGGGCAAAAGGCTGCGTGCCCCGCCGAACGCGCTTCCCGGGCCTGCCCCTGACGGAGGTACGCCATGGGCACCGTGAGCGGCTAGGTTGTGGGCATGCCCGTCTCCGTACCGCCAAGGCCCCGGAGCCGCGCCATCCGCGCCCTGTGCCTCGCCTCCTCGTTCCTGTTCCTCACCGCCGCCTGTTCGGCACCGGCCGGAGCGCCGCCCGGCACCGACCCCACGGCGGCCCCGCCGCTTCCCGGCCCCGAGGACGGTACCGACCCGCCCGGGGACGGCGCCCCCGACGAGGACGGCGGCGCGTCCGGCGGTGACGGCCCCCTCGCCACCCGGATCGTCGTCATCGACCCCGGTCACAACGGCGGCAACGCCTCCGCCCCCGACGAGATCAGCGCCATGGTCCCCGCGGGGCCGGCCCAGAAGGCCTGTGACACCGTCGGCGCGGAGACCGCGGACGGGTACAGCGAGCACGAGTTCAACTGGGACCTGTCCCAGTTGATCAAGGAGAGGCTGGAGGACGACGGCGCCACCGTCGTCCTCACCCGTGAGGACGACGACAGTGTCGGGCCGTGCATCAACGAGCGCGCGGAGATCGGTAACGAGCTGGAGGCGGACGCCGCGCTGTCCGTCCACGCCGACGGCGGCCCCGAGTCCGGGCGCGGCTTCCACGTGATCATGCCCGGCGAGGTCAGCGGCTTCACCGAGGACATCGTGGCGCCCTCCCGGCTACTCGCCGAGGACGTCCACCGCGAATACCTGGAGGGGAGCGACGTCCCCTACGCCGACTACCTCGCCGACGAGGGCCTGGACGAGCGCACCGACCTGGGCGGGCTGAACATGTCCACCGTTCCCAAGGTGTTCCTGGAGGCGGGGAACATGCGCAACACCGAGGACGCCGCGCTCATGGAGGACTCCGAGTGGCGGGAACAGGCCGCCGACGCCGTCGCCCGCGGATTGGCCGCCTACCTCATGCGGCGATGAGGCCGACATGAACGTCCGCACCCGGACACGAACGCCCGTGGCTATGGCGGAGGCCACCCTCCGTGGGCATAATGCGACCATGACATCCCCTTCCCCTCAACCCCCGCCCGGCTTCGACGTGGTCCTGCGCGGCTTCCACCGCCGCCAGGTGGAGGACCTCCTCGACCGCGTCAACCTCACCCTGGCCGCGCTCACCGGCACCCCGGCCTTCACCGACACGGCGATGCCGGTCACCGAACCGCCCGACGGGCAGAAGCCGGAGCCCGTCACCGCGGAGGAGCTTCGGACGGCCCCCCTGGACGTGGTCCTGCGCGGATACGACCGCAACCAGGTCTCCCACGCCCTGTCCGACCTCGCGGAACGGCTTGACGACGCCGGGTCGCACACGGCCCGGGGATAACCGCCCCGAGAACCTCGGAACTGCACAATGGGGACCATGCCTCTGACACCGGCGGACATCCGCGAAAAGAAGTTCCATACGGTGCGTCTGCGCCCGGGCTACAACGAGGAGGACGTCGACGAACTTCTCGACCGGATCGAGGCGACGCTCGTCGCCCTGGAGGGCGGGCCGCGCACCGGCCCCCTCCTCACAGCCGATGAGGTGCGCAACTCGCGGTTTCGCACCACGAGGCTGAGTCCGGGATACCGCGAGGACGAGGTCGACGACTTCCTCGACGTCGTGGTCGCCGACCTGGCCGGTCGCGGCCTCGGGAGGCCCCACGGCCAGCAGCAGCCGCCACCCCTGCCGCCCGAGCCCGGCGAGGCGGGCGCTCCCGGTGAGCCGGACGCCTCCTCGCTGGCCCAGGAGCGCCGCGGGCCTCAGCACCAGCCCGGGGCGGAGCCGCCCGGTCAGCAGCCCCGGCCGCCGCGGCGCTCCGGGATGAGCCCCAGGGACATCCGGGAGCAGCAGTTCGCCACGACCCGGCTGACCACGGGCTACAACGAACAGGAGGTCGACGACTTCCTGGACCGCGCCGAGCTCACGCTGGAGGTGCTCCAACAGGGGCGTCCGGACCGGGCGACCCTCACCGCCGCCGAGGTGGAGAGGGTCCAGTTCGCCACCACGCGCGCGCGGCCGGGATACGACCCCGCGCAGGTGGACCGCTTTCTGGACGTGCTCGCCGAGGAGCTGCGCCAGTACGAGCGGCCGCGCTGACGGTCACGCCGGGTGATGGGCGGCGGAGGAAGGGCCCGGCAACGGAAGCACTCCGGCGATGACGGCACGCCGACTCCTACCTGGAGGACGGTGTGGGAGTTCCGGACACGCCGTCGCGCGCCAACTCCATCCCCAGAGCAGTGGAAAGTAATATTTGTGTACAGGCAGTAGTCATCCCCCGCTGTTACGCAGACCGCCGCGCTCCGAGGGGAGGCAGGATGTCCCAAGCGACGCCGCCGGAGGAACGTGCCGCCGCCTGTTCGGTCCACTGCGTACACGGATGTGCCACGGGACCCGGTCCGAGTACGCACACCCGCCCCTCCCCGTTCGGCCACTCCGGGGAGCTGTACGCACTCGACGCCGATGAGGAACTCGTCCCGGCGCCCGCGCACCCGTGGGAGGCGCCGCTGCTGGCCGTGTGCGTGCTCGTGACCCTGCTGATGGCCTCCGGTCTGGTCCACGCGGTGTGGTCCGCGACCGGGTCGTGGGTGTGGGCGGCCGCCGCCGCGGCCGCGGTGCCCGCCGTGTGCTGGAAGGTGCGGGGGCTGCTGTACGCCCGGCGCAGGGCGGAGTCGGTGAAGATCTCGCCCACGCAGTTTCCCGAGGCGTACCGGACGGTGGTGTCGCTGGCCGCCGGGATGGGGCTGTCCCGGACTCCGGAGGCGTACGTGCGTGTGGGATGGCGGCGCTGGGGGACGGACGCCGCCGGGCACGGACTACGCCGGTACCTGGTGCTGTCGGACGAGCTGTTCGGGCCGGACGGCAGGATCCGCGATCCGGAGGCCCTGGCCTTCCTGGTCGCGCACCAACTGGGGCACGTGGCCGCTGGGCACACCGGTTTCTGGCGGCGGACGGCGGCCCTGGGGGCGGACCTGGTCCCCGGGCTGGGGGCGGCACTGTCCCGAGCCATGGAGTACACGGCCGACAACCACGCCTACGCGCACGTCCCCGAGGGGGCGCACGCCGTACGGATCCCCGCCGGGGGCGGCCGTCTGTACGCACGGGTCAACATGGGCGAGATGGCGGACCGGGCGCGCACCGACCGGGGCTGCTCGCTGCTGCTGTACCACCTGCTGGTCCGGCACCCCGGCAACACCCGCCGGATGGCGGCTCTGCGCGACCGCACCCGGCGCGGCCGTGTCTTCCTCTGACCAGGGCCATCGCGACCGGCCCTGGAAACCACCCGCTCAGGACCCCGCTCCGGGTACGGGACCACCGGGGCTGACTAGGTTCTGTTCTCTGGTTCGTGGTTGAGCCAGAGAACAGAACCTAGTTCCACTGGCGGCGCATGGTCCAGCGGTCCGACGCGGCGTCCCGGGCGATGTCGACGATGCTGGGCTCGCCGGCGTCGGACTCAGCCGAGACACGGAGCATGTGGACGCGGCCGGCGGACGCCTCGGGGCGCGCGGGCCAGTCACCGATAATCCTGCGCACCCGGAAGGTACGGCCGCGCCAGGTGAACCGTACGGGACTCCCGCCCTCGGTGGAACGGACGTCGATCTGTTCGTTCAGAAGACTCACGCGGGCAGCCTATCGAACTCGAGTTCGAGAAAGTCAAGAATCCTGGACCCCGGCCCCAGGTGGGCCCGGCGGTCGCGGAACACCCTAGGGGCAGGCGGGGCGGCGGATGGTGGACCCTTGGCCGCGGCGTGTCGGCCGGGCCGGGATCAGACGACGTAGAAGGGGCCCGGACGGTTCTCGCGGGCGTATCCGATCCGGTCGAGGATGCGCTGGGGCATGTCCGGCAGGGATCCCGGAGCGAACCAGCGCACGTCCAGGGTCTCGTCTCCGCCGGAGTCGGGAGCGCCTCCCACGGAGCGGCAGCGAAAGGCCAGGTCGAGGAACTGCACCCGGTCGCCGTTGGGGTAGGTGAAGGGCTCCTGGGCGATCACGCTGACGAGCCGCTCCACCTCGACCACGACTCCGGTCTCCTCGCAGACCTCCCGGACCACGGCCCGGGCCGGCTCCTCCTCCGGCTCCAGGATGCCGCCGGGCGTGGACCAGCGGCCGTCGTCGGCGCGCCGGTGCAACAGGACGTCGCCCTCCTCACCGATCACCACCGCTGTCACACCCACGAGGGGCAGGAGTCCGTGTCCGACGTGGCGGCGCAGTGCGAGGAGGAAGTCAGGAACGGGCATGGGCCCGAGACTAACCGCTGTGCGGCCCGGGGCCGGGAACCCTCCGGTGGTTCCGGGCGGCGCGCGATCGGGCGTATTCCCCGGACAGGACCGACATCAGCACCGCGTCGTGCCATTCGCCGTCCCAGCGCAGGTACTCGCGCCAGACGCCCTCCCTCACGAACCCGGAGCGGGCGTAGGACTTCTGGGCGCCGGTGTTGAACGCGAACACCTCCAGGGAGACCCGGTGCAGCCCGGCCACGGTGAAGGCGTACTCCAGGACCAGGTCGGTGGCCTCGGTCCCGTAGCCCCTCCCGGTGACGGACATGCTGTTGAGCGCGATCCGGTAACCCACGTTGGCGTTGTCCGGGTCCAGGTCGATCAGGGCGCACTCGCCCACGGGTACACCGCCCTCCTGGTCGAAGATGACCCAGTCGGCGCGGTCGTGGTGTGCGGGACGGGTCGCGGCCCAACGGCGCAGCTCCTCCTCGGTGAACCTTCGGTGGGTTCCGGTGAGGCGGCGCACCTCCGGGTCCATGGCCAGGATGGGTTCGACGAAGTGCTCGCCGGTCACGGCGTCGAGCGGTTCGAGCCGTACCCTCACCCCGGTGAGGACCGGCTGGTCGCGGAAGACGTCATGGGGCACCATGCCTGGATCCCATCAAAGGGGCCGGTGGGGCGCAACCGCTTTTCTGAGCGCGTCCTGGCGCCCCTGTACGATCCGGACACAGTGTGCCGCGTCGCGAAGGACGAGGGGGACCAGGTGACAGTCGGTTCGGGAACGGTGAGCTTCCAGACGGTCCGTGAGACGAACCTGGGGGTCGTACTGCGCACGGTCCGCGAGCTGGCTCCCTGCTCACGCGCCGCGGTCGCCTCGGCCACCGGGTTGAACAAGACCACGGTCTCCAGTCTGGTCGCCGACCTCATGGCGCGCGGGCTGGTCCAGGAGACGGGACGCAACTCCCGGCAGCGGGTGGGCCGTCCCGGGGTGCTGCTGGCCCTGGACGACTCCTCGATCGCGGCGGTCGGCCTGGAGGTCAACGTGGACTACCTGTCGGTGGTCGCCGTGGACCTGCTCCAGCGCGAGCTGGTCAGCCGCCACGTCCCCTTCGACGCCAGCTCGGCCGGGGCGGAGGAGTGCGCGCGGCGCATCGCGCACACCCTGGGCGCGGTGGCGACGGCCCCGGAGCTGAGCGGACGCACCGTGGTGGGGGTGAGCGTGGCCGTCCCGGCGCTGATCGACGACGGAACGGTGACGCACGCGCCCAACCTCGGCTGGCGCGACGTACCACTGCGCGACCGGTTGTCGGAGCTGCTGGGCGAGGCCGGGTTGGAGGGCGTCCCGGTGCGGGTGGACAACGACGCGAACCTGGGCGCTGTGGCCGAGTACCGGGTGGGCTCGTTCGCGGGCGCGGCCGACCTGGTGTACCTGACCGGCGAGGTGGGGATCGGCGCGGGTCTGCTGGCCGGCGGAGAACCGCTGCGCGGAGCCAGCGGGTTCGCGGGCGAGGTGGGCCACCTGTCGCTGGCCCCGGACGGGCCGGAGTGCGCGTGCGGGCGGCGGGGCTGTCTGGAGGCACTGGCCGGAATCGGGGCGATCCTGCGCGGAGCCGTCCCCGACAGGGTCCCGGACCGCCCGCTCTCGGGTGACGACATCGCCCGGCTGGTGGAGGTGGCGGTCGAGCGCGCCCGCGGCGGCGAGGAGGCGGCCGTGGACGCGTTGGAGCGAGCGGGCACGTGGCTGGGCCGAGGCCTGGCCATGCTCATCAACGTCACCAATCCGGGCCTGGTGGTACTGGGCGGCTATTTCGTACCGATGGGGCCGTGGCTGCTGCCGAACTGCCGTTCGGAGGCGGTGGCGAGCGCGTTCGCGCCGGACGCGGGCGGCTGCCGGGTGGAGCTGTCGTCCTTGGGGCTGAGCGCGGCGGCCCGGGGCGGGGCCACCGCGATCATCCACGCACTCGACGCCGGGCTGCTGCCCCTGCCCGGGCCCCGGGACACGGCCGTCCCCACCGCCCCGGGCCCTGCCTGAACCTCCTCTCAGGCCCGGGTGAACCCCAGGGTCGCCACAGCCGTGCCCGGCCGGTCGAAGACCAGGTAGAGGTCGCGGACACCCCGGGCGTCGGCGACGGCCGCGCCGACTTCGGCGAAGTCGTAGCCGTCCTCGCCCGCCGGGACGTCGACGACGGCGGCGACCGGCCCGTCCTCGGGATCGTCCATGCGCAGCCGGAGCACGCAGGCGTGCTCGGCGTTCACCGCCAGACGGCATCCACTGGCCCCGTCGCCGAGGTCGACGTCGCGGAAGAGCGCCCACGCGCCCTTCTTCCGCGAGCGCACGGCGTCGCCCCGCTCGGGGGTGAGCGGGCACAGCGACGTGTCCCGTGCGTCGTCGTAGCCCACCGCCGACCAGGGGGTGAGCGCGTCGCGGGGCGGGATGCCCTCGCCTTGCACGTCCAGGGCGGCGGTGGCGCGGATGTCGGTCGCCGAGCGCCCGACGAGCACCTCGCGCGGGGCCGCCTCCACCACGAAGCGGTCCCGGGTGGTGTCCCACAGGGCGAGCCGGTCCACGTCGAACGACACCGTGGCCACGGCGCTGCTCCCCGGTTCCACACGCACCCGGGCGAACCCGCGCAGCGCCCGCAGCGGGGTCCGCACCCGCGAGGCCAGCTGGCGGGTGTACACCTGCACCACCTCCTCGGCCGGCCGCGCCCCGGTGTTGGCGACCATGACCGTGACGGTGACCCGGTCTCCGTCCACGTTGACCACCGGTGCCGCGTACTCGACCCGCGTGTAGCCGAGGCCGTGCCCGAACGGGTAGAGCGGCTCCCCCCCGAAGTACAGGTAGGTGCCGCGCGCGCCGATGATGTCGTAGTCGAGCATCCCGGGCAGGTCGTCGGCGGACCGGTACCAGGTCTGGGTGAGCCGCCCGGCGGGCTCGGCGTCACCGAACAGCACGTCGGCGAGCGCGTGTCCGTACTCCTGGCCGCCGTGCGCCGACCACAGGATCGCCGGGACGTGCTCGTCGGCCCACGTGATCCCGAACGGGTAACCGCTGCTGAGCACCAGGGCGGTGGCCGGGTTGGCCGCGTGCACGGCACGCAGCACCCGCTCCTGGGCGGCGGGCAGGTCCAGGTCGGTCCGGTCCTCGGTCTCGCGTCCGTTGACCATGGGGTGGTCGCCCAGGACGACCACCGCGGCGTCGGCGGCGGCGGCCGCCCGCGCGGCCTCGGCGGCGCCGGAGCCCAGGCCCCGGACCCCGAAGGACACGGCGTGCTCGGACCCCTCGGCCAGCACGAGGGTGAGTCCGTCACCGCCGACCCGGACACAGCGCCCGGTGTGGACCTGTACCAGCGCGAACCGCTCCGGCTCCACCTCCTCCAGCCGGAAGGTCTGACGCACTTCCCACGTGCCGGGGCCGGGAGCGGTGCAGACGAGGGTGCCGTCCGGGCCCTCGTCCAGGTACCGGCCCGTCGCCGCCGAGCGCAGCGCGACCGCACCGCCTCCCCAGTCCAGGAGGTCGAACGCGCCTCCCTCTGAGTCGTGGGCCGTGTCCGCCAGCCGTAGCGGGGCCCCCTCGTCCGGTCCGGTGACCACGATCCGGCCGGACACGCTCAGGTGTACGCGGTCGGCCCCCTCGCAGAACACGGTCTCGACGCGCTCGGCGATCCCGGCCCGTGCGGTGACGGCGTAGGGCAGGGTGCCGCTGTACCAGTCCTCCAGCACGGTGTCGCCGAGCTGGCCGATGACCGCGACCCGGCGCACACCGCGCAGCGGCAGAGTCCCCTCGTTGCGCAGCAGCACGAGCGAGCGGGTGGCCGCCTCCCTGGCCAGCGCCCGGTGCCCGGGGGTGTCGAGGGCCCCTCCGTCCGCGGGGTTCCCGGAGGCCTCGTCCTCGGGGTCGAACTCGCCCAGCCGGAGTCGGACCGACAGCACGTGCCGCGCGGCGCGATCGATGTCGGCCTCGGTGAGCAGCCCCCGCCGCAGGGCCTCGCCCACGTGCCCGAGAGTGGCCCCGGAGTGGCCGTCGTCCTGGGTGAAGCTGTCGAGTCCGGCCCGGATGGCATGCGCGTAGGCGGTGGGCGGGTCGGGGTGGAAGTGCTGCATCTCGGTGAGGTTGGCGGGCGCGTGGGCGTCACTGACCACCAGGATGTGGTCGGGGGCGGCACGGCGCAGCACGTCGTCGATCAGCGGGCTCAGATGCGCGGGCCGCCCGTTGACCAGGTTGTAGGAGGGCATGACGGCCACGGCGGCCCCGTCGGCGAGGGCGGGCAGGAATGCCTCCAGCTCGTACTCGCGCAGGACGCGCGGCGGCAGGTCGCTGGAGGTGGTGCAGCGGTCCTCCTCGTTGTTGTAGGCGAGGAAGTGCTTGAGGGTGGGCGCGGTGCGCAGACGCGGGCCGTCCCCCGCCAGGCCGCGGGCGTGGGCGGCGGCCAGGAGCCCGGTCAGCCACGGGTCCTCGGAGTATCCCTCCTCGTTGCGGCCCCACCTGGGATCGCGTAGCGGGTTGACCACGGGCGCCCAGACGTTGCGTCCGGCGCCCGCGTCCCGCCGGGCGAGCACCTCGTCGGCGGTGGCCCGGCCGACGCGGCGGACCAGGTCCGGGTCCCATGCGCTGGCCAGGCCGACGGCCTGCGGGTAGACGGTGGCCGGCCCGAGCCAGGCCAGCCCGTGCAGCGCCTCGGTTCCGGTGCGGAAGGGGCCGAGGCCGAGGCGCTCGACGGGGGCCTGGTGCTGGTGGAGCAGGCCGGTCTTCTCCTCGGTGGTGAGGCGGCCGAGCAGGTCGTCCAGGCGGTGGTCGTCCGGCATGCCGGGGTCCCGGTAGGGAGGGAGGGGTGTCTGGCTGGTCATGGGGGGTGTCCGCCTCTCGTACGCGGGGGATTGTCTCTTGAAATCGAACCGCTTCGACTTCGATACCCGGAGACCTTGTGTGCTACTTCACAGTGGAGTAATTTGTTTGCCTAAACGGACAACTAATTCATAGCAAAATGACCCTTCGTTTCCTACCCCCCTGGGCTGCGGCCTGGCCTACCGAAGGAACGACGCTATGCCTTCTCACCCCCTGCGCCCGGCGATCCGCCGGCGCCGATTCCTCGGCCTGGCGGGAGCCTCCACCGCTGCCGCGCTCACCGCGGGCACCATCTCCGGATGCGGGTCGGGGTCCGGTGGCGGCGGTGGCGGCGGGTCCGCCTCCGACGCCAGCTCGCTGGACGACCTGATCCCCACCCACATCCCCTTCGACGGGGTCGCCCCCGACATCGAGGGGCAGCACGGTGCTCCGGACGGGTTCACCTCCTACCCCGAGACCTTCGTCCGTGCCATGTCCGATCCCCCCGGAAGGGGTGGGCAGTACACGGCGATGACCCCTCTGTGGGGGCCGATTCCGCCCGGCCTGGGCAACAACTCCTTCTTCGACCACGTCAACGGCCGCCTCGGCGCCACGGTCGAGTTCAGCTTCCAGGACGGCAACACGGTCATCGACAAGATGAACGCGGTGATCGCCGGGCGCGACGTCGCCGACCTCACGATGTTCCCCGACTGGGTCATCAACCTGATCCCGCAGTTCAACCGGGCCGTCGGTGAACTCTTCGAGGACCTGACACCCCACCTGGCCGGTGACGCGGCCTCCGCCTACCCGCTGCTGGCCAACCTGGACAGCAACGCCTGGCGGTGGAACGTCTTCAACCAGCAGCTCCACGGCGTGCCATGGCCCTCCGAGCCCTTCGGCAACTGGGTCCTGTTCCGGCGCGACCTGTTGGAGGAGTACGGCATCGAGGCGCCCACCAGCCCCGACGACCTGTTCGCGATCGGTGAGGAGATCAACGACCCCGACAACAACCGCTGGGCGTTCGGCGACTTCAACCTCAGCATGCGCCAGGTCTTCGGCGCGCCCAAGCAGTGGCGCTACGAGGGCGGTGAGCTCATCCACATGTTCGAGACAGACGAGTGGAGGGCCAGCGTCGAGTACATGCGCAAGGTGTTCGACGCAGGGCTGGTCCATCCCGACATCGTCGCCCACGGCGACAACGCCAAGGAGCTGCTCAACTCCGGGCAGATCGTCTTCAACCAGGACGGCATCGGTGCCTGGCACGAGGCCTACATGCAGATGCTCGGCAACGACCCCGGCTTCCGCCTGGACCTGATGCCGGCCTTCGGCAACGGCGGCAACGACCCCGTCATGCACCGCAGCGACCCCTCCGGCCAGTCCGTGTTCGTGCGCAAGGGCATGGAGCCGGAGCAGATCGAGGAGATCCTCGGCATCCTCAACTTCTGCGCCGCGCCGTTCGGGACGCAGGAGTACATGGACTACCGCTACGGCGAGGAGGGCGTCCACCACGAGCGCAACGACGACGGTGCCCCTGAGCTGACCGAGCTGGGCAACGGCGAGGTCAACGACGGCTACTACTTCCTGAGCGGACGCCCCCAGGCGGTCACCGAGAGCCAGTACCCGGACTTCGTGCGGTGGAAGTGCGACTGGTACAACCACGCCGCCCAGTTCGCGGAGGAGGACCCGTTCGCGGGCATCCGCATCCAGCGCCCCGAGCGCTTCTCCGCCGCCGAGACCCCCATGACCGACAAGGTGGAGGACATCATCCGGGGCCGCGAGAGCCTCGGGGCACTGGACGACGCCATCGCGAACTGGCGCCGCGACGGCGGCGACGAGGGCCGCGAGTTCTACATGGAGGTCCTACAGGAGCACGGACGTGACTGAACGGACCGCGACCCACGACGAGACGCCGCCCCCGCCCTCCGCGTCCCGTCGGACCGGTGGCCGGGGGCGGCCCCCGGCCGTCCCCGGCCACCGGGGCGGGCACACCTCCGCGAGGCGGTCCGGGCCCCCGTTCCTGGCCAAGCTGCGCCGCGACTGGCAGCTGCTGCTGATGGCGCTCCCGGCGATCGGCCTGTTGGCGGTGTTCCACTACACGCCGACCCTCGGCAACATCATCGCCTTCCAGGAGTACAACCCCTGGGACGGTGTGCTGGGCAGCCCGTGGGTGGGACTGACCCAGTTCGAGCGGCTGTTCACCGACCTCCGCTTCTGGAGCGCGGTCGGCAACACCCTGATGATCGCCTCCGTCCAGCTGGTGTTCTTCTTCCCCATCCCCATCGCCCTGGCCATCCTGCTGGACAGCGTCCTGTCCCCGAGGCTGCGGCTGGTGCTCCAGAGCATCGTGTACATGCCGCACTTCTTCTCCTGGGTCCTGGTCGTCACCCTGTTCCAGCAGATCCTGGGCGGCGCCGGGCTGTTCTCGCAGGTACTGCGGCAGAACGGGTACGCGCCGCTGGAGATCATGACCAACCCGGACGCGTTCCTGTTCGTGGTCACCTCCCAGATGATCTGGAAGGACGCCGGGTGGGGGACGATCATCTTCCTCGCGGCGCTGGCGGCCGTGAACCAGAACCTGTACGAGTCCGCCGCCGTGGACGGCGCCGGGCGGTGGCGGCGCATGTGGCACATCACCCTGCCGGGACTGCGGCCGGTGATCATCCTGCTGCTGATCCTCAAGCTCGGCGACATCCTCAACGTCGGGTTCGAGCAGTTCTACCTGCAACGGGACGCGTTCGGATCGAACGTGTCGGAGGTGCTGGACACCTTCATCTACCACCAGACCCTGGTGACGGGAAACTTCAGCGCAGGTGCGGTCGCGGGCCTGGTCAAGGGCGTGGTCGGACTGATCCTGATCCTGGCGGCCAACAAACTGGCCCACAAGATGGGCGAACACGGAATCTACCGACGCGCATGAGCACACTGTTCAAGGACCGCCCCGTCTGGGCGGAACGTCCGAGCCTTCCCGCGCTCGCCGCGAAGAACACCACGCTGGCCGTCATCGCGGCCGTCATCATCCTTCCCCTCTACGTCGTGATCCTGACCAGCCTGTCCCCCGCCTCGGCGGTGAACAACGCGGGCGGCCTGGTGCTCGTCCCGCGGGGGGTCTCCTTCCAGGCCTACGCCGACCTGTTCAGCGGTGGCGTGGTGACCCGGGCCGTCCTGGTCAGCCTGGGGGTCACGGCGGTGGGAACGCTGGTCAGCCTGGTGGCGACCATCCTGGCCGCCTACGGGCTGTCCCAGCCGGGATCGCTGTGGCACCGGCCGCTGCTGTTCGCGGTGCTGCTGACCTTCCTGTTCGCCCCCGGGATGATCCCGCTGTACCTGCTGGTCAGCGACCTCGGGATGATCGACAGCTACTGGTCGCTGATCCTGCCGACGGCGGTGAACGCGTTCAACCTGGTGGTGATGCGGGCGTTCTTCATGAACCTGCCCCAGGAGATCGGCGACAGCGCCCGCGTGGACGGGGCGAGCGAGTGGACCATCCTGACCCGGCTGGTCCTGCCCATGTCCAAGGGCGTCACCGCGGTCGTCGGCCTGTTCTACGCGGTGGGCTACTGGAACGCCTTCTTCAACGCCATCCTCTACATCAACGACAACGCCAAGTGGCCGCTGCAACTGGTGCTGCGCCAGTACGTGCAGCAGGGCCAGCAGCTCAGTTCGAGTTCGGTGGTGGGCGACGCGGTACAGGGAACCTCGTCGGCGCCCAACCTGGCCATCCAGATGGCCATCGTGGTGGTGGCGCTGGTACCGGTCACGTTCATCTACCCGCTGGTACAGAAGCACTTCACCAAGGGCGTCATCATCGGCGCCGTGAAGGGCTGACCGCCTGGTCTCCGGCGCCGCCGGGCCGTCCCGGCGGCCCCGGGGGCATCATCCCCGGGGCCGCCGGCGGTTCAGACCTCGTCCCAGGCGAGCGAACCGCTCGACCGGACCCTCAGTTCCGTGTCGATCGCGGCGCCCGTCTCCGGGTCGACGGCCGAGCACCGGATCCCGGTGGGCTCGTCGGCCTCGGCCCGGACCATGTCGTCCATGTCGCAGACGGTGTACTCGGTGTCGTACTCGTGCCTCATGTCGGCTTCGGCGACCTCGCGCAGGAGCGGCCCCTCGGGAAGGCTCGTCTTCTCGTAGACGTTCTCCATGGTCCAGCTGGCGATGTCTCCCCCCTCGACGTCGGTGCTTCCGGAGAGAGCGGTCCCAGGGAGTGCGAGCGTCGCGACGAGCTCGACCGAGTAGGTGAACTCCTCGCCGAGGAAGGTGACCTCGCAGTCGACCTCCGTCCCCACCTCGGTCGTGAACTCGGGGCAGTGGTAGCCGGCGTCCGGATCCACGTGCCCGGCGAACCGGGTGACCTTGGTGAGCGCTCTGTGGGCGAGCCGCTCGACGTCGGTGGCGGGCTCACCGTCGATGGGGGCGAGCATGGAGTTGAGCGGAGCTTCGGGGAGTTCGGAGTCGTCGTACTCGTGCGCCTCCTCGGGGATGTCTCCCTGGCGGTAGTCGTCCAGGTCGGCCTGCTCGACCTCCCCGATCGCCTCGGATTCCTCCGGGCTCTGCGGGGCCGACTCGGAAGGGGCGGCCGCGGGCTCCGCCTCCTCCGCGGGCTCCCCTCCAGAACAGGCGGACAGGGCCAGCAGGACGACCGCGGTTCCGGTGACGGCGGACATGTGGGGGTGTCTGGTCACAAGCATGCGAATCATCCTGGCACGGCCACCCCGGCCCGAGGTGTGATTCGGATCACTCGCCGGGCCGGGCGTCCGACCCTTCCGGGCGCAGTGCACGCGCGAGGTCGTCGAGCAGGCCCGCGGCGTCCGCGATCCGGTCACGGCGGCCCCCGGCCACCGAGGCCAGCCGCTGTGACCACAGCGCGCGCAGTCGGCGCATGTTCTCGTCCGCCCGCTCCGTCGGGTGGAGCCGGATCACTCGGGCGTCGGCGGTGTCGGCCTCACGGTGGACCATCTCCTTGTCCTGTAGTACGCGCAGGGCCGCGCTCAGGTTGCTGCGCTGCATACCGAGGGCCCCGGCCACCGCGGCGGGTCGCGCCCCGGGGTGCTTGTGCAGGTAGCGCAGCACCGTCACCTGCGTGCCGGTGAGGCGCACGATCCCGGGATCGTCGCCGTGTCCGGGCTTGAGCTCCCGTGCCAGGTGCAGGACCGCGTGGGCAAGGTCGGCCAGCAGCTCATCGTGATCGTTGTCATCTGGTGTCACACGCCCAGTGTATTTATTATGTTTGTATAGTTATATCTTAATAATCACCATGCGGGCCGAGGAGTACCGAATGAGCGACACCGGGCGGCGCCCCCGGCAGGCGCCGCCCGACGCACCCGTCACCGAGGACCGGGTCGGGACGGGCCTGCTGCTGGTCCTGGGTCTGCTCGCCGCGGTGGCGCCCCTGGCCATGGACCTGTACCTGCCCGCCTTCCCCACCATGGCCGAGGAGCTGTCCGCCGACACCACGGCTGTCCAGGCGACCCTGACCGCGTTCCTTGTCGGCCTCACCGCCGGGCACCTGCTCTTCGGCCCCCTCTCGGACCGCTTCGGCCGGCGGCGTCCCCTCATCGCGGGAGCCGTGCTGTGCGTGGTGGCGGGCGCGGCGGCCGCCCTCGCACCGACCGCGCCGGCCCTGGTCGCGGCCCGCCTCCTGCAAGGGCTGGGCGGCGCCGCCGGCATGGTCATCGGCCGCGCGGTCATCTCCGACCTTGCCCGCGGGCGGGCCGCCGCACGCGCCTTCAGCCTGATGATGATCGTGGGCGGTGTGGCACCGGTCGTGGCACCCGTGCTCGGCGGGCTCCTCCTGGAGCCGCTGGGCTGGCGGGGTCTGCTGGGCATCGTGCTCGCCCTGTCCGTGGCGATGCTGGTCGCCGTGCTCATGGCCGTACCCGAGTCCCGGGAGGCCGCGCTCCGCGTGTCGGGACGCGCGCGTCCCGACACGGGGGTCTCCGAACCCTCCGGGCTGCGCTCCCGCACCTTCCTGGGATACGGGCTCGCGTTCGGCTTCGCCTTCGCCGCGATGATGGCCTACATCTCGGCCTCACCGTTCGTGTACCAGGTGATGATGGGCCTGGACGCGGCGTCGTACGGGGTCGCATTCGGAACCAACGCGCTGGCGCTGACGGCCGTCAGCGCCCTGTCGGCCCGCCTGGCCTCCTCCTACCCGGTGCGCGGGCTGCTGGGCACGGGCCTGGCACTGTGCCTGGGAGGCTGCGCCGGTACCGGGCTGCTCGTGGCCGCCGGAGCGCCCGTCGGATGGCTGGCCCTGACCATGCTCGTGTCAGTGGCGAGCATCGGCCTGGTGCTGGGCAACGCCACGGCCCTGGCCCTGGCCGCCGTACCGCGCGCCTCCGGAAGCGGATCGGCGCTGATCGGCGCCCTTCAGTTCGGGCTGGCCGCCGCGGTCTCGCCGCTGGTGGGCCTGGGCGGGGAGCACAGCGCCGGGCCGATGGCCGGGGTCATGCTGGCCGCGGCCGTCCTCGCGATCGGCGCGTTCCTCCTGGCGGGGAGGCCGCCGGAGGCGGACCCCGCGCCGTAGGAGGCGACCCCGGCGGGGTACTCCTTCGACGCGGGCGGGGGCCGGGAACCCGTGCGGTTCCCGGCCCCGCCGTGTCAGTGCCTCAGTCGCAGGCCCGACCGTTCAGGGTGAGTCCGGTCGGGTCCGCGGGTTCGCCGTCGACGGTGCCGTTGAAACCGATCCGCACCGAGTCGCCGGGGGCGATCCGGGCGTTCCACCCGGAGTCGGTGACCCGCACGGACGCGCCGTCCTGCGTGTGGGAACCGTTCCAGAGGCTGGTGACCTCCTCACCGGCCGTGAACTCCCAGCCGACCTCCCAGCCGTCCAGGTCCTCCGTGCCGGTGTTGGTGATCGTCACCCCGGCCTGGAAACCTCCGGTCCACGTGTTGTCGACGCCGTACCCGACTCCGCAGTCGCCCGGCTCGGGCTCCGGGTCCGGGGTCGGCGAGGGGTCGGGCTCCTCGCTCGGCTCCCCGGTCGGATCCGGGGACGGGGAGGGGTCGGGGTCGGTCCCGCCGCCTCCGCCCGCCAGGTCGCCGTAGACGATGCCGCGACCGTTGGTGCCGACGTAGACCCGCCCGTGGACGTTCGGGTCACCGGTGATGGTCGAGCCGGTCCAGCCCCACTGGTGCTGGTCGTCGTTGATCCGCACCCAGCTCCGGCCCGCGTCGTCGGAGCGGAAGATGCCGCGCACACCGCCGATCCGGGAACTGGTGTAGACGGCGGGGTAGTCCTCGCCCGGGGCGGGAGCGCCGAAGCCGACGTTGTCGCCCTCGTCCACCGCGTCGATCCGCTCGAAGGTCCCTCCGGCGTCGGTGGTGCGCCACATGCCGTAGTCGCCGCCCTCGGAGCCGCCCGCCACCCAGACGTCGCCGCTGTGCCCGGGGACAGCGCCGAAGCGGATGTCCCCCTCAGAGGGCAGTCCGTCGAAGCCCGCGGTGAAGGTGGCCCCGCCGTCGGTGCTGGTGTGGAACGTGCCGTCGGAGACCGCGTAGAACGTGTCCGGGTCCACCCTGTCGGCCTGTACCCGCGCGCCTTGGGGGACGCCCTCGGAGGCGGTCCAGGACGAGCCCTGGGTGGTGGATGTGTGCACGCCCGCGCCGTCGGCGCTCCACACGATCGCCGAGCCGTCGGCGCCGACCGCGACGGTGCCGCCGCCGGTCACCCCGCCGGGCTCCTGGCCGCCCCACCAGCTGTCGCCGCCGTCGGTGGAGATACCGATGTGGGAGTTGGCGTCGTCCTCGGCGTCGCCGACACGCACGATGGTCGAGGGCGACAGCTCGGCGAAGTCGACGCTGGTGCCGTTGCCCCAGTAGGGCTGCTGGTGCATCTGGTCGGGGACCCGGGTGACGTCCTCGTGCACGAAGCCGCCGATGTCGCCCATCACCGAGACCAGCGGCGGCCCCTCCGGCGGGGCGGCGAGGTCGTGGATGGAGGTCTCCTCCAGTCCGTGCACCTTGACATCGATGTCGAAGGTGGAGCCCGCGTCCCAGTTCGTGAGGTTGTCGCTGCCGTAGATGGTGGCGCCCGTGCCGTACATGAACCGGTCGGAGTCGAACGGGTCGATGGCCATGCCCTGGCTCATCCAGCCGAGCTTGGGCTGGGTCTCGGCGGGGTCGGTGGAGCCGCCGAAGTCCAGCCAGGGGGCGGTGGAGATGTCCATCTCGTACCGGGTGTCGCGCTCGGGATAGGCGCCCCAGTCCCAGGCCTGGGTCCAGGTCTCGCCGCGGTCGGTGCTGCGGAAGATCTGGAGATCCGGCCACCAGGACATCTGGGAGGTGACCATGAGGGTGTCGGGGTCCTGCCGGTCGATGGTCAGTCCGCCGTAACCGAAGGCGGCGTCCTCGGAGTCGGAGGGGACCGGACTGATGTTGGCCCACTCGGCGGAGTCGGTGTCGTAACGCCACACGTCGCCGGACTCGCCGTCGTAGGGGCCGGGGGTGTCGGTGGTGGCGAGGTAGAGCTGGCCGCCCTCGTGGTCCAGGACGGCGTGCGCGGGCAGGTGGCCGGTGGGAGCACCCGCCAGGGGTTCCCAGGACTGGCCGCCGTCCCGGCTGCGGTAGACGGGGTCGTCCAGGTCGGCGACGCCGACGTAGACGTCCTGGGTCACCGAGCCGTCGGATCCGGTGCGCTGGTCGAACTCCACCCAGGTCACGCCGGTGACGTCGTCGTGCACACCCCACTCGTCGTCGGGGTCCTCGACGTAGTCCCCCGGATTGGGGAACTCCTCCGCCTCGGCCCAGGTCTCGCCGAAGTCGGTGCTGCGCCACAGGCCGTGGCCGCCACGGGCACCGAAGTAGACGACGCTGTTGTCGTTGGGGTCGACGGCCAGGCGCTCGCCCAGGCCCCGGCCCGGCATGTTGCCGCCGAGTTTGAAGGGCAGCTCGGTGGCGTCCCAAGTCTCACCGCGGTCGTCGGAGCGCAGGATCGCGCCGTTGTTGGGGTCCCAGTCGTTGGTGTAGGTGCCCACGGCCGCGTACACGCGGTCGGGGTCGACGGGGTCCGTGGCGATGCTGACGACGCCCGTCCAACCCCAGTCGTCCCAGCCGATCCAGTCGAGCAGGGGGATCCAGCGCTCGGTTCCGGGGTTCCAGCGGTAGGCGCCGCCGATGTCGGTACGGGCGTAGACCAGATCGGGCTCGGTCTCACTGAAGACGATGTTGGGAACGTAGCCGCCGCCGGCGATCTGGACGTTGTCCCACTCGTAGGCGTCCTGCGCGGTGGCCGGTTCGGCGGGGGCGGCGCTGGCGGTGGTGAGGGCGAGGGCGGAGGTGGCCAGTGCGGTGGCCGCCGCGAGGGCGAGCGCCGGAAGCCCTCGGGCACGTCTCAGGGGCCGTTGCTGTTCGGGAGGCACGTGCGGGCTCCTTGGGGGAATCGGGGGGTGTTACCCGCCCCCCGGGAAATCCGGTTCCCCGGGGGCGGGCACGAATTCCCCATTAGTCTGGGTAGTCGACTAACGGAGCGGCAAGGGGTGTTGCGCGAGAAATTTCGAAGCGCTTCGACTACTGGCCAGTAACCATAAGGAATCGTAGGGACACCGCGCGGTCCGGAACCAGGGACACCCGCTTCCGCGTTCCGTCGGGGAATCCGACCACCGTCTGACGGGGCTCCACCGACCTCAGCCGCGCCGTCCCCCGGCCGGCGGACCACTCCAGGCGGTCCACGACGACCCCGCCGCGTGCCCGCAGCCCTTCCACACAGCCGGAGGGCCACTCCCGGGGCAGGGCGGGAAGCAGGTCCAGGCGCCCCTCCGCGGAACTGGCCAGCATCGTCGCCACGACGGACGGGAACCCGCCGCCGATGTCCACGTTGAACAGGCTTCCCCGGTTGTGGGTGGGCACCAGGGTGGGCCGCCAGTAGCGGGTGGCCAGCAGGGCCAGGGCCTCGTGCGCCTCGGCGGCCAGTCCGAGGTTGGCCGCCGCCTGGCCCAGCTGGACCAGGCCGAAGGCCATTTCATCGGACTCCTGGCCGCGCCACCAGTGCAGGCGGGCGCGCACGGCGGCGATCGCCGCCGTGCGCAGACGGGGCGAGGCGAACGCGGGATCGGGCTCGTACCAGAACGGGTACAGGTGGGAGGCGTGCCGGTGACCGTGCTCTTCGGTCTGCCCGACCGGCCCGGCCGGGCCCGCCCACTCGGCGAGTTCACCGCTCTCGGCGATCCGGTAGCCGGGCAGCCGCGCCCCCAGCCGGGCCCAGCGGCGGGTACCGGGCGCGCCCAGGACATGGTGGGCCCGCACCAGGTTGCGGACCAGATCGCGCACGGCGGCCACGTCCATGGTCGCGTTGACGGCGGCCTGCCCGTCGCCGTCGCCCGGGGTGTTCTCGGGCGAGTAGGAGGGGGAGAATCCCTCGTCGGTGAGGAAGTCCTCGTGGAACTCGGCTGCGGCGGTCAGGAAGGGGAGGGCGCGCTCGCGCAGGAACGCGCGGTCGCGGGTGTGCGAGTAGTGGTCCCAGTACAGGCGGGACATCCACGCCGCGCCGGCGGTCCAGCAGGTCAGGCACCACTCGGGGCCGAAGTGGTTGTGCCGTCCCGAGGTGGAGGCGTGCGCTGGCAGCAGGGCGCCCCGGCAGCCGTGGAGCCTCCGGGCGTTCTCGGCGAGGTCCTCGGCCATTCCGTCGAGCAGGTCGAACAGGCCGCACATCAGCTCGGGCGTGCCGGTGGCGTGCAGTCCCGCGACGGCGGAGGGCAGGTTGCCGTCGAAGGTGTACCCCGACCGCCACGGGGGATCGTAGGTGCCGCTCCACACGCCCTGGAGAGTGGGCGGCAGGTCTCCGCAGCTGGAGACGATCGCGTATCGTCCGGCGTCGACCAGCCGGGCGACCAGGCCGGGGGCGGGTCCGGCGGCCAGGAGGTCCTCGCCGAGCACTCCGTCCACGGACTGTCCGGAGCCCCCGCCCAGCTCCAGCCGGAACCGGGACATGAGTTCGCCGTGCACCGCCCGGTGGCGGTCGAGCATCCCCTCGAAGGCGGGCCCGGCCGTCCCGCGGGCGCCCTCGTCCACGGTGACCGTGCCGGCCGGTCCGCCGCCTGACGGGGCCCGCGTACGCGTGGCGGCGCCGTGCCCGGGGCCGGTCCCGGCGGAGGACGTTTCCGGTACCGGCTCGCCCGCCGGCCGCGGGGTGTCCACCCGTACACGTGCCACGAGCCGCAGTCGTCTGACCCCCCGGAGCTCCAGTCCGGCGCCGCTGGTCCGGACGCGTCCTCCCTCCGCGGCGACGGCGCAGGTCACCGTGTACCCGGGCAGGGCTCCGGGCGGCCGCTCGGGGAAACCCACCCGCAGGGTGAGCAGGGCGGGGGATGCCTCGGAGTCCACTGCGAGCAGAACCGGCGGGTCCTCCTCCAGCGGGGTGAGCCGCAGCGTCCCGTACAGGCCGTTCGACGAGACCGCCTCGGCGACCACCGCGTCGTCGGGCCGGGAGGCGAAGACCCTGTGCGCGGTCCCGTCCGGCAGTTCCTCGGTGACCAGGCCCGAGTCCAGGTCGCAGGTGCGCGTGACCGGCCCCTCGCAGGGGCCGAGCGGCGTGAACGAGAGCACCGCGGCCCCCACGAGGGGATCGATCCACCGGGTGTCGGCGTAGCCCGGGTGCTCCTCGGCCGCCGCCGCCACGATCCGCTCGGCGACGGCCCGGGAGCGGCCACGGCGCAGAAGTCCCCGCAGCTCGGGCAGGAGCCGTGCGGTCGCGGGGGCGGGCAGCGGCTCGGTGACGGGCAGGAAGAGCCTCTCGTGGCTGAGGGTGAGGCGGATCCGGTCCGCCGTCGAGTGCACGAGCGCCCCGTGGCGCCCGTTGCCGGTGACCAGTGCGTCCTCCCAGTCCCCGACGGGGTGGCGTGTGCGGACATGACGTGCTTCGGGCATGTGTGCTCCTCGCATGGGGGGTGTCGCCGGAGGGGACTTTCGCCCTACTTTGTTGGCGCACACCCCAAACTAAAAGGAGTTCCCATGTCCTCTCCGCTCTGGTTCGGCGGCGACTACAACCCTGAGCAGTGGTCAGAGGAGGTCCAGACGGAGGACGTGGAGCTGATGTGCCGCGCCGGGGTCAACCTCGTGACGGTCGGTGTCTTCTCCTGGTCCCTCCTCGAACCGAGGGAGGGCGAATACCGGTTCGGCTGGCTGGACCGGGTGATGGACCGTCTGGGCGAGAACGGGATCGGGGTCGCGCTGGCCACCCCGACCGCCTCTCCCCCGCCCTGGTTCGGCCTCGCCCACCCCGACGCGATGCCGGTGACCGCCGACGGCACCCGGCTCACCCACGGCAGCCGCGACACCTACGACGTGTGTGCCCCCGCCTACCGGGAGGCCTCCGTCCGGATCGCACGCGCCCTGGCGGAGCGGTACGCCTCCCACCCGGCGCTGCGGATGTGGCACGTGCACAACGAGTACGGGACGTGGTCGCACTCCGAGCACACCGCCCGGGCCTTCCGCGACTGGCTGCGCGGGCGACACGGCGGCCTGGAGCGGCTCAACTCGGCGTGGACGACGGCGTTCTGGAGCCAGCACTACTCGGAGTGGGAGCAGGTCCAGCCTCCGCGTGCCACCCAGTACCTGCCCAATCCGGCACACGTGCTGGACTTCCGGCGGTTCCTGTCGGAGGCGATGCTCGACCACTTCCTGTCCCAGAGCGACGTGCTGCGCGCCGCCCGTCCGGACGTGCCGGTCACGACCAACCTGGCGTTCGGCGACTGGGTTCCGGTGGATCCGTGGCGGTGGGCCGAACACGTGGACCTGGTCGCCGTGGACGACTACCCGGACCGCACGGGTACGGGCGGTGCCGAGCAGACCGCCTTCGCGGCCGACCTGGCCCGCTCGTGGGCGGAGCGGGTGCCCGGTCCGGGGCGGCCGTGGGTGCTGATGGAGCAGGCCGCCGGGGTGACCTACACCGGCGAGGCCACCCGGCCCAAGGCCTCCGGCGAGACCGTGCGGCACAGCCTGGCGCATGTGGCCCGGGGGTCTCGTGGCGCGATGTTCTTCCAGTGGCGGGCCTCGCGGGGCGGCGCCGAGCAGTGGCACTCGGGGATGGTGCCGCACGCCGGGCCGGACTCACGGGTGTTCCGCGAGGTGTGCGAGCTGGGGAACCTGCTGCCCCGGGTGGCGGAGGCAGGCGGCTCCGACGTGGTCGCCGACGCGGCCCTCACCTGGGACCCGGAGAGCTGGTGGGCGCTGGGCAGTCCGTCACTGCCCGCGCGGGGCGTGGACTACCTGGAGGCGGTGCGCCAGGTGCACCGGGTGCTGTGGCGGTCGGGGCGCACGGTGGACATGGTGCGCCCCGACCGCGATCTGCCCCGGGTGCCGCTGCTGGTGATACCCGCGCTGTACCTGCTGTCGGACGGAGCGGCCGAGCGGCTCGCCCGCTACACCGAGGACGGCGGAACGCTGGTGGTGAGCTTCCTGAGCGGGGTCGCCGACCCGGACGGGACCGTGCGCACCGGCGGTTACCCGGGGGCGCTGCGGGACCTGCTGGGGGTGCGGGTGGAGGAGATGTACCCGCTGCCGCCCGGAGAGTCGGTGGGCATGGACCTGGGGTCGGTGCGGGAGGAGGTCACACTGTGGAGCGAGCACGTCCACCTGGCGGGCGCCGAGGCGGTGGCGCACTACGCGGGCGGGCCGCTGGACGGGCTCCCGGCGGCGACCCGGCGGCGCCATGGCGCGGGCGAGGCCTGGTACCTGTCGGCGCGGCTGACGGACCAGGGGCTGGCTCGGCTGCTGGCGGAGGCGGCGGGGACGGGGCCCTTTCCCGAGCCGGGACTGGACGTGGTGCGACGCGTGGCCCGGGACGGGGTGTGGGTGTTCGTCACCAACCACGACAACCGGCCGCGGCGGATCGACCCGGCACGGTTCGGGCTGGACTCGGGAGCGCGCGACCTGGTGTCGGGCGGTTTCGCGGAGGGGATGACCCTGCCCGGAGGCGGGGTCGCAGTACTGCGCGGTCACCCCGTTGACAATTAGTTGTGAGACTAGACAAACTAATGCGGAGTCCCGCGCCTACCTCAGGAGACACGATCATGAGCGACTACCAGCCCGTGCCCGCGGACAGGTTCACCTTCGGCCTGTGGACCGTGGGATGGCGCGGGGTGAACACCTTCGGCGACCCCGTGCGGCCCCCGCTCGACGGGGCGGACGCGGTGCGCCGCCTCTCCGACCTCGGCGCGCACGGGATCACCTTCCACGACGACGACCTCATCCCGCCCGGCAGCTCGGCCACCGATCGCGAGGCCATCCTCAAGCGGTTCCGGACGGCCTTGGACGAGACCGGCCTCACGGTGCCGATGGTGACCACCAACCTGTTCTCCCACCCGGTGTTCCGCGACGGCGGCTTCACCTCCAACAGCCGCGACGTGCGCCGTTACGCCATCCGCAAGGTCATCCGCAACATCGACCTGGCGGTGTCGATGGGCGCCAAGACGTACGTGTGCTGGGGCGGCCAGGACGGCGCCGAGTCCGAGGCGGGCAAGAACGACGCCGCCGCCCTGGACCGACTGCGCGAGGCCTTCGACATCCTGTGCGGCTACGTGCGCGAGCAGGGCTACGACCTGCGGTTCGCCATCGAGCCCAAGCCCAACGAGCCGCGCGGCGACGTACTGCTGCCGACGGTCGGGCACGCCATGGCCTTCATCAACGAGCTGGAGCACCCCGAGATGGTCGGGGTCAACCCCGAGGTCGGCCACGAGCAGATGGCCGGGCTGAACTTCGTGCACGGCGTCGCGCAGGCGCTGTGGGCGGGCAAGCTGTTCCACATCGACCTCAACGGGCAGCGCGGGGTGAAGTACGACCAGGACCTGCGCTTCGGCGCCGGTGACGTCAAGGAGTCGTTCTTCCTGGTCGACCTGCTGGAGAGCGCGGGCTACGACGGGCCCCGGCACTTCGACTTCAAGCCGCCGCGGACCGAGGACATGAGCGGCGTGTGGGAGTCGGCGGCCGCGTGCATGCGCAACTACCTCATCCTGAAGGAGAAGGCCGCGGCGTTCCGCGCCGACCCCGACGTGGCGGAGGCACTCGCGGCGTCGCGCGTTCCCGAGCTGTCCCGGCCCACGCTGGGCGAGGGCGAGTCCCTGTCCGACCTGCTGGCCGAGGAGATCGACCTGGCCGAGGCGGGCGAGCGCGGATACCACTTCGAGCGCCTGGACCAGCTCGCCCTGGACCACCTCTTCGGCGTGCGCTGACCCTCCCCGGGGCGGGGCCCGTCGACGGGAGGCCCCGCCCCGTGTCCGGGTGGCGTGCGAGGCCCGGTGCACGGCCCGGACCAAGTCCGGGTCAAGAATGCGGGGTTGCGCGGAGTCGGCGTCTGAGTGCCCGGTCCGTGGGTAGTGGCGGTGATCGTCAGTGCCACTACCGACGCGGAGGCGACCATGGCCGAAGACGCCATCACCCTGATCACACAGGACCACCGCAAGATGGAGGAGCTGTTCGACCGGCTCCAGTCCGAGCCCGAGCAGCGGCCGCGGCTGCTGGACGAGATCGAGGCCATGCTCACCGCGCACAGCCGTGCCGAGGAGGCCGAGGTCTACCCGTCCACGGCCGAGGCGTCCGGTGAGGAGGCGCAGGTCCAGCACAGCACGGAGGAGCACCACGAGGCCGAGGAGCTGCTCCAGCGGCTGAAGGACTGCGATCCGAACAGCGAGGAGTTCGACGATCGGCGGCAGGAGTTCGTCGACGCGGTCAAACACCACGTCGACGAGGAGGAGAGCGAGGTTCTGCCCGCCCTCAGGCGCTCCGTGAGTGAGCAGCGCGTCCAGGAGCTGGGCAGGGCCTTCTCCGAGCGGCGTGCGCAGGAGCTGCGGCGCTTCAACATGCCCGCGTCGGGACAGATCCCCAAGCAGCGGGAGCTCTACGAGGAAGCCGAGCAGCTGGACATCAAGGACCGCTCCAAGATGAACAAGGACGAGCTCGCCGAGGCCGTGCAGCGGGCCAGGCAGCACTGACCGGCGGTCCCGGCCTGTGCGTTCCCCGCGTTCGCGGGGTCGCACAGGCCACGGACGTATGGCGACGGCCTCCGGACGAGAAACGGCCCCGCCGGGTTCGCACCCGGCGGGGCCGTCACGCATGCTGAACCGGTGCGGCGGTCGCCTCACGGCGCGGTGCACAACACGGCTCCTGCCGCCCTTGCGGGCGCGGTATTCCGTGAAGGCTATGAGTGGAGCCCGGGGGACACTTTCTACCGCACCGTCCAGCACCCGGTACAACGGGAGGGCGGGGGCGGGTATTCCAGGGCGGCGGGATTTTTCCCGCGATCTCTCCGGCCCCCTCCCGTAGGCCGGGGTCAGGCGCGGGAGGCGGTGCTCTCCCTGGAGGTCAGCCTCGGTGCCAGCAGGGTGACCCCGGGGTGCTCGGGACCGTCGATCTTGTCCATCAGCAGGCTGACCGCGCGGGCCCCGACCTCCTCGGCGGGCAGGTCCACGGAGGTCAGCGGCGGAGCTCCGGGAGGGACCGGGCCGATGGCGGCCACGGACAGCTCGGGAGGAACGCGGCCGTACTCGGCGAAGGCGTCGAGCAGCGGACCGAGCGAGGGTTCGTTGTGCACGATGAGGCCGGTGAGGCCGGTCCGCTCGCGCAGCAGCTCCTCCGCGACACCGCGCACGGTCTCGGGCGAGCAGGGGTGCAGGGTGGCGCGGACTCCGCGTTCGGCGGCGGCGAGCTCGAAGCCGGTGACGGTGCGCTCGGCGAACCCGGTGCGCCGTTCGTAGACCGAGGGCGGCTGGCCGACGAAGGCGAGGTCGGTGTGGCCGAGATCGGCGAGATGGTGCACACAGGCCGCGCCCGCGGCGGCGAAGTCCAGGTCCACGCAGGTCAGGCCCTCGGTGTCCTCGGGTACGCCGATGAGGACCGAAGGCAGGTCCAGCGCGCGCAGGACGGGCACGCGCGCGTCGTCGGCCTCCACGTCCATGACGATGACGCCGTCCACCATGGCGCCCCCGGCGACCCTGCGCAGACCGTCGGGCCCCTCGCCCTGGGTGAGCAGGAGAACGTCGTGGTCGTGCGCGCGGGCAGCGGTGACGACGGAGACGGCGAAGCGCATGGCGACGGGGACGTGTACGTCCTCGCGCAGCGGGATGACCAGGGCGATCACGTTGCTGCGGCGGCTGGCCAGGGAACGCGCGCCCGCGTGCGGCTGGTAGCCGAGAGCCTCGATGCTCTCGCGCACCCGGCGCCTGGTGGACTCGGAGATCGACCGCTTGCCGCTGAGGACGTAGGAGACCGTGCTCGGCGACACGCCAGCGTGCCGGGCCACATCGGAGATCCTCACCGTGCCGTCCCGTCCGTCGTCGAACCGATTCGAGGAGATGTTACGCACCACACCACCCCGGCGCAACGCCACTAGCACCGCCAGAGGACACGGGACGACGTGGCCAGGAGAGCGCGACGGCCCCGGGCACCGCCTCCCCCCTCGGGTCACCGGTAGTACACGCCGATCCGGGAGCCCGCGACCTCCTCCACCCGTACTTCCAGGTCGAACACGTCCTTGAGCACCTCGGGCGTCATGACCTCCTCCGGGGTGCCGGTGTGGGCGACCTGGCCGTCGCGCATCGCCACGATCCGGTCGGAGTAGGCCGACGCGAAGTTGATGTCGTGGATGACGATCACGATGGTCCGGCCGAGCGTGTCGGCGGCCCGGCGGATCTGCCGCATCATCGACACGGCGTGCTTCATGTCGAGGTTGTTCAGCGGCTCGTCGAGCAGCACGTAGTCGGTGTCCTGGCACAGCACCATCGCCACGTACGCGCGCTGGCGCTGGCCGCCGGAGAGTTCGTCCAGGAACCGGTCGGCGAGCGGAACCAGGTCCAGGAACCCCAGGGCCGCCTCGACCCGCGCGTGGCACTCCGCGGTCAGCCGGCCCTTCGAGTGCGGGTAGCGGCCGAAGCGGACCAGGTCGCGCACGGTCAGCCGGGTGGTGAACCGGTTCTCCTGGCGCAGGATCGACAGCTTCCGGGCCATGTCCCGGCCGGGTGCGGAGGCCACGTCCGCCCCGTCGACGGTCACCCGTCCCCCGTCGGCCCTGAGCAGGCGGCCGATGATGGTGAGCATCGTGGACTTGCCCGCGCCGTTGGGCCCGATGATCGAGGTGACGCCGCCGCGCTCGATCCGCAGGCTCACGTCCCGCAGGACGGTCTCGGCCCCGTAGGCCTTGGTGAGGTCGGTCAGTTCGATCAACGCGCGGCCTTTCGCAACAGGAAGTACAGGAACAGGGCGCCCCCGGTGAACTCGATGACGACGCTGAGCGTGCCCGCGTGCCCGAGGAGGTGTTCGAGGACGAACTGACCGCCGACCAGGGCGCACAGGCCCACGAGGAAGGCCACCGGAAGGACGTACCGGTGCTCGTGGCGGCCGGTGACCTGGTAGGCGAGGGTCGCGGCCATGAAGCCGAAGAAGGTCATCGGCCCGACCAGCGCGGTGGACACCGCGGTGAGCAGGGCGACGGTCACCAGGATCCGGAGGGCCGCGCGGGTGTGGTCCACCCCCAGGCTCACGGAGGTGTCCCGGCCGAGCGCGAGCACGTCCAGCAGCCGGTGCCGGCGCCACACCAGGACGCCCACGAGCACGACGACGACCGCCACCCAGGGCAGCAGGTCGGGATCGGCGCGCGTCAGCCGGGCGAACAGGCGGCCCTGTAGGGCGGTGAACTCGTTCGGGTCGAGCAGCCGCTGCATGAGCTGGGAGAGGCTGGTGAACAGCACCCCCAGGACGATGCCGACCAGCAGCATCAGGTGCAGGCTGCCGATCCCGCCGGTGAACAGGCGCTTGAACAGCAGCAGCGCGAAGAGCACCATCAAGGCGGTCTGCGCCAGGAACGCCGCCACCGGCGGCAGCGCGCTCAGCCCCGCGACGCCGAACACGAAGACCAGGCAGGTCTGCACCAGGACGAACAGGGACTCCATCCCCATGATGGAGGGGGTGAGGATGCGGTTGTCCGTGACCGTGTGGAACAGGACCGTGGAGACCGCGCCCGCGAAGGCCACCACGAACATGGTGAGGACGACGGTGGATCGGCGCTCGACCACGTAGGCGACGTCACCGGTCACCCCGTAGGCCAGGTAGGCGGCCGTGCACACGGCGGCGACCGCGGCCAGCAGCGCGATCCTCGCCCAGACCGGGAACCGGCGGGCGGGGGCGGCCCCGCGGACGGGAGCGGCGGAACGCTCAGCGACCGGCATGTGGACTCCTCCGCAGCAGCATGAACAGGAACACGGCCGCGCCCACGACGCCCAGGACGCTGCCGACGGGGATCTCGAAGGGCATGCGGATGGTCCGGGAGAGGATGTCGCAGAACACGAGGACACCACCGCCGAGCAGGCAGACCCAGGGGACCCCCCTGCGCACGTGGTCGCCGACCGCCATGCTGACCAGGTTGGGCACGATGAGGCCGAGGAAGGGCAGGCTCCCGACGACGGACACCACCACGCCGCTGACGACGGCGACGATGCCGACGCCCAACGCCATGACGGTGCGGTAGTTCAGTCCGACGCTGACCGCGATGTCGCGTCCGAGCCCGGCCACGGTCAGGCGGTCGGCGATGAGATAGGCGGTCAGGGCGAGGAGGCCGACCAGCCACAGCTGCTCGTACCGGCCCCGCATGACCCCGGAGAAGTCACCGGACTGCCAGACGCTCAGGGTCTGGAGGAGGTCGTGGCGCAGGGCGACGAAGGTGGTGACCGAGCTGATCACCGCACCGAGCATGATGCCGACCAGGGGGACGACCAGCGAGGACCTCAGGGCGACGCGCCGGAGCACGCCGAGGAACAGGGCGGTGCCGACGAGTGCGGCGACGCAGGCCGCGCTCATCTTCACGGGCAGCGGTGCGCCCGGGAAGAAGAGCGTTACCAGCAGGACGCCGAGGGCCGCCGACTGTACCGTGCCCGCGGTGGAGGGCTCCACGAAGCGGTTCTGGGTGAGCATCTGCATGATCAGGCCCGCGACGCTCACCGCGGCACCGGCCAGCAGCAGCGCGAGGGTGCGCGGGACCCGGCTGACCAGGAACAGGTCCCGGGTGTCCGGATCGGTCAGGAGCAGTGCCGGGGTGATGTCGCCGGCGCCGACGAACAGGCTGGTCACGGACAGGGCCGAGACAGTGAGTACGGCGAGGGCGAGGACCGGGCGCGGGGTACGCCCGCCCGGGGAGGGGGCGCTTCGCCGTTCCCCGGGCGCGGCGGTGGTCGTGGACGTCACCGGATCAGGAGAGGGCGCCGTCGATGTCGTCCATGGTGTTGAGGTGCGCCTGGACACCGCCGACCAGGTACAGCTCCGCGGAGTCGAGGTAGAGGATCTGGTCCTCCTGGGCCGCGGTGGTGCGGTCGACCAGTTCGTTGTCGAGCACCTGCTCGGCCGGGGAGGCGCCCTCCGTGCCGATGGCGCTGTCGCGGTCGATCACGTAGAGCCAGGCGGGATCGGCCTCGGCCAGGGCCTCGAAGGACATGGCCTCGCCGTGGCGGGCCTCCTCGTTGACGACCTCGATGGCGGGCTCCAGGCCGAGGACGTCGTAGAAGAAGCCGAAACGGGATCCGGGGCCGTAGGCGCTGATCTCACCGGCGTTGGACATGAGGACGAGGCCCTCACCCGCCTCGGCGACCTTGGCGCCGACCTCATCGACGCGGCTCTCGAACTCGGTGACGAGGGCGTCGGCCTCCTCGGCCCTGTCGAAGATCTCACCGTAGGCGGTGGTGCGATCGGAGATACTGCCGAGGATGTCGGCGGAGTCGAGGGACATGTCGATGGTGGGAGCGATCTCGGCGAGCTCTCCGGTGACGGCGGAGCTGCGCCCGCCGCTGATGACCAGGTCGGGGTCGAGAGCGGCGACGGCCTCGAAGTCCGGCTCGAACAGGGAGCCGACGTTGGCCACGTCGTCGCTCTCGGCGTAGTCGGCGAAGAGGGGCGGGACGACGTCGGCGGAGGGGATGCCCGCGACATCCACGTCGAGGGCGTCGAGGATATCGAGTTGGGCGTTGTCGAAGACGACGACGGTCTCGGGGTTCCGGGAGATCTCGATTCCACCGTTCTCGGCCTCGACGGTGACGGTCTCGGCCGGTTCCGTGGTGTCCGCCTCCGTCTCCGTCGAACATCCGGCCAGGACCAGGGCCGAGAGGGGGATCAGGGAGAACAGGGAGAGGGAACGTGGGGACACGACGGCTCCAGACACAGGGGAGCCCCACCGAAGTTCGGCAAGGCTTGGCTTACTAAGGCAAGGCTAAGGTTACACACCCCAGAAAAGGACAAACAGCCACCCTCCGGTTGTTAGGCGCCCATTGCTCGGCCGGGGCGGTGACACCGCTGGCCACGAACGGGCGCCCGTAGAGCTGGCAGCGGTGGCCCGCCCCAGGGGGTTGGGTAGAACATGCAAACCGGTCCCGACCCCAACCACGCACCCGTAGAGCGTCCAGAGGCGGGTAACCAAGACTGTGGTGACGCGCCAGCCCGGGCCCTACGGGTGCCTGGCTGAGGTCGGCCGGAAGCTCTACCAAACCCCCTTCGGCGGGCCACCGCTGGAAGGACCGACCGGGACGACGACTGTGAACCCCGCCTATCTGCGCGACCTCTCAGCCCCGCGGCTCCTCGGGTCCTTCCTGGTCCTCCAGCCGGATCGTTCCCGCGCCGCCGTCGATGGTGATCCGCTGGCCGTCGCGAAGCAGCTCGGTCACGTCGGGCACACAGATCACGGCGGGAATGCCGTACTCCCGGGCGACGGTGGGCCCGTGCGCCATGGTGGAGCCGGTCTCCACCACCACCCCTCCGGCGGTCATGAACAGGGGCGTCCACCCGGGGTCCGTGGTCTGCGCGACCAGAATCTCTCCCGGCGCCAACGAGGCCCTCGCCGGATCGTGGATCACCCTGGCCGCACCCGTGGCGGTTCCGGATGAGGCGGGCACACCGATGAGCTCCCCGTCCCCTCCCGCGGGGAGGGCGGGCAGTGCGGTCTCCACGTCGGTGCCGTCGGACAGCAGAACCGGGGGCACCCGGCGGCGGCGCCGCTCGCGCAGGTATTCGGCACGGCGCTCGGCGACCAGCGGACGCTGGTCAGCTCCGTCCGTCAGGGCGCGCGCCTCCGAAAGACTGAGGAACATGATGTCGTCAGGTCGGTCCAGCCGTCCCTCCCCGGCCAGCTCCGCACCGGCCAGGAGGAGCTGGCGGCGTGTCTCGGCGATCGCGTACAGCCAGGCGAACTTGGGATACTCCCGCATCCCGGCCAGGGCGCGCGCACGTCCGAAGAAGAACTCCGACAGGCGTGCGCGGACCGGCCGGGTGACGAGCGCCCTCCTGACCAGGACGTCCCGCGTGTGCTCGGCCTCGGCCACCGCACGGGCGAACCTGCGGTCGGGCGCCTGTTCGGGGTCGGCCACCCGTAGGTAGTTGGCGATCACCGCGAACAGGGGTGCCGGGTCCTCCGACCAACGGGGCACGCCGACGTCGATCTCGGCGGCGCCCCGGTGCCCGTACCTCTCCAGGAAACCGCCGAGACCGATATCGGGGAGCGTTCCCGCGCGGTGGCGCTCCGCCAGCTCCTCCGGCGGGGTGTCCCGGAGCAGCTCCCGGTGCTCGCGTGCCCCGACGGCCAGCCGCCACAGCGCGAGGTCCATCTCCGTGGTGACGTTGTGCGGCATCCCGCCGAGGACGGCGGCGACCTCACCCGGTCGCGCGATCCCCCTGAGCAGCAGCTCGGGTGCCTTGGCGGCGAGGAGGCCGACGTACAGGGGACCGAGCATCGAGGTCACCCCGCCCGTCATCGCCTCACTCTGGCCGGCCATCGCCTGCTCCAACCGGTCCCGGGCCGTGACCACGTGTTCCGGGGGACGGGAGGCCCGCTGCCGGATCTCCTCGCCCATCCGCAGGACGCGGCGCCTGGAGTCGTCGGGGTCGGCGAGCGCGTCCAGGCCCTGGGCGAGGAGGTCCTTGACGAGCGGCAGTACCCCCGCGACGATCCTGGCCGCCGTGCGCGGGTCGACGCCTCTGCCCGGGCGCGGGGCGAAGCGGGGATCGTCCAGGAGGGAGCGGATGGCCGCCGAGGCACGGGGACCGTAGAGGGTCATGGAGCCCGGTAGTGAGCCCCGGATCCAGCGGTTGCGGATGAAGGGGGTCAGGTCGAGGTAGAACCTGCCTCCCACGGGGACCATCATGCCGCCCTCGCCGTCGGGATCGGGGGCGACGCCCAGAGACTCGAACCACGCGGAGGCGATGAACCTCAACCCGGACATGCCCATCGGTGTGAACGGGCGGAGCATGCCCTGCATGTGTCCGCCCTCGAAGTAGACGCGGGGCCCGTCGTCGTGGTGGGGAGGTAGCGGGAAGAGGGTGGTGATCGCCCGGGACTGGAGGACCCAGAGGACTCCGTCGCGGTCGAGGGCCCACTCGATGTCCTGGGGCGGACCGAACCGGCCCTGGAGGCGCTCCCCCACCGCGCGGAGCGCTTCCACCCCGCCTGGGGACAGACACCCGTCGCCGGGGCCCTCGGTGGCCCCGTCCGCCGCCACGACGTAGTGGTCGGGTCGGACCGTGCCGTCGACCACGGCGGTGCCGAGGCCGGGGACGGCGTCCACGACGGTCTCGCCGCGGGTACCGGTGACGGGGTTCGCTGTGAACAGCACGCCCGCGGCCCGGGGTTCGACCATGCGCTGCACGACGACGGCCATGTGCGCCGCGTCGTCGTCGATACCCCGGTCCCGGCGGTAGGCGACGGCGCGTGCGGACCACAGGGAGTCCCAGCACCGCCGGATGGCCGTGAGGAGATCGTCGATCCCCTCGACATCCAGGTAGGTGTCCTGCTGGCCCGCGAAGGAGGCGTCCGGGAGGTCCTCGGCGGTGGCGCTTGAGCGCACGGCCACCCGTCCGCCGCCGAGGGACTCGTAGGCGGCGGTCACCTCACCGGTCGGCAGCGTCCCGGAGCGGTGGGCCTCGGTGGTCACGCAGAAGCCCGGTGGGACGCGTTCTCCGGCGGCGATCACCTCTCCCAGCCCGACGGCCTTGCCGCCGACCAGATCGATCATGCCCTCGTCGATTCGGTCCAGTCCCACCACGAGCACGGCGTCACCTCCGACTGTCCAGCCGCCTTCCCCCATACTCCTCGTCGGAGCGACGGTTTTCCATGGGATGCCACGGCCTGTGGAGAACTCCGGTGACCGAACCGCCGTCTCAGGGCACGAAGGCGGAGGGGCCGCGGACGGCCGCTCCCCGTACCGGTCCGGAAGCCGCCCGACACTAGGGTCTGGTCTGTCCCGCTCCCCGAGAAAGGCCCCGGATGTTCCCTGTCGCCCTCATCATGTCCCTCGGCTTCGAGAGCCTCTACCTGCTGGCCGGGATCATCGTGCTGATCCTCGTCGGCATGGTGCCCGCCGACCGGAGGGGGTTCGTCGCGGCGGCCGGCGTACTGATCACCCTCAGCGCCCTCGGCGACGTCCTCATCCAGGGTTGGAACTACTACTCCCTGTACCACGGGACGGACTCCCCGGTGTCCCTTCCCCTGGTCTCCGTGCTGCGCTTCGTGCTCACGCTCGGATTCGTCGGAGGCCTCCTCTCCCTGGTGCTGGCCGCTACCATGCGCCCCGCCGGGAAGGCGGCAGCCCCGTCTCCGCGCTCCGGTCCGCACGCCTCCCCCACCCGCTGACACGAGGAGTCCTCCATGTCCTACTTCTTCTACGGCTTCGGCCTGGCCTTCTACGTCACGGTGGGGATCACCGCCCTCGTCCGCGCTCGCCGGGCGTCCTCTCCGGGAGCCGTCCGGACCGCCGGAGCCCTCCTGGTCGTCACCGGGATCGTCCAGGGGGCGTACATAGCCGTCTCGCCCCTCCTCATGAACCTCGCGCTGTCCCCCGACGTGGCGCTGCTGGTCGTCATGTGGAGGAACAGCGCCATGGAACTCCTCTACGGGCTGATGGTCACCGGCGCTCTGGTCGCGCTCATGGTCGCGGTGATCCGCTCGAAGTCCGCCGCCCGCACCGGCCGTCCCGCCGCCGCGGGCCCGCGAGCCGGGTTCGCCCACACCGCCGGGCACCGCGACGGAGGAGTCTTCGACGGTGCTTCCGGCGACGGAGGCAGTGACGGTGGAGGACTCTTCGGCGGAGGGGGAGGCTTCGACGGCGGCGGGGGCGGTGGCGCCTGAGCCGCGTTCGAGCGGCCGAGCCGCCGCGAGAACGCTCCCACGGGGTTCAGGCGGGGCGCGTGTACACCAGCGAGTAGCGCCAGAACAGCAGCCGCCGCAGCCGGGCGCCGGGCAGACGTCCGGCGGTCTCCACCGCGATCTCGCGCAGGCTCATCCTCGGTTCGCGCACGGGCATCTCGGCGGTGGGGCCCACGCCGTGGAGGTCGGGCGTACCGGTGAGCAGGCGCCCGAGGCACATGCCGACCCCGATGGCCCACTGCGGCCCCAGAGCGGCCAGGCTGGCCGCCAGGTCAGCCGTGTCCTCTTCCCTGTACAGGCCGAGGACGGCCAGTGTGCCGCCGGGTGCGAGGGCGGCGGCCATCCGTTCGAGCGAGGGCCCGAACGGCATGTGGTGGATGCTGGAGACCGCGCTGACGAACCCGTATCCCCCCGGGGCCGGATCCGCCTCCTCCAGGGAGGCCACGCGGTACTCGACCGGCAGCCGCGAAGGTGTCCACTCTGCGGAAAACCGCGCGCGAAGCGCGACCGTTGAGGGTGGTGGAGGGCGACGGGCGGGCAATGGAGATGATCCGCGGCTCCGGATCGATCGCGTCGACGGTGACGCCACGGGCGGCCAGCACCCGGGCGAACCTGCCGCCGCCGCACCCGACGTCGAGCGCGCGGGTGCACCGCGGGGGCACGTGTCGGAGAAGGTGGTCGTGGTAGTGGCTGTTGTGGTCCCAGGAGATGCCGACGGGACCCGGAGGGAGGGCTCGGCTCATAGGCCGAAGGCTATCCAGCCTGGCGCTTGGCCTCCAGAGCCTCCATCGCGGTCACCGCGGTGGCCACGGTCTGGTGGACCGGTACCTGTCGATGCAGGCCGACCAGGCGGACGACCTTGGTGACGCGTTCGTTGAGCGCTGCCAGCGCCAGTGATCCGCCCAGCTCGCGGACGGTCCTGTAGGCGTTGATGACGACGTTCAGGCCGCTCGAGTCCATGAAGTCCAGACCCGACAGGTCCAGGATCAGCCAAGGACCGTGGTCGTTGATCGCGGACTGGATGTGTTCCTGGAGGTCGGCGGCGGTCGCGATGTCGAGTTCTCCCTCGATCGCGACGATGACGCTGCGGCTCTCTACCCGCGTGCTCAGCCCAAGCCTGTGCACGTTCACTCCTCCCGGCCCCACGTTGAGATGGTGAGGGGTCCCTTCGTTTAACCATACGCAGACCGGCGGACCGCGCCCACCCGATCCGGTGCCACTCCCACAGAACCGAACCAGCGAGGGGAGAACGCTTACACGTCCGCGAACCTGGTAAGTCGTTGGACACACACGGTATAAGCGAACTGCCCTTTCGGGAATGGCATCCCGGAAGAAATTTTCGCCTCGTGGGCACGAACCCTACCAAAGGTGACCGGTATGGCATGTTTACCGTGGGTTATTTCACGACATGGAATGCACCGAAAGCACATGCTCATCGACCATTGACCCGTTCAGCAGTGAATCGGTCACTGAGTGTTCATCCACCCGGCGCACGGTCACCCCGCGTGAAGGAGTCCAAAAGCGCGCGTGCGGCCAGAGTGGCCGTGATCTCCCCCGAGCGCACATCGGCCTCCATCCGAGGAAGGAGCTCCGCCACCCCCGGATCGCGCAGGAAGGTGTCCATCAGCCGGTCCCGGACCTGGTCCCACATCCAGCTGACCCCCTGGCGGCTGCGGCGCTCGGCCAGCGCGCCGTCGCGCTCCAGCACCGCGCGGTGCTCCACCACGGTGTCCCACACCCCGTCCAGCCCGTCACCGGTCATCCCGCTACAGGTCAGCACCGGCGGACGCCAGTCCGGGTGCACCGGCTGGAGCAGACGCAGCGCCCGCGACAGCTCGCGGGCCGCCTTACGCGCGTCGTCGGCGTGCGGGCCGTCGGCCTTGTTGACCGCGACCACGTCCACCAGCTCCAGCACGCCCTTCTTGATGCCCTGGAGCTGGTCGCCCGTGCGGGCCAGCGTGAGGAAGAGGAAGCAGTCCACCATGGCGGCCACCGCGACCTCGGACTGGCCGACGCCCACGGTCTCCACGAGCACGACGTCGAACCCGGCCGCCTCCATGAGCAGCATGGTCTCCCGGGTGGCCCGGGCGACCCCGCCCAGGGTCCCCGCCGTGGGCGAGGGGCGGATGAACGCGTCCGGGTCCACGGCCAGGCGTGCCATCCGGGTCTTGTCACCCAGGATGCTTCCGCCGGTCCGCGTGGAGGAGGGGTCCACGGCGAGCACCGCCACCCGGTGCCCGGCCCCGGTCAGCCTGGTGCCCAGCGCGTCGATGAACGTGGACTTGCCCACGCCGGGGACTCCGGTGATCCCGACCCGGTGGGCCTTGCCGGTGTGCGGCAGGAGCCGGACGAGCAGCTCCTGCGCGGCTTGGGCGTGGTCCGGGCGGCGTGACTCCACGAGCGTGATCGCGCGCGCCAGGGTGGGCCGGCGGCCGGCCAGGACCCCTTCGGCGAGGGCGTCCACATCCACCGGACGGCGCGTCCCCGAACCGCGCGCCCCCGGCGCGGAACCCCGGTTGTCCACGCTTTCGTCCCCCTCACGGCCCTCGGGCCACGTGTCCGCCGATCCGGCCGCTCCCGCGGCCGCCGTCCCGTCCGAGCCGTTCTACCCCAGCCGTTCCTCCAACTGGTCGAGCAGGTCGACGGCTGCCTCGGCGATGACCGTCCCGGGCGGGAAGATCGCCGACGCACCCGCCTCCCGCAACGACTCGAAGTCCGCCGGAGGGATGACCCCGCCGACCACGATCATGATGTCCTCGCGGTCGAGCCCGGCCAACTCCTCACGCAGGGCGGGGACCAGTGTGAGGTGCCCGGCCGCGAGCGAGGACACCCCGACCACGTGCACGTCGGCCTCCACCGCCTGGACGGCGACCTCGGCCGGTGTCTGGAACAGCGGGCCGACGTCCACGTCGAAGCCCAGGTCGGCGAAGGCGGTCGCGATCACCTTCTGGCCGCGGTCGTGCCCGTCCTGGCCCATCTTCGCGACCAGGATGCGGGGACGGCGGCCCTCCGTCTCGGCGAACTCGTCCACCCGACGGGTCACGCGGTCCATGAGCCCGGCCGCGTCGGTGCTGCCCGACGCCTCGTCCCTGTACACGCCCTGAATCGTACGGATCTGGCCGGAGTGGCGGGCGAAGACCCTCTCCATCGCGTCGGAGATCTCGCCGACGGTGGCCTTGGCCCGGGCCGCGTCGACCGCCGCCGCCAGAAGGTTGTTGCTCAGGCCCCCGTCCGCCCTGGACTCGCGCCCGGCCGCCTCGGTCAGCGCGTCGAGCGCGGCGCGCGTTCGTCCCTCGTCCCGCTCCTCGCGCAGACGGCGCAGCTTCTCCAGCTGCTCGACACGCACCCGGGAGTTGTCGACCTTGAGGACCTCGATCTCGTCCTCGGTGTCGGGGCGGTACTTGTTGACGCCGATCACCGGCTGGCGGCCGGAGTCGATGCGCGCCTGCGTGCGGGCGGCGGCCTCCTCGATGCGCATCTTGGGCAGTCCCGCGTCGATGGCGGCGGCCATGCCCCCGGCCTTCTCCACCTCCTGGATGTGCGCCCACGCCTTGGCGGCCAGCTCCTGGGTGAGCCGCTCCACGTAGTAGCTGCCGCCCCACGGGTCCACCGCGCGGGTGGTGCCGGACTCCTGCTGGAGCAGCAACTGGGTGTTGCGGGCGATGCGCGCGGAGAAGTCGGTGGGCAGGGCCAGCGCCTCGTCCAGGGCGTTGGTGTGCAGCGACTGGGTGTGGCCCTGGGTCGCGGCCATCGCCTCCACACAGGTGCGGGGCACGTTGTTGAACACGTCCTGGGCGGTGAGCGACCACCCCGAGGTCTGGGAGTGGGTGCGCAGGCTCAGCGACTTGTCCTTGACCGCGCCCAGGTCCTTGACCAGGCGGGCCCACAGTAGGCGGGCGGCGCGGAGCTTGGCGACCTCCATGAAGAAGTTCATGCCGATCGCCCAGAAGAACGACAGGCGCGGCGCGAACGCGTCCACGTCCAGCCCGGATCGCTGACCGGCGCGAATGTACTCCACTCCGTCGGCCAGGGTGTAGGCCAGTTCCAGGTCGGCCGTGGCCCCGGCCTCCTGCATGTGGTAGCCGGAGATGGAGATGGAGTTGAAGCGCGGCATCCGCTGCGAGGTGTAGGCGAAGATGTCGGAGATGATCCGCATCGACGGCTGCGGCGGGTAGATGTAGGTGTTGCGGACCATGAACTCCTTGAGGATGTCGTTCTGGATGGTCCCGGACAGTTTCTCCGGGGGCACACCCTGCTCCTCTGCGGCCACGATGTACAGCGCCAGGACGGGCAGCACCGCGCCGTTCATGGTCATGGACACGCTCATCCTGTCCAACGGGATGCCGTCGAACAGCTGACGCATGTCGTAGATGGAGTCGATGGCCACGCCCGCCATGCCGACGTCGCCCGCCACACGGGGGTGGTCGGAGTCGTAGCCGCGGTGGGTGGCCAGGTCGAAGGCGACCGACAGCCCCTTCTGCCCGGCGGCCAGGTTGCGCCGGTAGAAGGCGTTGGACTCCTCGGCGGTGGAGAACCCGGCGTACTGGCGGATCGTCCAGGGCTGGTTGACGTACATGGTCGGGTAGGGGCCGCGGAGGTAGGGCGGGATTCCCGACATCCCGTCCACGAAGTCCAGGCCCTCGCGGTCGGCGGGCGTGTACAGCGGTTTGACCCCGATGCCCTCGGGGGTCTCCCACTCCAGGGCGTCGGCGGCCTTGCCGGTGCTGGCCTCCAGGGCGCTCTGCCAGGCGGCCGAGCCGCCTCCCGGAGAGGTGCTCTCGGAGAACCCGGGAAGCTCCGGGGCCACGGTGGAGAAGTCGGGGATCATGTGTGCGCCCCCTGGGCTGCGGCGGACGGTTCCGGTGGATCGGTGATCAGGACGTCGACCAGGTCGGTGAGGAGGGCGACGGCGTCGCACCCCCGGTGGGCGAAGGCGTCCACCCCGGCCTCACGGTAGGTGTCGCGGGGCGTGCCCGCGAGCAGTACTCGGCGTGCTCCGGCACCCTTGAGCGCCCGCACGACGGCCTCTGCGTGCTCGACGTACAGCTCGTCGGAGGAGCAGATGACGGCGACGCGGGTGCCGGACGCGGCGAAGGCGTCCGCGACGGCGGCGGCGCCGTCGAGCGGGCCGGGCTCCTGGACCGCGATGCCGCCCGCCGCGAGCAGGTTGGCGGCGAAGGAGGCGCGGGCCGTGTGCGCGGCGACCGGGCCCAGCGTGGCGAGGAAGGCGGTGGGCCGGTGGCCGGTGTCGCCCGCCTGGGTGTCGCTACGGTCGCGCAGGGTCTCGTAGTCGTCAGCGTAGCGGCGCACCGGGAAGCCGCCGGGGACCGGCGCGGTCGGACGGGACCGCGCCGCAGGCGTCGTTCGGGGGTCGGCGGGCCGGATCAGCGGCACCTCGTCCGCGTTGGGGAACTCGCTGACGCCGGTGAGCGGGGAACGCCGGTGCGCCAGGTCGAGGCGGCGGCGTGCCCACACCGCGTCCACGCGCTCGCGCAGCAGACCGTGCTCGACGGCCTCAGCGGCCCCGCCCGCGGCCTCCACCTCCTGGAAGAACGCCCATCCCGCCCGGTACATGTCGCGGGTGAGCGCCTCCACGTAGAAGGATCCTCCGGCGGGGTCGATGACCTGCGCCAGGTGCGACTCCTCGATCAGGAGCGACTGGGTGTTGCGGGCGACGCGGCGGGCGAAGTCGTCTGGCAGGCCCACGGCGGAGTCGAAGGGCGCGACCGTGACCGAGTCGGCGCCGCCCACACCGGCGGCGAAGCAGGCCACGGTGGTGCGCAGCATGTTCACGTGTGGGTCGCGGCGGGTCATCATCGCCTCGGAGGTGGCGGCGTGCAGACGCATGGTGCGCTGGTCGGCGGGCACGCCGCTGGCGGCCAGTACCTGGTTCCACATGGCGCGGACGGCGCGCAGCTTGGCGATCACCGAGAACTGGTCGGCGTTGGCGGCCAGGCGGAACTCGACTCGCCGAGCGGCGTCGGGCAGGTCCAGCCCGGCGGCGTGCAGGGCGCGCAGGTAGGCGGTGCCGGCGGCGATGGCGAAACCGAGCTCCTGCCCCTCGGAGCCGCCCGCGTTGTGCACGAGGGTGCCGTCGGCCACGACCAGCCCCAGGCCGGGACGGCCCTGGGAGCGGTCCACGGCGAAGCGGACGGGGTCCATGACGTCGGGGTGCTCACCGGCCCGTGCGGCGGTGGTGATGGGGTCCACGCCCAGGTGGGAGATGATCCGGCCGTCGGGTACACCGGCGTCGGCGTGGGCGTCGAGCAGCGCGGTGGCGGTGTCGGCGTAGTCGGCGCCGGGGTCCAGGGCCACGGGTGCGAGGTCGAGGTGGACGTCGGTGAGCGCCTCACCGAGCGCTGAAGCGGGCAGGCCGGTTCCGCCGACGGCGATCCACAGGGAGCTGACGCCGTTCATGAGGTCGCTGTGCAGACGTCGCCGCAGGACGGCCGGATCGGCGTCGGTGTGGCGTGCGCGGATGTCCCAGCCCTGGGAGACCCCTCCGCCCGGCCGGTAGCCCCGGGTGAAGGGGGCCAGGCCGGGGAAGCCGGGGTCCGCGGCCGAGGAGTCGAAGGTGTGGAGGGGCTCGATGTCGAACCCGTCGTAGGTGTGCGTGGCCAGTACCGACTCGGGTGCGTCGGCGAGCCGTTCCTCGGAGACACCGCTCTTGCGCAGCACTGCCGCGACGAGTTCGCGCCACCGCTCGTACGTGGCGGCCGGGAACCCCTCGGCCAGGTTGGGGGCGCCGGATCCGGCGGCTCCGCTCTCAGGGACGTCCATATATCGGATGGTAGAGAATCGCATTCGATTCCGGAGCCCCGGGGTGGGGCGCGTGAGGCGCGGGAGGGCGTGTCACACGCCACTTCGGGGTCATGCTGTGATGTAGCCCACACTCCGGGCGGGGTGCGCCGAACCAGGTGTTCAACGGAGCGATCGAAGGCATTCACCCGGCCGCCCCAGCCCGGGACGGAGGCCCTCGTCCGGAGGCCCTCCGCCACGACCCTAGGACGACGTTGCCCTTCACCCTCAGCCACGCCGCCGCGGTCCTGCCCCTGGCGCGCACACGACTGCCGCTGGCGGCGCTGGTCGCCGGTTCACTCGCGCCCGACCTGCCGTACTACCTGCCTCTGCCCCTGGCCGCGACGACCACGCACGGGGCCGCCGGGCTGGGGACGGACGTACTGCTCGGAGGTGTCGCGCTGGCCGTGTACGTGTACGTACTCCGGGCTCCCCTGTACGCGCTGGCCGGGCGGGTGCCCGCGCCGACCGCCCGGGCCCCCGGTCCGCGCGGGAGGCGGTACGCGCCGCGGGGCTGGCCGCCGCGGCCCTCGCGACGGGCTCGGCCACCCACATGGCCTGGGACTCCTTCACCCAGACCGGCGGCGTCCTCGTACGCTCGTGGCCGGTGTTGAGCACCCCGGTGGCGGGCCCGCACCTGCTCTACAACATGTTGATGTACATCAGTTCCGCGGCCGGTCTGGCCGCACTGGCGTGGTGGGTCCACCGGAGGCACGGCCACCGCACTGGCGCGGGCCGCGCTGGCTCCGACGCGGACCGCGGCGGCCCGGAGGCGAACGGCCGCGTGCGCGCGGCGGCGCTGGCGGCCGTCGCGGTGTGCGCGGTCGCGGGGGCCGTGGCGGGCGGCCTGTCCGAACGCGCGGCGGTGAGCGGCTACGACCTCGTGCGGTGCCTGCTCGTCGGCGCCCTCACCGGAACCGGAGCGGGCCTGGCCGCGTGGACGGCCGTATGGTGGGCCCGGCTCCGAGGGGCGGGGCGCTGACGCGGCGGATCAACCGCAGTGGGTTCCGTTGCGCACGACCCACTCGTCGCCGATCACACCGCCCCAGTCCACGCACTGACCAGCGGCCTCGACGTAGACCGGACCGGCGTACTCCGTCCAGTTGCCCGGGTCGGTCTGCCATGAGGTGGAGTTGCTGCGCTTGAGCGCCACGTCCATGTTCATGGCGCTGCCCGGGCTGGACCGCACCACCACGGCGCAGTTCCTGCCGTTGGCGTTGTTGTAGGTCAGGAAGACGGTGCCTCCGCTGATGGCGGTCTTGTTGATCTCCTCGTACCCGCTACCGCACTGGTCGCCGTAGGAGGCGGCGGTGGCGGGCGCGGGGTTGGCCGACATCACGAGCAGGGCCAGCCCTAGCGCGGCGGCGGCCCTGCGGACGAGGGTCTTCGACATGTCTCTCCCGTTCACGGTTACCAGGGCGGGGTGCCCGTGCCGCTGGTGCGGTGCTGCTCCACCAGGCGGGTGATGGTGACGGTTCCGTCATCGGCGGTGGTGTAGGTGATCTCGGCTCTGATGGTGCGGTTGCCGTGATTGACGTAGCTGGTCAGGGCCGAGGGGCTGGAGGCGACCGACCCGGTACCGCCGTCGCCGACCGAACCGCCCTCGCTCTGGCAGAAACTCCACGCGCACACCACGGTGGCGCCGTCGAGCCGCGCGTACCGGCCGGAGCCGCCGGAGGGCTGGAAGGCCACGACGTGGTCCCCGGACGGGCGCGTGCCGCCGACGCCCACCCCGGCTCCGACCGTGGCCGTCTCGGTGACGGGCTCACCGCTCCCTCCGGAGTCGTCCTCCTCGTCCTCGTCGTCCTCCTCCGGGGCCTCGGACGCCTCTTCGGAGGGCTCCCCGGACGGGTCCTCGGAGGGCGGCGCATCCTCCCGGGGCTCCTGGCCCACCGGGCCCGGGCGGCGCTGGTCCCCGGCGGCGTCCGCCGCCTCGGCCTCATCAGCCGGGCCGTCTTCGAACCAGGCGGCGACGGGCAGGGAGTCCCAGTTGTCGGCGAGGGCCACACCGCCCGCGCCGAGCCCCGCGAGCAGGACCAGGGCGCCCACGGCGGCACCGACCACGGCCAGGACCCTGCCGACTCGGCCGGAGCCCCTGTCCGGGGCCACCGGGAACTCTCGTTCGGGTGCCGCCTGCACGCCCTGCCAGTTGCGGTCAACCACCGCGGCCATGACACCGTCGGCGGCCGCGGCGGAGTCCACGGGGGCGTAGGAGCGCCCAGGGGCGCCTGCCGCGACCACGCCGCTGACCAGGTCCAGCGCGGTGGGCCGCTCGGAGACCTCCTTGCTGAGCGCACGGGCGGCCAGGTCGGCGAGCGGGCCGGTGAAGCCCTCGGTGTCCGGCTCCCCGCTGATCACCCGGTGCGCGACGGCTGCCGGATCCCCGGTACCGAACGGCGGACGCCCCGTCGCGGCGTAGGTGATCAGGGCGCCCCAGGCGAAGATGTCGTCGGAGGTGCTGGCGGGCTCGCCCCTGTAGTGGTCGGGGCTGATCCAGCCAGGCGATCCCAGCACGGAACCGGTACGGGTGAGCGCGGTCTGGTCGATCGCCCGGGCCACGCCGAAGTCCAGGACCCGCGGGCCCTCCGGCGACAGGACGATGTTGGCGGGCTTGAGGTCGCGGTGGGCGATGCCGACATCGTGGATCTGGGCGAGCGCCTCGGCCACACCGGCCGCCAGGCCGAGCAGCAGCTGCTCGTTCAGCGGGCCGTGTTTGCGCATGTAGGCGCTGAGCGTCATCCCCCGCACCAGCGGGGTCACCAGCCAGGGCCGCTCGGCCTCGGTGTCGGCGGCCAGCAACGGCACCGCGCAGGCACCGCCCACCCGGCGCAGCAGCTCCACCTCACGGGCGAAGCGGGCCCGGAACTCGGCGTCGGCGGAGTACTCGGGGTGGATGAGCTTGACCGCGACCAGTTCCCCGCTCTGGTCGCGGGCCGCGTACACCACGCCCATACCGCCCGAGCCCAGGCGCCTGAGCAGACGGTAGGGGCCGATGCGCGCGGGATCGGAGGAGGTCAGAACGGTCGCGGTCGCGGGGAGAGTAACGGCTGAGGGGTGCGTACTCACGATCGGCTCACAGGTCTCGTTCAGGGCGGGGTGCGGTGGGAGAGGCGGGCCCTTCCCAGGGGCGGGGGAGGAACGGGACGCTCGTGGGATATCCGGAGCCTAGCTGGTCCGGCCGGACCGCTTCGCCGAGGGGACGGCCGGATCCGGTCAGGGCATCGGCACCCTCACCTGTTGGATGCGCCCGTCTCCCAAGTGCAGGTAGGCGGTACCCGGGGTGAGGCGGGGACTGGACACGCCCTTGGGCAGGCGCAGGCCCAGCACCTCGCCGTCGCTCTGGGTCTGTGGTGAGAGCAGGGCACCCACGCGGTTGCGCTTGAGATGGACGTGCCACCCGTTGAAACCGCCCTGGAGGGCCTCGTTGGTGCCCGCCGCGACAATGCCCCACCCGGCTCCGACCATGCCCCGGGCGATGCGGGTGAACTCCTTGCCGAGGTCGCTCTGTAGCAGGAGCTCGGCGTCGTCGATCACCACCGCGGCGGTCTCACCCCCGAACCGGCCGAGCGCCTCGTGCAGCTGGGACAGCTTCGGCTCGGCGGCGTCCAGGACGGCCTGCACGCCCGGTTGGCCGCGCAGGTCCGCCAGGCGCGAGCCGCGCGGGGTGACCAGCAGCAGCTCGGTGCCGCCCTCCAGCAGCGACCTGGCCATCAGGGTGAGCATGCTGGAGCGCCCGGACTGGGGCGGCCCGCTCACCAGGAACGTGGGGACGCGCGACAGGTCGGCGTTGATCGCGGCCAGCTCGTTGCCGCCCACGCCCAGCAGTGCGTGCAGCGGGCGGGCGGGCTCGGCCCGGTAGCGGGCCATGTCGGTGTAGGCGAGCTGGTCGGGCAGGACGTCCACCCGGAACGGCCGCGGCCCGGTCCCCTCCTGCGGACGCCGGGACACGAAGCCGGCGATACGGCCCACCTCGGCGCCCTGTACCGAGCCCTGCGGGTCGCGGTTGAGCAGGGCCAGCTGCACCTCCATGGCGTCCCCGGCCCGGAAGGCCCGGCCGTCGGGCACCTCCTCGGGCAGCGAGCGGGCGTTGAGCCCGGCCGCGCTGTAGTCGCCGTTGTCGTTGCAGCGCAGTACCAGCAGCTCCTCGGTGGTGGAGGAGTACTTGGTGCGGGTCAGGACGCGGTCACCCGTGGCCACGACATGCATGCCCACACCGGCACCGTCGCGCATGAGGGTGGTGACGTCCTCCACCAGCGCGCCGTAGTTGTACTCGCCGAAAGCCTGCTCGAAGGCGTCCACGCGGTCTATGAACACCACCAGGTGGGAGGGGCGCTCGTTCGGGGGCAGCTTGGCGCGCAGCTCCTCCAGGTCGGCGCAGCCGTGCGCGGCCAGCAGCTTCTGCCGCCGGTCCAGCTCGTCGCCAAGCATTCCCAGCAGGCGTACCACCCGCTCGCCCTGCGTGCGCTGGGCCACCGCGCCGCAGTGCGGCAGCCGCTCCAGCGGCAGCAGGGCGCCGTTGCCGCAGTCCAGGCCGTACATGTGCACGTCGCCGGGGTGGTGGGCCAGCGCCAGGGAGGCGGCGATCGTGCGCAGAGCCTGGGAACGGCCGGTGCGGCCCGAGCCCATGACGTGCAGGTGCCCCGTCCTGGTCAGGTCGAACGTGTAGGGGAACTGGCGCTGCTGGGCGGGCACGTCGACCAGCCCCACGGGGGCGGGCTGGATCCTGCCGTGCACCGCCTCAGGAGAGCGGCCCCGGAGCAGCTCGGACAGGGTGAGCGCGGTGGGCAGCGCGGGCAGCCACGGACTGGACTGGCGGCGCGCACCCGTCCGCTCGGCGGCCTCCTTGACCGCGCCGACCAGAACGGTCAGGTCGGTGACCTCCACGTCGCCGGCCTCGCCCTCGTCCTGCGCCGCCGAGGGCGCGGGCAGGGCCAGGTCCGACCACTTCACCGGGTGCGCGACCGGTTCGGAGGCGTCGGCCGCGGCCACGATCCGGCGCCCGCCCACCCGGCCGGACTGGAAGGGCAGCAGGGAGGTGTGGCCCAGGCGTGCGTAGGCCCGGCCGGGGGTGTCGATACCGATGTGCGCGGACTCGGGGGCGTCGATGACGTCGCGGCTCTCGTTCGCGTCGGTCATCCGCAGGGCGATGCGCAGGTTGGTGTTGGCGCGGATGTCGTTGGTGACCACTCCGCCGGGGCGCTGGGTGGCCAGGACCAGGTGGATGCCGAGGGAGCGGCCCCGCTGGGCGATGTTGACCAGGCCCTTGACGAAGTCGGGCAGCTCACGGGCCATGGACGCGAACTCGTCGATGACCAGCATCAGCCGGGGCATCTGCGGCATGCGCGGGTCCCGGTCCAGGAGTTCGAGGTAGTCCTCGATGTCCTTGGCCCCGGCCTTGGCCAGGATGTGCTCGCGCCGGTGCAGTTCGGCGCCCAGGGACACCAGGGCCCGGCTCACCAGGTGGGTGTCCAGGTCGGTGACCATGCCAACGGTGTGCGGCAGCTCCATGCAGTCCTTGAACGCGCTGCCGCCCTTGTAGTCCACCAGCACGAACGACATGGACTCGGGGCGGTTGACCGCTGCGAGGGAGGCCACCAGGGTCTGGAGCAGCTCGGACTTGCCGGAGCCGGTGGTCCCGGCGATGAGGGCGTGCGGGCCGTCCCTGCGGATGTCCACCGAGAACGGGCCGTCCAGGCCCACTCCGAGCGTGGCGACCGTGCTGCGGCCGCCCGAGGCCCAGTGGGCGGAGATGGCCTCGCCGTTCGGCGGCTCCAGGCCGATGACGTCGAGCAGGCGGGCGCTGCGCGGCAGCGATCCGCCGCTCTCGCCGACACTGCTGTCGCGCATGGGCGCCAGGGCACGGCCCAACCGGTCCACCCAGGCCGCGGAGGGGACGTCGGCGCGTACGTCCTCGACGTTGTCGTAGGAGGTGCGCCGCAGGCGCATGCCGTGCGGGGTGCTGCTGACGACGGCCTGGCACTCCTCGGGGAGCAGGCGCTCCTCGGCGTCCAGGCACAGGATGTAGATACCGGCCTCGGGGCCCTCGCGGAGCAGTTGGACCACTCCGGGCAGCGAGCGGGTGCGTCGGGCGCCGTCGAGCACCACCACGACCGCGGGCTGGTCGGCGAGGTCGCGGCGGGCCTGCTGGCGGGCCTCCAGGAGCATGAGCAGCTCCGAGACGCGGCGGGCGCAGGTGGTGGCGTCGATGCCGATACGGCCGAGCGAGAGTTGGGGGCGGTCGCCGCGCAGGTGGGGCAGGTAGCGGGTCCAGCGCCAGCGGTTGTGGTCGCCCTCCATGGACAGCAGGTAGACGTGCAGCTCGGCAGGGCTGTGCAGGGCGGCGAGCTGGGCGACCAGCCAGCGTTCCAGGGCCTCGGCGCCCTCGCCCCTCCCGGCCACGCCCACGACCCCGTTGTCCCTGACCGATACGCTCACCGGGACGTCGCGCATGTCCCAGGTGACGTCCCTGCGGTGGTCGTCCTTGGTGGGGTCGCTCAGGACCACCTGGGAGGGGATGCTCCCGGTGCCCACGCGCAGCTGGGTGAAGTCCTCGTCGATCTGGCGGCGTTCCCACAAGCGGGCGCGCGGGCCCGTGGCCATCAGCAGGACGGCCGCGGGGTCGGGGCAGGTGTCGCGGAGCTTGCGCTGTTCGGAGACGAGTGCGTCGCGGGCGTCCCGCGTGACGCGTTCCCTCTTCTCCTCGTACTCGGCGAGCTGCTTCTCGTAGCGGGCCCTGGTGGTGCGGCGCTGCATGATCTGCATGAACAGCACCGAGACGGGGGCGAGCAGGCCGATGAGCAGGTACTGGGGGCGGCCCATGATGAGTGCGCTGCCGACCGCCATGGTGATCGGCATGAGGATCATCATGATCAGCTGGACGATCGGCCGGTCCGGCGGCTCAGGCGGGCTGGGCAGCTTGAACTTGGTCTTGGTGGGCGCCGGGTGCAGGCGGGGCGGCCGGTTGTAGTCCAGGCCGGTACCGTCCTCTGAGGTCACCACGGAGGCGTCGGGCCGGTGGTTGGGCCACACCTCGAACAGGGTGCCGCCCAGAGTGAGCTGTTCACCCTGCGGCCAGACGGTACCGGGTTCGGCCTCGTCGCCCTCCAGGAAGCAGCCCGGTCCGCTGCTCGTGCCCACGATGGTGACGGTCGCGTCGGGCGCGACCCTGATCCGCGCCCAGTAGCCGTCGGAGTCCACGGCGAGCACGGCGGCCTCGTCGTCACCGACGACGTAGTCGCCGGGATCGAGACGGACCACGCGCCCGGCGTCGGGCCCGGAGACGACGCGGACCTCCACCACTCCGGGCGGCTCGCCCTTGACCGGGGCGGGGCCGCCCACACCGACCACCGAGCCGTCAAGGAACCCCGCGTCCGCCAGGGAGACGGCCGGGTCCACCGGCTGGTCGCCCAGGAACAGCGGCACGTCCTGGCCGGGGTCCCGGGGAAGGGTGCGCACCATCGGATCGATGACCCCGGAGAGCTGGCGCACCGTGGCGCTGGGGTCGGCGTCGACCAGGACGTCCATACGCAGTGCGGAGGAAGCCACGGGGCCGGTGCCGCCCGGTCCGTCCACGGTCGGACCGGTGGCTGGGGTCGCTGTGAAGAGGAGGCGCACGGTGGGGACTGCTTCCGGGTTGGTCGTCGTGTCGAAGGTGCGGGGGCGGCCCCCGGGGGTCGCCCCCGCCTTTCGCGTGGTGCCGGGACTCCGCCGCCGGGGTCAGCCCTTGAGGCCCTCGCCGAGCTTGTCGTCGGTTTCGCTGAAGGTCTCACCGACGGACTTGATGTACTTGCCGATGCCTTCGAGGCCCTTGTTCACGCCCTCGAAACCGGTGTTGAACTCCTCGAAGAACGGGCGGAAGTGCTTCTCGGCGGCGGGGGTGCTGTAGCCGTCCGAGATGAGGCCGTCGACCTTGCTCTTGATGCCCTCAAGGCGCTCGGTGAACTCGTTGAACTCCTGGATGAGGGAGGTCGAGGTCTCTTCGGTCTTGTCGCTGTCGACGTTGTACACGGGCATGTGTGCCTCCTGTCGGTCCGAATGGGTGGGTCCGGGTCGCTCGTGCCCGACCGGCACGGTCGCGGCGGGGCCGGGGCTGCCCCTGCGGGCACCATTGTGGTGGATACGTCCGCTGACGTGATGGTTCACCCCGGAAATCATCGGCACCGATCCGGTCAGGCTGTCCCCTCGACCTCGCGCTCCCAGAACCGCGCGGTACCGGTGATGGCGTCGAAGAGGTCCAGTACGTCCTCCGACTGGAGGGCGTTGGGGCTGGAGCAGCTGACCAGGATCCGCTTGTCCAGGCCGGGAGCGGCGAAGGAGGTGTGCATGACGACGGAGCGGACGACGGTGTCGTCCATCTCGTAGTCGGTGACACCGTAGATCCGGCCGCACTGGTCGGCTCCAGAGTCGGGGAGGTCGACCGTGGTCTTCCTCAGCCAGGTGCCCTCGCGTGCGACGGCGTCGTCGGAGTGGACGGACTCCATCATGCGGATCGGGTCGAGCGTCTGGGAGCCCTGTCCAGCTGGGAAGGAGAACACGCAGACGGTCGCCATGAAGAAGCCGTCCTCGTACTCCTCGAAGGTGCCGGCGGCCGAGAGCAGGCCGCCCCTCCTGGCGTCGCCGGTCACCTGGGAGATCTCGGCGAGCAGATCACTGAGCGCGTTCAGTTCCTCGGGCCGGTTCGCGTACATCTCGACGGCCTGAGCGCGCATCTTCGCGACCGCGTCACCGGTGAGGTCGTACTCCGTCCAGCCCTCGGGAACCGAGACGTCGAACCCGATGTCGGACTCGGGCACGCCCTCCTCGAACAGGTACGGCACGGCGGTACTCCTTCCTCGGTACTTGCTAGACGGCGAGCTGGCCGCCGTGCTGCGGCGGTCCCTGCTGGTCCTCCTCCAGGGCCTTGCCCAGCTCCGTGTCCATCTCGTGGAAGGTCGAGATAACGGGTTCGAGCGCGTTGAGCAGCTTGCCCAGGTTCTCAGACTGCCGCTCGTAGTTCTTCTTGCAGTCCTTGCCGTAGTCCTTGGCGGCGTCCACGAGCCGGCTCGGGCCGATGTCCTCGGCCCGGTCCTCGGGGCTCTCGACGTCCTCGCCCGCGAAATCGGTCTGGATGCGGCTCAGCGAACGCCGCATCTCCTCCAACGTGTCGGTGTCGATCCTCACCACTCTGGCCATCGGGCCCTCCCTTTCTCCCTAGCCTCCGGCTTCGGTGAGTTTCTCACCGAGCAGCCGCCGTTCCCGCGCGATCCTGTCCATGACCTCGTCCATCCGCCGGCGCTCCGCGTCGGACATGTCGCCGCGCTCGGCGAGGTGCTCCTCGCGCATCTCCGGGGAGAGGGCCGCGTCCAGGACCGCGATGTGGTCCCTGAGGTCCTCCTTCACAGCACCCATGACCTTCGGCACCTCCTCGTCCTGCCCGGCGGCCTCCGCCTGCGCGGCCAGGTTCTCCTGGTGGAGCCCCGGTTCGTGGTGCTCTATGTACTCCTCCTTGAGGTCGTTGCGCATGGCCTGGTGGCCCATCTCCATGGGGATGTCGGCGAGGTCGCCACCGGGCATCCTCCCGAGCTCCTCGTAAGCACCCTTGGGGAGGGCGGTGGCGACCTGCATGGCGTTCTGGATCCAGTAGGGCTTGTCGATACTGACCTCGTCGTCCCACCACTCCTGCCAGAGCCGAAGGTTGTCCATGCCGAACCCTCCGGCCAGGTTGAGGACGTTCTTGGCGACCTGCCAGACGGCTTCCTGGCCCGCCGCCCGGATCGAGCCGGGCTCAGGCCGGGTCGAGTTCGGGAGCCCGCCCTGGTCACCGTTCCGGTCGGGGTAGTCCACCCTCTGCGCAGAACCGTCGGGGTTGGAGACCCGAACCCCGTCCTGGTTGATGTGCAGGTCGGGGTTCTCCGGCCCGTTGTCCACCCGGACGCTGCCGCGCCCCTCCCTGACCGTGGTCTCGCCGTCGGTGAGCGTGGTCCGGCCGTTGGCGGTCTGCGTGCCCTCGACGTCCCCGCTACGGAAGCTGACGTCGTCGGAGGGGCGGTGGGGAAGGCGTCCCGCCTCTCCCGGGGGACGCGCGTCGATCCGGTGGTCGGGGTGCGTGCCCCCGCTGACACCGCCGCGGGAGTCGGCCGACACCTGCCATCCGGGCGTGTCCCGGCCCGCGTCCCCGGCGTGCTCCCCCGTTCGCGGCGGAGTGTGTCCGGGGCCGTCCGGGGAGGGCCCGCGCACGCTGACGCCGCCGGGTCCGGTGTCGATGGTGCGGTTCCCGTTCCTGATGCTGCGGCTGGCTCCGTCGGAGGGCACGTCCGTGCGGACCCGGCCGTCCTCGATCCGTGTCCGCACGTTGAAACCGTCCCGGGTGGTCACGTTGGCCTCGGCGCCGTCGTGCCCGGCGACGGTCGTGCGGTCGTCTCCGTCGCCTCGCGTGGTCTGCGCCGTACCCTCGCCGGGCGCCCTCCCGTAAGCGGCCTCGGTCCGCGTGGTGCCGTCGCTCACGTGCGTGCCGTTCCGATCGCTTCCGGCGCTGACGCCGCCGGGACCCCTGGCCGTGACGCTGCCCGTCCCGGTGTCGGAGCCGACACGGTGGGTGCCGGTGCCCATCTCGGTCGATCCGTTCGAACGGCGGGTGACCTGAAGCGCGTCCCCGTCACCGTTCTCGGGTGTGCGCGTGGACATCTCGCCGTCGCGTGAGGTCGTCACCGTCCAGCCCTGGGACGTCTCCATCCGCAGGGAGGGTTCGGCGCCCTGGGAGCCGGGCCTGGGCACGACCGACACCCTGGCTCCGTCCGAGACGACGTAGGGCTCGCCCGTGTCGGGGTCGCGGCTCAGCGGCGGGTAGTGGCCGTGCGGTTCTCCGTCGGGACCGTAGGAGCGCCTGGTCCCGTCGGAGTGCCACACCTGGACACTGGTCCGGCCTTCGCGATCCAGCACCACGACACCGGTGCCGTCCTCGGTGCGGACCTGGCCCGGCCAGGCGTCGCTGCCGCGAGGACCGTCGCCGTCGATCCTGACGTGGCCGTCCGCGTCCTGAGTGGCGCGCGGGGAGGGGGAGGGGTTGTCCGTCCGGATGTCGGCGCTGCCGTCCTCGCGGACCGTGGCGTGGGAGCCGGCCCCGTCGGCGATGCCCGCCCCGTTGTCCCACTGCTGGATGTCGACACCGCGCGCCTCGTCGACGGCCCTGACCGAGCCGGGTCCGGCGCTGATCCTGGTGCCGCCGGAATCGATGGTCGCGGTGTCCGAACCCCGGTCGTAGCTCTGCGAGCTCCCGGACTCGGTGTCCATCCGGTAACCGTCGGAGCCGACCTCGGCGCTTCGGCCGTCCGGATCGATGACCTCGGTCCGGGGGACGCTCCCGGTGCCGTCGGGCTCCGGCCGGGAGATGGTCGGGCCGGACCCGCCGAAGTCGAGGTCGACGCGGTCGCTGCCGCTCTGGGTGATCTGCGCGGGCTCGTCGTTTCCACCGGGATGGACCGAGAGCCCGTCGTCGGTCCGGATGGCGGGACCGCCATCCGGGTCCCTGGACACGGTGACGCTGCTGTCGTCACCGGTCGGAACGCTGATCTCGTTGTCCCGGTAGGAGGCACCCGGAGTGCCGCCCGGGCCGGTCAGGTCGACGGTTCCGCTCCCCCCGTCGCGCGTGGTGCTGACGGAGGAGTCGTCGGGACGGCTCACCTGGAACCCGTCGTCGCCGGCACGGACGGACATGTCGCCGACCGAAACGTCGTCGGGGCTCACCGTCATGGTGAAGTCCGGCTGCCCCTCACCGCCGGGGTGGGTGTAGGTGGTGGTCGGGGTCCCGTCCGGGCCGGAGCCACTGTTGTAGTTCCCACCGCCCTCGCCGCCGAAGAACGAGGGCAGGTGCCCGTGGTCCCGGGCCACTCCGGCGCTGGCACCGAGGGCGTTGGTGCCGAACGCACCGAGGAGCTCGTGCCCGAGATGGATGTCGTCCATGTCCTTGCCCGCGCCGACCTGCACGGCGACCGAGGACCCCATGCCGACGGCGGTGTCCCGGGTGACGGAGTAGGCGACGTCCGCGCTGACGTGGTTCGCCCGGAACCTGGTGAAGTTGGTGCTGCCCCTGCGGACGCCGCTGGCGACCCGGGTGCTCACCTGCTGGACGCCCCGGCCGGCCCGTGTGGAGGCGGCGGCGCCACGGAGCCCCCGGCCCATGGGGCCGGTCATCGGCCGGGCGAACCGGGCGAGGGCCTGTCCGCCCTTCAGGAACGCGCCGCCCGGAACCAGGGAGAGCGCGTCCATGCCGAGGGTGACGACGGTCTCCATGTTGAAGCCGAGCTTGTCCTCCCGGAACAGTCTGGCCGAACTCACCGCGAACATGGCGACTGCCAGGGCGATGCCCAGACCGGGGATGAAGATGGCCGCCAGGCCCGCGACGATCGTGATCACGGCGGTGAGGATCGGGTTCTCCTCCACCCATGTGACGACCGCGTCCAGCCACCCCCACAGCTCGCGCGGACTGCCCTGTTCGGCCTTTTCCAGAGCGGTCCTGCACGTGTCGACGGCCTCGTTCATCGTGGTGATGATCTGGTCCAGACGACCGATGTACTCCGCCTGGAGGGAGTCGTCCCCGTCCTTCCACTCCTCGGGGTCGTCCAGGCCCTGGTGGGCCTGGTCCGCCAGGCGGGCGACGGTCCCGCTGCAGTCCCTGGCTGCCTGGAGGGCCCCGTACCAGGTGTTCAGCGCGTCGTAGCCCCCCTCGTAGGCTTCGTGGGCCTTGTCCAGGTACTTGGGCAGCTCCTTGACGAACTCCTGGAGGGTCTCAGCGGTCTTGCCCTCACCGAAGTTGTCGTCGTCGAGCCTGCGGACGTCGCGGGCGGCGTTCTCCGCCGCGTCCGACAGCCGCTCGTAGAAGTCCTTCAGGGCCTTGACGTCCTCCGGGTCCCAGGGGACCGGGTCCTTGACCTGGTCGAAGAGCTCCCATTTCAGATACTCACGCGGTTGCTGCGCCACGTCCCGTCGTACTCGCTTTCCAGTTCCCAGAACGGCGCGGATCGGGGCGCGCCACGGGGAGGGCGGCGCGATCCGCCGGGGGCGTCGGAGCCCGGGGCACTGGGGCCCAGTGCGGACCCGACATCATAGACTGCCACGCCCGTGAGTGAACAGACGCCCCGGGAGCGAGCTGAGTTCCCGTGAACCGGGCACCGATTTCCGCCGTCTCCCCCAGAGGCGACCCACCAGCGAAGACAGCCACAGGAGAGAGCGAGTGACCCTGACAGCGGCGGCACGATCCGGACACCCTCGCACCCGATGTTCCTGGTGGCCACGGGCGGCCGTGGCCGTCCTCGCCGGTCCGGCCCTCGTCGCGGCGCTGGTGGCGCCGGCCGCCGCGGACGCGGGGACGGAGGAGGAGACCTACGAGATCTGCCCGACGGTGTACTACTACGTGGTTCCCGAGGGCTCCCCCGGCCTGGACTCCATCGCCGAACTCATCCTGGGCGGCTCCGAACGCTCCGACGAGATCTACGAGTACAACTCGGGCCGCACCCAGGCCGACGGCGGCGCCCTCGGCGAGGACCGCGAGGTGGCCCCCGGATGGCGCCTGGTGGTGCCCTTCGACGCCGGAGGCGAGGGTGTCTACGAGGGCCCCGACCCCCTGTGCGTGCTCTCGGTGGACCAGGCCAACATAGCGGGCGTCACCCCGCCCACCCCTCCCCCGGCACCGCCCGCGTACACCCCGCCGCCGGAGGACGAGCCGTCCGAGGAGTCCGCCGCCTCCGCCTCGGGGGAGGACGAGAAGCCGGCCATCGACCCGCGTATCCTCGCCGTGGGCGCGGCGGGCCTGATCCTGCTGACCCTCATCACCCTGTTCTGGCAGCCGATCGGCCGGGCCGTCACCTGGCCGTTCCGCAAGGCCGCCGCGGTCAGGGCCGACCGGCCCAAGGGGCGGCGGCCCTCGCGGCCCGGAGCCGCCGCGCGGCGCCGCCGGGCCGCGACCGACCTGATCGCCTCCGACCCAAGTGCCCCGCGCCGTGCCGGAGCCGCGCACGCGGAGCTGATCGGCGCACCGGCGGATGTGCCCGCACGGCCCGTCGCCCTCCTGACCACGCCCACCGAGACGACCGGCGTGGTGCCCGGCGGAGCGACCCCCCCTCCGGCAACCTCCTGGCGGGTCGTGGACACCACCACCTGGCGGTACGGCAGCGGCCGGTCGTCGGCACCCGTGCACTTCGGCACGTCCGTGCAGACGAGGATGGGAACCGCGCTGCGGGGCGTGCTGGTGTGCCTGGGGCAGAAGGAGGACACCGACGCGCTCGTGCACGTGGACTTCACCCGGATGCGCGGGCTTCTGGCCGTGGACGGGGACCCCAAGGTGGCCGCCGACACGGTGCGGGTGGTCGCCGACGGGCTGCACGCGGCCGGGCTGTCAGTGCGGGTGCTCAGGCCAGGGCGTCCTCTGCACTCGCTGGTGCCGGACACGACCCCGGTGGTGACCGCCCCGGATCCGATCCACGGTCTGGACCCGGGCCCGGAGGCGCCGGCGGCGGTGGTCGTCCCGCGCCCGCTGGGGCAGGCCGACGCACATGTACTGACGAACCTTCCGCCGAGCACGATCGTGGTCGCCGCGGGTTCCTCGCACGCCGCCCGCTGGCAGTGGGAGGCGTTCGACGACGGCACGGTGGACACTGGTGCGCTGGGGATCGACGTGGTCGTGCGGCTGCCCGAGCGGAGGAGCTGAGGGAGCGGTCCTCCCGGGCGGTACCGGGTACCGCGCTGGGCACAGTGGTACGGAGGACCTCAGCCGGAACCGCCGTCGGAGGCCTCGGCGGACCCGTCGTCCGCGGACTCCGCCGAGGGGCCCTCGGAAGGGCCCTCCTCCGGGGGCGGACCGTAGACGAAACGCTGCCTGTCGTGGACGAGGACGGCGTGCCCGCTCTCGGTGACCGCCTCCACGTACGCCGGCGTCTCATCCTCGACCACGTCCATGGTGACGGCGTCGAGCACCAGCTGCCGGTCCTGGCCGGTACTGGTGCGGGAGTCCCCGTAGACGAGGCCGTCGAAGGCGAAGGCCGGGGAGATCGGCTCGGCGTCGTCCTCCATGCCCCACAGGACCTCTCCGGCGGCCAGGCCGATCGCGACCACCGGGGCCTCACGGCTGGCCTGGGGCAGCAGGAGCGTACCGGTGCCGGCGTCGTACAGGCTGCCCGTGGCCCCCGCTGAGTCGAACGGCTCGGCGATCGGGTTCGTGCCCGGCTCCTCCAGGGTCCACAGCGGGTCGCCGGTCTCCGGGTCGTGCGCGGAGAGCGTGGAATGCGCCTCGGACTGGGCCCAGCGCAGCAGCAGGACCTCCTCGGCCCCGGCCTCATCGGCCTCCTCGTCGTCGCCGGTGTCCCCCTCGTCCCCGCTGGATTCCTCCGGTTCACTCCCGGGCTCGTGCAGCGGGTAGAAGCCGATCACCTGCGGCGCGGGGACGGGCGCGGAGGTGGGCAGGCCCAGGTCCGCGTCCTCACCGTCGATCGTCCACAGCTCCTCGCCCCCGGAGCCGGAGCCGGAGCCGGAGTCAGGATCGACGGAGTAGGCATGCAGGACGGGACCTCCGGAGGCGAGCAGGACCAGGTCGTCCCGGGCGGCCACGGGCACGCCCAGGCCGGGCTCCTCCTCGGCTTCTTCGCCGACCTCCTCGTCGGCCCCGTCCGAATCGCTCCCCGGGGTTTCCGAACCCTCCGAGCCCCCCTCGGCCTCGGGATCCTCCTCGGCCTCGGCCTCGAAGTCGTAGGACCACAGCTCGTCGCCCTCGGCATCCAGCAGTGAGAAGGCGCCGTGGGGCTCCTCCCCGCTCCACCCGGCGGGGTGGCGCACGGCGAGGCCGTCGAGGTAGGCGTCCCCCTCCTCGGCCGGCTCCCACAACCGCTCTCCGAGGGAGTTCAGGACGAACGGGGTCCCGTCAGTGTCCGCCATGCGCAGGACCCGCTCGCCGTCGCGGTCGGTGTCGAACCCGCGGAAGCGTGCCCCGCCCTCCCACAGGGCCTCCCCGGTGGCGGCGTCGTGCAGCAGATGGCGGTCCTCGCCGCCGGAGCTGACGAGAAAGGCGTCGCCGACCGGGCTGATCCGTACCCCGGAGGGATCGTCGAAGATCTCGTGGACGTCCGCTGTGTCACCGTGCAGGTAACGCAGCACCTCACCCTCGATTCCGGGCGGCGCCTCCCCGCCGAAGGCGGTGGGGACCGGGGCCGGACCCTCCTCCGGCCGGGGTTCGGGGGGTTCCGGATCGCCGGTGCACGCGGCGGCCAGCAGCACCGCGAGGCCACAGGTGAGAGCCTGGGGCACCCGTGAGCTGCGCATGGACGGTTTCTCCCCACGAACGATGACGTTTACGGCAAATCCTAAGCCGCGCCATGATACGCCGACACACACGGACCGCCACTCGTTACAGCTCTGCGAACAACGCGTGCGGCGGGGATCAGGACTCCACCTCCACGACCGTGGTGCCCCTCACCGAGGACTCCGCCCTGCCACCGGTCAACTCGGCCAGGCGGAACTCGAAGTCCGCCAGCTCCTCCTCGGGCAGTGCCACCTCGATGCGGACCCGGTCGGCGTAGGAGACCCCGCGCACGGTCAGGGAGGAGTCGCGCAGGTCGCTCTCCAGGCGGCCGCCGAGCACGTAGTCGGCGAACACGTCCACGACGAGGAGCCGGCGCCGTTCCAGGACCCCGAACTCGTCCACGGCGGCGGAGACCGCGTTGCCGTAGGCCCGGATCAGCCCGCCCGCGCCGAGCTTGACCCCGCCGAAGTAACGGGTGACGACGGCGACGGTGTCGGTGAGCCGCCGGTGCCGCAGTACCTCGAGCATGGGCACCCCGGCGGTCCCGCCGGGCTCGCCGTCGTCGCTGGAGCGCTGCACGTCGCCCTGGTCACCGAGCACGTAGGCGGTGCAGTTGTGGTTGGCGCTCCAGTGCTCCTTGCGGCGCTCGGCGATGAAGGCGCGTGCGGCTTCCTCGCTGTCGGCCCTGGTCAGCGCGCAGATGAAGCGGGACTTCCTGATCTCCAGCTCGTACTCGCCGCCGCGTCTGATCGTTCGCATGTCGCCTGTTCGGCAGGGGTCGTGGTCGTCCACCAGTGTCCCATCCCGGCGGCCGGGAGCGGGCACGGGGCGGTGGCGCGAACAGCGGCGGCGGGCACCGGTCGCCCAGTGGTCCCTCGCGCGGACAATGGGGACATGGACGACTCCTCGATCGACGCGGCCCAGGCCCTGGCCGACCCCATGCGCCGCAAGCTGTACGAGTACGTGGCGGCGAGCGGCGAGACCAGCCGCGGGCAGGCCGCCGACGCGCTCGGCATCCAGCGCACCCTGGCCGCGCACCACCTGGACCGGCTGGCGGACGCGGGGCTGCTGGAGACGTCCCAGCGCAAGGTGAGCGGCCGTGAGGGGCCGGGTTCGGGACGTCCGGCCAAGATGTACCGGCGTTCCGGCAGGGAGCTGTCGCTGCACCTGCCGCCGAGGGACTACGAGATGGCCGCCCACGTGCTGGCGGAGGCGGTGGAGCGGCACGGCGCGGAGGAGGCCCTGTACGCGGTCGCGCGCGAGGAGGGCCGCAGGGTCGGGGCCGGGCACCGGGGCGGGCCGATCACCGAGCTGCTGCGTGCGCGGGGTTACGAGCCCGAGGAGGAACGGGGGGCCGGCCCCGGGGCGGAGGGCGGCCACGGTGGGGACCGCCGATGCGGCGACGAAGCGGACGCCGGAGACGGCGGCATGCGGCTGCGCAACTGCCCCTTCCACACCCTGGCGCGCACCTTTCCGCCACTGGCCTGCGGACTGAACCTGGAGCTGCTGCGCGGAATGCTGGAGGGGCGCGGTGAGGACGGTGGACGGGCCCGGATGGAGGCCCGTCCAGACCGGTGCTGCGTGGTGATTTCCAAAACCAATGAACGTTGACATAGAAGTTCAGGCTGTGGTGTGCTGTGCCCCATGAGCGCGCCCCCCTCCTCCGGTTACCACCTGGCCCAGATCAACGTCGGCACCCTGAAGGCACCCCTCAGCGACCCCTCCATGGAGGGGTTCACCTCTCGGCTCGACCCCGTCAACGCCCTGGCGGACACAGCACCGGGGTTCGTGTGGCGGCTGGTCGAGGAGGGCGGGGAGGACGCCACCGGCCTGCGTCCCTTCGGCGACGCGCTCCTGATCAACTACTCCGTCTGGGAGGACGTGGAGTCGCTGTGGAACTTCACGTACCGGAGCGAGCACCTGGAGCTGCTGCGCGGACGGAGGGAGTGGTTCAACCGCTTCAAGGGCGCGCATCTGGCCCTGTGGTGGGTTTCCAGCGGTACGATCCCCACAGTCGAGGAGGCCGGAAGGCGCCTGGACCTGTTGCGCGAGCACGGCCCCACCCCGGAGGCCTTCACCCTCAGGACGCCCTTCCCTCCCCCTGCAGACCACGCTCCGCACGTCTAGTTATCGTTTGGACACTTTGGGTAGTCTTGCGGGCGACCGTTGAAAACACACCGGGAGTTCCGTCATGCGCAAGACACCGCTCACCCTCGGCCTGGCCCTGACAGCGATCCTCGCTGCCGGTTGCGCGCAGTCCGATCCCGCCGCCAGTGACGGATCCGCCGCCCCCGACACCTCGGACGCCCAGCCCACCGCCTCCCCCAGCGTGACCGCGTCCACCTTCCTGCCGCCCGGCGAGGGCACGGGCGCCATCACCTACGACGAGACCGCCGTACCCGAGGGCGCCACCTCCGACGTCCAGGTGCGCGAGCAGAACGGCGAGACCTACGTGCAGTTCACCGGCACCGGCCTGGCGGCCGACCGCGACTTCGGCGCCCATGTGCACACCCAGCCCTGCGGCGAGAAGCCCGGGGACGCGGGTCCGCACTACCAGAACGAGGCCGATCCGGCCGCCGCCGAGGACGAGCCCTCCACCGACCCCGAGTACGCCAACCCCGAGAACGAGATCTGGCTGGACTTCACCACCGACGAGCGCGGTAACGCCTACGCCACCACCACGGTGGACTGGGAGTTCCGCGAGGGCGAGGCCCGGTCCCTGGTACTGCACGAGCACCACACCGAGACCGGTGAGGGCGAGGGCGAGGCCGGTACCGCGGGGGATCGTCTGGCCTGCGTCAGCGTCGACTTCTGAGGCCGACGGCCCCTCCCGGGGCACGGGCCCGGGAGGAGCCGGGGGAACAGGCCGGACCCGCCGTCACCGGCCCGCTCAGTCGGGGATGATCCGGCGCAGGAGGAGCCGCTCGCCCAGCGCCCAGGCACCGGAGGTCAGCAGGTACAGACCTCCGGCCAGCGGCACGAGGGCGGCCACCACCACGGTCATGAACTGCATGTAGCTCAGGACGCCCAGCTGCGGCTGGTTCGGGTTGGCCGCCGCGTTCGCCCGCATGACGGGCAGCATGAGATAGCGGCGGTTCGCCCAGGCCACGAGGGCGATCAGAGCGATGACGGCGGCGAACACGGGCGCCACGAGCAGCCCGTCGGCGCTGGCCGCCATGGTCGCGTCCAGTCCGACACCGCCGAAGGTGTGCTCGAGCATCGGCTCCCCGGTGCTTCCCGCCCCGATGAACACGCCGTAGATCGCGACCATGACGGGCATCTGCGCCAGGGAGGGCAGACAGCCCGCCAGCGGTGAGGTGCCAGCCTCGGTGTAGACCTTGCGCTGTTCGGCGACGAGCTTCTCGGGGTTCTTGCGGTGCTTGGCGGTGACCTCGGCCAGCCGTGGGGCCAGGCGCGCACGGGCCTTTTCCGCGCGGACCTGCATCACGCCCAGGGGCACGAGCAGCAGGCGCACGATCACGGTCAGGACCACGACGGCGAGGCCGGCCGCCAGTCCCGCGGTGAGAGGCGTGAGCAGCGAGGTGAGGGTGGCGAGGATCGTCGAGAGCAGTGTCATGGCGGCCGCGATCGGCCCGAAGCTGTACAAGGTCGGATGGCCCTTCGTCCGGAAAGTGCAGGGAGACAGACGTCGGGCCGCTCGGGGCCGTGTACCCGCCTGAGCCGCGGGAGCACCCGGGACGGTCTGCGCCTTCCGGGGCCGTCGGCGCGTGGAGGCGCCGGGCACGGTGAACACGGGGACACGCGCACGCCGAGGCGTGCGAGGCGTGACGGAACGGTCAGCGAGCGGCCGGAGCGGCCGCCCCCGGTGCTCTCGGACGGGGGCGTCCGGCCGCGTCGGGGTCGCGGAGAGTAGGCACGGGCAGGCATGCCGACCGGCGGCGCATCGCGTGCGCCGCGCCCGTGGCGGTGTCGCCCACGGGCCATGGACCGGTGCCGCGCAGGACGTAGCAGGCGATGGCCGTGCCGACGGTGGCCAGCAGCAGGGCCAGGGTGACGGGGGCCGGGAGGAGTTCGGCCGGGACGGCGCCCAGCATGAGGAACTCGAAGAGCGTGAAGAAGAGGCTCATGGCGTCCTCCCTCCACGTCCGCGGTCGGTTCGCATCCTATCCGTGCCGGGAGCGGCCCGACAATGCGCGGTCGGCTCCCGGGCGACACGACAGGAGAAATCCGCCGACACTCCGCCCGAGCTCCTCTCGGTTCGCGTGATCCTGTAGCTAAATGACACAGAGTAACCAACTCCGTACTCGCGAGGAGCCGTCGTGCCCGTGCGAGCCCAGCAGAGAAGGGGAATCACGTGCCGATCCGCCCTGCGAACCTCGCCACCATGTCCGCCACCATCGCCGGAGCGATCGCCGGACTGTCAAGCAGAGAGGATCAGGCTCCCACCGTCCGTGTCACCTTCGAGTCCGGCTATGAGCAGACCGTGGAGAACGGGGGCTGCCGCACCCTCAAGACCGGACAGGGCGGCGTCACCGGGATCGCCACGGAGGGCAAGGTCAGGTACGCCCTCTTCTCCGGCACGAGCTGCCAGGGCAGCCGAGCCCTGGCCTCCGGGCACGGCTCGGTGAGCTTCGGCGACCCGGTCCTCGCGGGCGCCATCGTCATCGGCTGACCGTCCGCCCCGGCACCGCGCCAGCGCGCACGTACACGCGGCCGCGAAGCCACACCTCCAGCGAAGGAGTCCACGGATGTCCAAGAAGGCGGTCCACACCGACAACGCCCCCGTCCCCGCCGGCGCGTACAGCCAGGGAGTCGTCGTGGACGGGCTCCTGTACACCGCGGGCTTCGGGCCGCAGGAGCCTGGGACCGGCCGGGTGGCACCGAGCGTGGGCGAGCAGACCGCCCAGGTACTGGCCAACCTCTCCGCCGTTCTCGCCGAGCACGGCCTGACCCTGGATGACGTCGTGAAGGCGACCGTCCACCTGGAGAACCTCAAGGCGGACTTCGCCGAGTTCGACGCCGTGTACGAGGAGCACTTCACCGCGCCCTATCCCGTGCGCACCGCAGTGGGGTCGGATCTGGCCAACATCCTGGTCGAGATCGACGCGGTGGCCAGGATCCGCGACTGACGGGCCGTCCGCGGGACAGCCGCCCCTCCAGCCGTCCCGCGGACGCGGTCAGGCGCTCCTTCGGGCGCGGACCACCAGGTCGTGCACGGTGTAGGTCCTCCCGCCCATGGTGGAGGCCCCGGGACGTGCCTCGTCGACCAGCACCGTCCACTCCCCCTCGGGCAGGGCGGCCACCACCTCGTCGCCCGTGTAGAACATCTCCGGGAACGGCGGGCGCGGCACCCCCTCCTCCAGGTCCCGGGGATGGTGCGCGACGACCAGGAGCTCTCCCCCGGGTGCGACCGCCGAGGCCAGCGCCGGGAAGAGCCGCGCGCGGTCCTTCGGCTCCAGGTGCATGTACTGCGACGTCACCAGCTCGAACGCGGCCTCGGGCGGGGCCCACCGGGTCACGTCCGCCTGCGTCCACGTAATCCGCCCGGCCACGTCCTCGCCGCGTTCCCGGGCGTGGGCCCCGCCCTTCTCCAACGCCACAGTCGAGATGTCGAGCGCGGTCACCCGCCAGCCGCGCTCGGCCAGCCAGACCGCGTCGGCCCCCTCGCCGCTGCCCACGTCCAGTGCCCGGCCGGGTGCCAGGCCAGCCGCCTCGGCCACCAGGCGGCGATTGGGCTCTCCGCTCCAGATCCGCGCCTCCGAACGGTAGCGCTCGTTCCAGAAGTCCTCGCCCATGTCCTGGGGCAGGGGGTTCGTCGTGTGTTCGTCGGCCATGTCCGCCACCTCCGCGCCCCACTCTTCCCGCAGGACCCGCGGAGCACGAACTTCTTTGCCGTAACGGCAAAACATGTCGTCAGGACCACCCCTACGGATACCGCGTTCCCCGCGGTCCTCACCGAGCCCTCCACCGGCAGCGCACGCATGGTGGCGGAAGGACCGCGAAAATGCCGAAAAAAGGGGAAATGGTCGTAGTTCTCCGCTAACCTACGCAGGTCCGAAACAGACTCTCCCCCAACACGAAGAGGCACACCATGATCATCTGGAAGGGCTGGGGCATTCTGGTCCTGCTGATCGGGGCGGTCTTCACCGTTCCCCTGGGATTCGGTGCGGCTGCGCTCCTCGGTAGTGAGCGCGCCGGTTTCGGCGCCGGACTGGGACTCGTCCTGGCCTCGGTCGCCGTGTTCTTCGTCGGCCAGAAGCTCAACGCCCCCGTCCGGGGCTTCCACCCCGCCACCGGTCAGCCCGTGCTCTACCGCAACTCGCACACGTTCTTCTTCGTGCCGATGCAGTACTGGGCCTTCCTCCTGCCCGTCGGCGCCGTCGCGGCGGTCATCGCCTCGGTCCCCGCCCTGGCCTGAGGCTGACGGACGGCGGCCTTCCACACTCCCGAAGGCCGTCGTCCCAGATCACAACGGCCCCTCGGACCTCTCCGCCCCACCCGGCCCCTCCGGTGCGTCGAAGTCCTCCAGGCACAGGTCCAGCAGAGCATGGAGCCGTTTCGTGAGCAGCTCGCGGTTCAGGTCTCTCAGCGCCGTCGCCCCCTCGACCAACCGCACCCGGGTCAGCCCCAGCATCACCGCCGCCATCAGGGATGCGTGCGCCCGTGCGCCGTCCACCCCCAGATAGGTCGTCAGGGGATCGATCATCGCGGTGGTGATCCGTCCCTGGTAGACCGCTTGCAGGTCGGGATCGCCCGCCGAGTCGTCCAGGGCGCGCTGGAGCGCGGTGCCCTCACCGTGCATGCGGCTCACCGCGTGTTCGGCCAGGCGCCGTGTGAGAGTGGCGGGATCACCCTCGATCAGCCCGGGGAAGACGCCGTCCTCGCGGAGGAGTTCGGTCAGCAGGCCGCGCTTGGCTCCGAAGTAGCGGTTGATCAGCGCGACGTTGACCCCCGCGTGCGAGGCGATCATCCTCGACGACACCGAGCCGTACCCCTCGTTGGTGAACAGCTCCTTGGCGCTGGCGAGGATGCGAGCCCTCGTGGCCTCCCGGCCCCGCGTCGGCCCAGCACCGCCTCCGGTCTCTTCCGGACGGTCCATCTGCACACCCCTTGGCGGCTGTGATCTGGCTTCAGTCCTCCAGGCTGACACCTCTGAAGACCTCACGCATACCGAAACGTGAGGAGAGATATCGCTTTGCCAGGTAAACAGAGTTTACCTACATCCGGAAACGGGACCGCACAGCACGCGACCGACCGGGATCAGAGGTAGCGGCGGAAGCTCTCGGCGGACTTGTCGAAGCCCAACGAGGCGTAGAACCGGTGGGCGCCCCGCCCGTCCTCGTGGGACAGGAGCTCCATCTTGTAGCACCCGGCCTGTGTGGCGCGGTCCAGCGCGTCCTCCATCAGGGCCCGGCCGATACCCCGGCCCCGGGCCAGGGGGTCGACCACGAGGTTGTCCACCACCGCCCAGGGCTGGGCGTCATGGGTCAGGTTCGCCACTACCAGCAGGTCCAGGGTGCCGATGATCTGCCCGCGCTGCTCGGCGACGAGGATCGTGCGGTCGGGGTCGTTCTCCATCCGCGTCCAGGCACGTACGGCCGCAGAGGACATGCGGACGTGAGCGCTCTGCGTGCGGGTGGTGTCACCGAGTTCCCTGAGCAGGCGCAGAATCGCACCGAGGTCGGACCGGATGGCCGCGCGGATAATCATGGCTGTCGGCATCGTAGCCGACAACCTGTGACAAGGCGGACGCCACCCTACAACTGGCCATAAAACGCCGGGGGCGGGGACTGCGTCCCCACCCCCGGAAACCGTTCCGCACGAGGGACGGCGTTCCTGCTCCCCGTCGTCGTGGCGCACGGGCACATGAGCGGCGCGGTCGGATCGGGGCGTCTAGGGCTTACGGATGACCCGAACACCCTCATCGCCCGTGGGCGGCTGGTTCGGGCCGAACTGCTGGTTCGGACCAGCCTGCTGGCCCGGGCCGGACTCCGGACGGCGGTATACGCCGGTGATACCCGGATCGCCTCCGGTGGCCCGCGTGTCCGAATGGTCCTGCTGGCCGCCGGAGTGGTTCTGCTGCGCCTCAGGCCGTCCCTGCTGCGTGCCCTGGGCGCCCTCCGGCGCGGGAGCGTTGAAACGTGCGCCCTGCGGAGGACGGGACGCGGCCTGCGCCTGAGCGTCCTTCTCCTCCTCGGGCGGGGCCTGCCCGGCCTTCGGGGAATCCTGTTCGGCCTGTTCCGGCTTGGCCACCGGCTTGATACGCACGGTCGCCTCGTCCGTCTCCTGCTGGAGCGGAGGCAGTTTGGTGGTCGCCTCGGACTGCTCCTCCTTGCGCTCCGGCTCGGGCTTGGCGGCCTGGGCGGACTCGGCCTCCTCGGAGCGGGCCGCTTCCTTCCGTCCGGGCTCCTGCGACTTCGCCTCGGCCTCCCCCGACCTGCCAGAAGCGGGCTTGGCCGGCTGAGCGGGCTGAGCGGACTTGGCGGGCTGAGCGGACTTGGCCGCGCCGTCCTGCTTGCCGGCCTGATCCGGTGCGGAAGCCGAGTCCTCCCGGGCCAGGCCGGCCTCCAGGACGCCCGCCTCGTCCTCGGCCGCGACCAGGTCGGCCAGGGTCGAGTGCATGTCCTTGAGACGGCGCAGCGCCTCGGCGTGCGTGGCCGTGAGCGTGGCGAGCCTGCGGTCCGCCGTGTCGTGGATCTTCTTCGCGCGTGCTTCGGCCTCGCTCAGACGGCGGTCGCCCTCCCGCTTGGCCTGCTCGCGGAGCTGGTCGGCCTCCTTCTTGGCGCTGTCGACCATCTCGGTGGCCTCCGAGCGCGCGGAGGAGACGATCCGCTCGGCGTGCTGCTCGGAGTCCTTGCGATGCTTGGCGATCTCATCCTGGGCCTTTTTCTCGGCCTCCTTCACGTCGGCCTCGACCCTGGAGCGGCGCTCCTTGGCCTCCTCCTCGGCGATCCGTAGGATCTCGGCCATGCGCTCGCTGATCTGCTCGTGCTCAGGCTTGACCTGAGCCTTCTCGCGGGCGATGGCGAGGTCGCGCTTGTACTGCTCCAGCTCGTCGTCCATCCGCTGCAAGCGCTCGCGGAGGCTCTTGAACTGGTTGTCCATCCGTACGTAGTAGTCGTCGACGTGCGCCTTGTCGTAGCCGCCCTTGCGCACCGTCGGGAACCTGTCTTGTTGCAGTCCGCCGCCCGGCAACATATCGCTCATGTGCCTTTCATGTCCTTAACACCGTTTGACTGCGCATAGAAGAAGGTGCGAGTTTGCCCGTACCCATTGTCACAAGGACACCCATCGGGCCCCGTTAGCGACATCCGCCCGATAGTGTCCTTTTTCCGCGTCGGCTCGGCCGTATGGGGGGAAGTGGTCGAGAGCGGAGCGTAGCGTCGTGGACACCGTCCAGATGACCAAGGTAGACACGCGCGAAGCGACCACGTCAAGATCCCCGACAGGTACATCGCCGTGCGGACCCTGGTCCCGTTCTTACTAAGGTATGCGCGATCATCCCCGTACGGGGGTAGAGCGGTCAACTTCCCGCTGGTCCGGCCCCGCGGGGGGAGAACGGACACGGCGGCACAAGACGCAGGGAGGGCCACGAGATGAGTAGTGCGACGGACGCGGGGAACGGATCCGCTGGGCCGCGCGTGGGCGGCGCCGACTTCGGACGGCCGGAGATCCACCCCACCGCGTGGATCGCGCCCGGAGCGGTCGTGGTCGGCCGCGTGCGCCTGGGCGCTCAGAGCAGCGTCTGGTACGGGTCGGTGCTACGCGCCGACAGTGAGGACGTCGTCGTCGGGGACAGGGTCAACATCCAGGACCAGTGCGGCCTGCACTCCGACCCCGGCGAACCCGCCGTCCTGCACGACGATGTGAGCCTGGGCCACAAGGCGATGGTGCACGGCGCCGTCGTGGAGGAGGGCGCGCTCATCGGCATCGGCGCGATCGTCCTGGGCGGCGCCCGCGTGGGCCGGGGGGCGCTGGTCGCTGCTGGCTCCCTCGTCCCGCCCGGTAAGACCGTCCCGCCGGACACCCTGTGGGCGGGCGTGCCCGGCAAGGTGATCCGCGAACTGAACGACGACGACCGGCTCGTGCTCCAGCACACCCCGGCTCATTACGCCGCGCTCGCGGTCCAGCACCAGGACGTCACCTGGGGGTGACCCGAAAGCACCGCACCGAGCGCTCCTGGCTAACACGGGTGACCCCCGCTCTGGTCCTCACGGGTCATGTGCGGACACGTGCTCCCGCATACCCTGGAAACCCATGCCGCGTGGGACCGGTTCTGTCGCGCCCGTGCCCCACGGCAGCCCTGACCGGGCCACCGGCACACCTTCCGCGACACCGTCGTCGCCGGGAGGTGAGCGCACGTGGAACACGACACGGACCTGCGTCCGCACGACCGTCCCACCCTCCACGACCACGTCGCGCTGGATGAGATCGAGCTGTACGCCGAGGTGCTCATCGCCGTGGCCGACGCCGACCACCAGCTCACCCCGGACGAGATCGACCGCGTACTCGGGCTCCCGCCCCGGGGCGACGGAACCGGGAACGGCGTCGGGGCGGAGGATCCCCGGCCGGACACGGCGGACGCGCGAACGGACCGGGCCGAAGGGCGGGCCGTGCGGCCGACCGGGCCTTCCCCGCGCGTTCCGGAGCGGGCCCCGGGCACACGGCCGTCCGAGCCACGTGAGGAGGAACCCGGGACCCACGTGCTCCCCGACACCGGGCCCCTGCTCCCCGGGATGCGCGTCCTACCGGAGGCGCCGCCGTTCACCGACATGCTCCCGGTGCCGTTCAACAGGCCCCTCACGGCACGGAACCCGCCCGTTCTCCCCCTCACCGCATGGCCGCCCTGACGGCATGGACCGGTTCTTCCACGTTTCCCGCCCCTCGGCGGGGAACGGCCTCATCCGGCCACCCGTGTCCGGCTCCCTTCGCTCTCCCAGTGGGTACTTCCTCTGCGGGGCGCCCCCTCGCGCCCCGCAGAGGACACCTTCCAGGAGAGGTACATGCAGCCAGAGGATCCGGACCGCCAGGAGACCCGGGGCGGTGTCGACACGCGTCCCCGCCCCCGGCAGGGGCCCGACTCCACGCGCCGGGCGACGCTGGCCGTCGCGCTCGCCGTAACCTTCGTCCTCCTACTGGTCACCGCCGCCGGCCTGGGCCTGTTCCTGTCCGGTAACGGCCTCCTCTCCGGTTCGGGCCCCCTCACGTCCGATGGGAGCGGCGGGACCGCTGAGAGCGAGGAGGACACCGCTCCGGGCGGCTCCGCGGCCGGGAACGCCGACGAGGACGCCCGCGTGCCTGAGGGCACGGTCGAGGACCCCGCGTCGGGGCTGTCCTACCAGCTGCCGGGCGAGGACTGGCAGCGGCTCGGCGACGACGAGGTCCCTCCGGAGTACTCCTCGCACGCGGTGTACGGGTCCCCGGACGACCCCGACGCGTTCATCGTGACCGGCAGCGGGGACCTCGGCCCGGGGGAGTCGCTACCCGTGGCCGGAGCGCGCCTGGCCCTGGACGCGCTGGGCGACCTGGTCACCGACACCGGATCTCTCCGGGTGGAACCCTCCGGCCCGACCGAGGTGGACGGCGCCTCAGCGTTCGAGGCCGCCGTGGGCGGCGGCGCGGAGGTCTCCTACGGACGGTTCCTGCTGGTGGAGACGGTCGACCAGAAGGGCTCGTTCATGCTCGGGCTCAACACGGGCGAGGGGCCGGAGGCCTCCGCCGCCGTCGACGCGGCCTTCGAGACGGTGGAGCTCCTCTGAGGGGCCTCAGAGGGGGATCACGGTCCGGAGCAGGAAACCGCCGGTACCGGTGCGCGCCGCCGACATGGACCCTCCGCCCATCGAGACACGCTCGGACAGCCCCGCCAGCCCGTTGCCTGAGGACTCCTCCCAGGTCCCGTTCCCGCGTGCCCGGTCGTTGGACACCTCCACCACCAGGGCCCGGCCCACCGCGACGTCCCTGGCCGGTGTGAAGACGATCTGGCACTCGGTGGCGTCGCTGTGCCGCAGCACGTTGGTGGCGCCCTCCCGGACCACCCACGCGGCCAGCGCCGCCCGGTCCGGGGGCAGCACCAGACCGTCCAGCCCGGTGACGGACACCCGGGTGCCGTTGGCGGCCAGGACGGCGCTCACCGACTCCACCTCATCCGCGAGGTCGACCTCGCGGTAGCCGCTCACCGCGGTGCGTACCTGCTGGAGAGCCTTGCGGGCGAGTTCGTGCACCTCGTTCATCTCCGCGGCGGCCCGTTCCGGCGCGCGTTCGGCCAGCTTGCCCGCCAGTTCGGCCTTGACCGCCAGGGCCGACAGGCTGTGTCCGAGCAGGTCGTGCATGTCCCGGGCGAAACGCAGGCGTTCCTCGGTGACCGCGAGCTGGGCGCGTGCGGCCTGCCCCCGGACCGCGTCGTTGGTGACGTCCCACAGCCAGAGGGAGGCGAGGGAGCCCGCGGCCAGGACCAGGGCCCAGCTGACCGCGCCGACCCACATCACCAGGAAGGAGAGGAGGTTGACGTCCGTGGGGACGAGCGGGATGAACAACCAGGGCAGTACCAACAACCCCAGGGTGACCGCGACTCCACGCCCGCGGGGCGTCACGAACACCCCGATCCCCCACCAGGCGGCCAGGAAGAACATGGAGGTGAGGGGGTTCTGGAGGGCGGCGCTGCCGATGACGGCCAGCACGATCGACCCCCAGTAGAGACGGGGGTCGGGGTCGCGCCGCCCGTCGATCCTGCTGCGCAGCATCAGTACGAGCGCGGCGCTGAGCGGGACCGCGGCGACTTCAGCGACGAGGGGGCGCCACAGGGAGAGGTCGTCCGCGGCCATGGCCGCCTCCATCAGCGGGAAGACGAACAGCATCACGAGCAGGAACGCCATCGATCCCAGGATGATGAGCCTGGCGACGCGGAGCTTGCGGTCGTTCCGGGCGTCCCCGGCTGACGGCGTCCCGTTCTCTGTCAACGCGGTGCCTCCTCGTGAGCGGGTTCCTGGCCGGTCCGGGATCTCTCCCCGGGCACCGTGGACACGGGTCCAGTGTCCCGTGCCGGGGAGGCCGTCCGTCCCCGGCCTCCCCGACACCTCGGTACCGCCGCCCCTCAGGGCTGGCGGGGGTCCCACCTGAAGTACCGGCGCACCAGCAGCCCCATCACCGTGATCCAGGCGAGCATGATTCCGATGGAGGGCAGGGCGGCGATCCACAGGCCCGCGTAGCTCTTCTCCTCCCCCTCACCGAAGCCCCGGAAGGCGTCGTAGCCGGAGTAGGCGGTCTGTGCCATCTCCCCGGCGGGGAGGGAGGGAACGAAGCCGACGACCACGCGAGCGCTCTCCGGCAGGACCTCCAACGGGATGATGCCGCCGCCCAGGAACAGCAGGACCATCATGGGCAGCATCGAGATCATCTGGGCGGCCTCGGCGTTGCGGACGACCGTCGTGAGGAGCAGCCCCAGCAGGGAGAACATGACGGCGCTGAGGACGACGGCGACGACGAGCATCAGCGGGTCCCGGGGCAGGCTCCCGAAGACGGCGAAGACCAGGGCGGCCACCACCACCATCATGGCCAGGGAGAGGACCACCACGACCGCGATGACACCGCCGAAGATCGCCTGCTGGGGCACCCCGCTGACCCGCAGCCGCTTGAGGACCAGCGCCTCCCGCCGAGCGGTGAACACGTTGGAGGGATGTCCGACGCCAAGGATGAGCCCGATGGAGCCGATGGTGGCGACCATGGCCATCTGGCCCGTCCCGAAGCCGGGGACCACCTCGTTGTTCGGGAGGTTCATGGCCATGAAGGCGAAGAACGGCGGTAGGACCAGGTACATCCAGGCGGTCTTGTACCGCATGAACAGGGTGAACTCGGTCCGGGCCAGGCGGAGGCCCTGCTTCAGCCAGCTGGCGGTGGGCCGGAGACCGGGACTGGTGGTCTCACCGGCGGGTGCGGTGGTGCTCGTGCTCATGGCGGTGTCTCCTCGAAGGGCTCTGCGGGGCGGGGTCGGCGCGGAACGCGGCGGCGTGCGTCAGGCCAGTTCGGCGGCGCCGTCCGCGACACGGAGGAACACGTCCTCCAGGGAGGCGCCGCGGACCTGGAGGTGCTTGAGCGTGGTTCCGCGTTCGGCCGCCCACGCGACGAGCGCCGCGACCGCGTGGTGCGCCCGGTCGGCCACGTCCTCGCCCATGGCCGTGTAGGTGGCCCACGGGGTGTGGTCGCGTGTCTCCACGACCAGTTCGGTGCCGGGCAGCTCGGGCAGGTCGCCGGTGCGCACGTCCTCGGGGAGCAGGAAACTCACCCGGTCGCCCCAGCCCGCCAACACGCCGGACAGGGTGCCCTCGACCCTCACCTCGCCGCGGTGCATGATCGCCAGCCGGTCGGCGAGCCGCTCGGCCTCCTCCAGGTAGTGGGTGGTGAGCAGGATCGCGACCCCGTCCCGCTTCAGGTTGGAGATGATCCGCCACGTCTCCAGCCGTGCCTCGGGGTCCATGCCGGTCGTCGGCTCGTCCAGGTACAGCACCTCGGGCCGGGTCACCAGGGCCAGGGCCAGGTCCAGGCGGCGCTTCTGACCTCCGGAGAGCTGCCGGACCGCGACCTTGCGCTTGTCCGCCAGGTTCACCATGTCCAGGATCTCGGCGGCGGATCGGGGGGCGGCGGCGAGGTCGCGGGCGAGGTCCATGGTCTCGTCGACGCTCAGGTCATCCAGCAGGCCGCTTCCCTGGAGGACCGCGTTGGTGCGCTCACGGACACCGTGGGGCTGGCCGTAGGGGTCGGTCCCGAAGACCCGGACGGTGCCCGAGCTGGGGCGGCGGAAGCCCTCCAGGGTCTCGATGGTGGTGGTCTTGCCCGCGCCGTTGGTTCCGAGGAGGGCGAAGAGCTCGCCGGGGTGGATCTCGAAGGAGACCCCCTTGACCGCCTCGAAGTCGCCGTAGTGCTGGCGTAGGTCGCGGACGGCCACCACCGGTCCGGTGGTCTCCCGGCTGCTGGGGTCGGCCGCCTCGGTGTTCGCTGTCGTCGTCATACACCCAGGTTCCCGCCGAACCGGGGCCGCCGGACAGACGCCGTTGTCACCGGCTGCCGGTGTGGAACCTCCCGGAGGACCCACTGACAAATGTCATCCGCGGTGCGCTCCCCGCCGCCCTTCGGCGGTGACGGCGGCGACGGCCGCCGTCACCGCCGCGCGCTGGGCCTCCAGCGAGGCGCCCGGCGGCTGGCGGACGGCGCTGAGCCAGATCCCGTCCACCAGGACCAGCAGCAGCTCCACCAGGGCGTCCGTGTCCTGGCCCGGTGCCAGCTCACCCTGCTCGGCGGCGTGGGCGACGGCGGTTCGGAGGGCCGCGCGGGCCTGGACGTCGAGCTCGGCGAGTGTGTCCGCGAAGTCGGCGTCCACGGCGGCTCTCGCGTAGAACGCGGACCAGACACGGGCCTCGGCCAGACGCTCCTCGTCGGTGGGCAGCAGGTCGGTGAGGACCCGGCGCAGCCCCTCAGCGAAGGACAGCCCTCCGGGGCCGACACGGATTCCGGAGAACCGCCTTGCCACGTTGGCGAGCGCCTCGCGCAGGGCGAAGCGGAGCAGTTCGTCCTTGGTGCCGAAATCGCGTTGGACGGCGCCGACGGAGAGCCCCGCCTCGGTCGCCACGGTACGGATGCTGACGCTCTCCAAGCCCTCCCGTGCGGCGATCCGGTGGAGCGCGGCGGCCACGTGGCGGCGGCGTTCGTCCTTGTCTACGTACCTGGGCACGGCCGTATTCTGACACACTCCATACACTGATACAGTCGTATCGATACACGCGTATCAGAAGGAGGACGTATGACCCCCCGGCTCTTCACGCGAGACCGACTGGCCATGGCCGGACACTGGCTGTCTGTCGCCGTGGCGGGTGCGACCGCCCTTATCGGCACGTGCGCCGTGGCACTCGTCCTGCTGCCGCCGCCCACCTGGTCGGCGTGGCAGTTCGGACTGCTGGCACTGGAGTTCAGCCTGGTGTTCGCCGTGCTGGCCGCTGTCGGCCTGCTGCTGTCCCTCGTCGCGGTGAGACGCCCCCGGCCGCGCGCGAAGGCGGACGCCGGGCGCGCCGGACCGGTGTGGAGGCGGCGCCTCGCGGCTCTGGCCGCCACGGCCAACGGTGTCGTACTGGTCGCGGCGCTCGTCCCGCCCGCCGCGGTCTGGTCCACCGCACGCGCCGAGGACGTCCCGCTCAGCCTCGGCGAGTACACCGCCGGACTCGCCACCAGCACCGACCGCGCACCCGAGACCCGCGTCTACCTGCGGACCGACGGCTCCGGCGCCGAGGACGCCTCCACGCCCCAGGATCTGGAACTGGACGTGTGGGAGCCCGCGAACCGGGACGGCGACGCCCCGCTGCCGATCGTGGTGAACGTCCACGGAGGCGCGGACGACCTGCCGCAGAGCCTCCTCCCCCGCTGGGACACGTGGCTCGCCGACAGCGGGTACGTGGTGTTCGACGTCGACTACCGCTACTTCCCCGACGGGGACTGGTCAGCGCCGGTGTCCGACGTCAAGTGCGCGATCGGCTGGGCCCGCGAGCACGCCGGGGAGTACGGGGCCGATCCCGGGCGGGTCGCCGTGACCGGCCAGTCGGCGGGCGGTCTGCTCGCCCTCCTGGCCGGGTACACGTCGACCGAGGAGATCCCGCCGAGCTGTGCGGTACCGGACACCGGTGTCGACGCGGTCGTGGCGTGGTACTCGGTGGCCGACGGGACCGCCGACGCCCCCGAGGTGCCGTGGCGGCAGCGGCACTCCCCGATCGGTGAGGAGCTGGCCGAGGACACCAGGCGGATGATGGGCGGCACCCCGGACGAGGTGCCCGGGGAGTACGCGTTGAGCTCACCCCTGACCCACGTCTCCGCCGACACCCCTCCCACCCTGCTGGTCATGTCCGGCCACGACCTGTTTCTGGACGTGGAGGACAACCGGCGCCTCGCCGCACGGCTCGACGCCGCCGGTGTCCCGCACCGGCACCTGGAGATCCCCTGGGCGGAACACATGTTCGACCTCAACTGGGGAGGGTTCGCCAGCCAGGTCGCCCGGCACACGGTGGACGACTTCCTCACCGGACACCTCGCCCCCTCCTGACGAGGGGACGGGCCCGGGAACGGACCGTGTCGCGGTGCGCGGCCCCGTGCCTCCCGCGGCCCCGGCCAGACGTGGGAGTGGCCGGGGCCCGACCTCGCGGTCGGCGCCCCGGCCACTCCCAGGTACTCCGGGCGTCAGCCCTGGGTGTCGGCGGCGGCCTCCTTGGGCGCCTCCTCGCCCCGGACCGAGCGCAGCAGCAGCTGGGAGACGTCCACGACCTCCAGCGACTCCTTCGCCTCACCCTGCGACTTCTTCTCGTTGATCGCGTCGCCGAGCATGACCTGGCAGAACGGGCACGCGGTGGAGACGGTGTCGGGGTTGGTGGTCAGCGCCTCGTCCACACGCTCGGTGTTGATGCGCTTGCCGATCCGCTCCTCCATCCACATGCGTGCGCCGCCGGCGCCGCAGCAGAAGCCCCGCTCCTTGTGACGGTGCATCTCCTTCGTCTTGACCCCGGGGACCTGCGCCATGATGTCGCGCGGCGGCGTGTACACCTTGTTGTGGCGGCCCAGGAAGCAGGGGTCGTGGTAGGTGATGTTCTCGTCCACGGAGTTGACCGGCGTGAGCCTGTCCTCCTCCACGAGCTTGGCCAGCAACTGGCTGTGGTGGATGACCTCGTAGGTACCGCCGAGCTGCGGGTACTCGTTGGCGAGGGTGTTGAAGCAGTGCGGGCAGCTGGCCACGATCTTCGTGACACCGGCCTCGTTCAGTGTCTCCACGTTCTGCTGGGCGAGCATCTGGAAGACGTACTCCATGCCCAGGCGGCGCGCCGGGTCACCGGTGCAGGCCTCCATGCCGCCCATGACGGCGAACTTCACGCCCGCCATGTCCAGCAGTTCGGCGATGGCCTTGGTGGTCTTCTTGGCGCGGTCCTCCAGAGCACCGGCGCAGCCGACCCAGAACAGGTACTCGGTGTCCTCGGGCAGCTTGTCCTCGACGACCTGGACCTCGACCGGGTTCTCCTTGGCGGCCAGCTCCTCGACCCAGTCCATGCGCCGGTCCTCGGCCATGCCCCACGGGTTGCCCTTGTTCTCCAGGTTCTTGAGGAGCGTGTTGGCCTCGGACGGGAAGTTGGACTCGACCATCACCTGGTAGCGGCGCATGTCGAGGATGTGGTCGATGTGCTCGATGTCGACCGGGCACTGCTCGACGCAGGCACCGCAGTTGGTGCAGGCCCACAGCTCGTCGGGGTGGATGACGCCACCCTCCTCCTCGGTGCCCACCAGCGGCTTGTTGAGGAGGGAGAGGACGTCCACGCCCGCGTGGCTCTCGTCGGGCTGCTCGGCGAGGGTCTCCTCGGTGATGCCCTGGAGCAGGTACGGGGCCTTCTCGTAGGCGTGCTGTTGCAGGTCGAGGATGACCTTCTTGGGCGAGAGCGGCTTGCCGGTGTTCCAGGCCGGGCACTGGGACTGGCAGCGTCCGCACTCGGTGCAGGTACTGAAGTCCAGGAGGCCCTTCCAGGTGAAGTCCTCCAGCTTGCCCGCGCCGAACGGGTCCTCGTCGGGGTCGGCCTCCTCGAAGTCGAGGGGCTTGGTGCCGGTCCTGTCCATCATCTGCTTCGCGCCGCCCAGCGACGGGGAGCCGTCGGCGTTGCGCTTGAAGAAGATGTTGAACGGCGCGAGGAAGCGGTGCCAGCCGATGCCCATGGTGAGCACGCGGGCGATGACGACGAAGAACATGTAGCTGATGACCAGCTTGAACGCGGCGACCAGGGCGATGGCGGGCTCGGCGACCGCGGGGTCGCCGGGCAGGATCGCGCCGAGACCGGTGGAGACCGGCGTGGCCCAGGCCGGGAAGGGGAAGTCGCCCATGGCGGACTTGAGACCGCGGATCACGAAGATCGAGATCAGCAGGCCCCACAGGTAGGCCTCGACGTAGTACGCGGTCCAGTGCCGTGAGTTGGTGAACCGGGACTGGCGGCCGAGGCGGCCGGGGCCGTTGAGCAGCCGGTAGACGGTCAGGCCGACGATACCGACGAGGCTGGCCGCGGCGATGACCTCGATGACCAGGCCGTAGAGGGCCCAGTCGTAGATGATCGGCAGCTTGAAGTGCGGATCGAAGACCTCTCCCTGGGCCTCCACGACCGTGAAGACCAACAGCGGGAACGAGACCATCACGAACCAGTGGGCGACACCGACCCAGGGCCGCTTGAGCATCCGCCCGTGTCCGAGGATCTCGATGAGCGTCATGGTGAGCCGCTGGCCGAACGGCCCCTTGCGCTCCGGCTCCGCCGTACGGCCCACACCCACGGTTCGCACGATCTGGCGAATGCCCAGAGCGAACATGGTGAACGCGACCACGGCGAAGACCGAGGTGATGATGCCCAGTGTCAGGTACAGCATCGTCCGTGGCCTCCCATCCTGCTTCGTCGTCCGGTGCGCCACACACCGGCGGTCCAAGTCTATGTTACTTACGAGTAATAGCGCGTCCGCCACCGGACGGCCCGGCGCTCCCGAAGGCCCTCCGGAAGCGCCGCCGTCGCCACGCGAACCAGGCCGCGGAACCCGGTCGGCGCGTGTGCGCCAGCACTGGTCGGCACTGGCACGGCGGACCGCGCGGGTGCGTCCGAACGGAGTTCGAAACACACCGCACGTCCTATGTGTAGCGGACGGCGGTCACGGGACGACTCGACGGGGGTATCGGTGACTTCACCGTTCCCCCGATACCAGGTTGCGGCATGCCCGGAAATGGTGCGACCACGCCCTCGGACCTGTGGCCACAGCCCCCGCGGCTGCGCCCCGGGAGCACCCCTGGATTCCCCTGAGAACCCCTGGTTTCCAGATCAAGGATCTCCCCGAGTTGTCCCGGAGTCGTCCCGTATCCCCCGCGAAGAATGCCCAGGCCGGGAACATCCCAGCCCGTCCAGCCGTTGTCAGGGCGTAGGATTTACTATGAGTCGGGTTGGCTCAACTGACTTGACAGCCGCTACTCGACGAAGCAATATTGTGCCTGAACGACTCAACTTTGACGGAGGAAGCAACCATGGCACGTGCGGTCGGAATCGACCTCGGTACGACGAACTCGTGTGTCGCGGTCCTGGAGGGCGGCGAACCGACGGTCATCGCCAACGCCGAGGGTTCCCGCACCACCCCGTCCGTCGTCGCCTTCGCCAAGAACGGCGAGGTGCTCGTCGGTGAGGTGGCCAAGCGGCAGGCCGTCACCAACGTCGACCGCACCATCCGCTCAGTCAAGCGCCACATCGGCACCGACTGGTCGGTGAAGATCGACGACAAGACCTTCAACCCCCAGCAGATGAGCGCCTTCGTGCTCCAGAAGCTCAAGCGCGACGCCGAGGCCTACCTGGGCGAGGACGTGACCGACGCGGTCATCACCGTCCCGGCCTACTTCAGCGACTCCCAGCGCCAGGCCACCAAGGAGGCCGGCACCATCGCGGGTCTCAACGTCCTGCGCATCATCAACGAGCCGACCTCGGCCGCGCTGGCCTACCACCTGGAGAAGGAGGACGAGGCGACGATCCTCGTCTACGACCTCGGTGGCGGTACCTTCGACGTCTCCCTCCTGGAGGTCGGCGACGGCGTCGTGGAGGTCAAGGCGACCAACGGTGACAACCACCTGGGCGGCGACGACTGGGACCAGGCCATCGTCGACTGGCTGGTCGAGCGCTTCAAGAACTCCAACGGCGTGGACCTGTCCAAGGACAAGATGGCTCTCCAGCGCCTGCGCGAGGCCGCGGAGAAGACCAAGATCGAGCTCTCCAGCTCCAGCGAGTCGGCGATCAACCTGCCCTACATCACGGCTTCGGCCGAGGGCCCGCTGCACATGGACGAGAAGCTCAGCCGCGCCGAGTTCCAGCGCCTGACCTCCGACCTGGTCGAGCGGACCAAGGCTCCGTTCCAGCAGGTCCTCAAGGACGCCGGGATCCAGCTCAGCGCCATCGACCACGTGGTCCTCGTCGGCGGCTCGACCCGTATGCCCGCCATCGTGGAGCTGGTCAAGGAGATGACCGGCGGCAAGGAGCCCAACAAGGGCGTCAACCCGGACGAGGTCGTGGCCATCGGCGCCTCGTTGCAGGCCGGTGTGCTCAAGGGCGAGGTCAAGGACGTCCTGCTGCTGGACGTCACCCCGCTGTCGCTGGGCATCGAGACCAAGGGCGGCGTGTTCACCAAGCTCATCGAGCGCAACACGACCATCCCGACCAAGCGCTCGGAGATCTTCACCACGGCCGACGACAACCAGCCGTCCGTGCAGATCCAGGTGTACCAGGGTGAGCGCGACATCGCCCAGTACAACAAGAAGCTGGGTGTCTTCGACCTGACCGGACTGCCCCCGGCGCCGCGCGGCGTCCCGCAGATCGAGGTCGCCTTCGACATCGACGCCAACGGCATCGTCAGCGTCACCGCGAAGGACCTGGGCACCGGCAAGGAGCAGTCCGTCACCATCTCCGGCGGTTCGGCGATGTCCAAGGAGGACATCGACAAGATGGTCCGCGAGGCCGAGCAGTACGCGGAGGAGGACCGCAAGCGCCGCGAGGAGGCCGAGGTCCGCAACAACGCCGAGTCCCTCGTCTACCAGACCGAGAAGGTCATCAAGGACAACGAGGACAAGGTCCCCGCGGACGTGCGCTCCGAGACCGAGGCGGCCATCGCCGAGCTGAAGACCGCTCTTGAGGGCACCGACGTCGAGACCATCCGCTCCACGAGCGAGAAGGTCGCGCTGGCCAGCCAGAAGATCGGTTCGGCGATCTACGGCCAGGGCCAGCAGGACGGCGCCGAGGGCGGCGCTGGCCAGGACCAGGGCCAGGGCGCTTCGGGCTCCGCCGACGACACCGACGTCGTGGACGCCGAGATCGTCGACGAGGACAACGGCAAGGGCAACCAGTCCTAGCCCGAGGCCAAGTCGAGGAAGGAGGGCACGTCGCAGATGGCTCCGTCGGAGAACACGAACAGCACCGGCGACGGTGAGGAGCGCCAGGGGCCGGTGATCCGCGACAACCGGCGGATCGACCCCGAGACCGGTGAGGTCAGGAACCCAGAGGCCGAGGGCGACGCCACCGAGGAGATCCCCGAGGTCGTCGAGGAAGAGGTCGTCGAGACCGACCTGGAGGACGACGCCCCCGAGGTGCCGGACACCCCGGAGTCGGTGGTGACGGACGCGATCAACGCCGATGAGCGGGTCGTCGAGCTCACCCACGACATCAAGCGGGTACAGGCGGAGTACGCCAACTACCGCAAGCGCGTCGAGCGCGACCGCGTGGCCGTCCGCGAGATGGCCACCGCCCAGGTCGTCGGCGAACTCCTGCCGATCCTGGACGATGTCGGACGCGCACGTGAGCACGATGAGCTCAACGGCGGGTTCAAGGCGGTGGGCGAGGCCCTGGAGGCCACGGCCACCAAGCTGGGCCTGGAGCGGTACGCGGAGAAGGGCGACGCGTTCGACCCCAATCTCCACGAGGCGCTCACCCTGGTCCCGGTTCCGGGCATCTCCGACCAGACGGTGATCGAGGTGTTCCAGCCCGGGTACCGCATCGGTGAGAGGATCCTCCGTCCGGCCCGTGTGGTCGTCGGGGACCCGGTGGAGGAGGGCGACGAGGCTGCGGCCGAGTCGTCGGAGTCCACCGCCGGCGGACAGGGCACGGACGCCCCCGAGCCGTCCGGCGGGGTTGACACCGACGCCAACGGTGGGGAAGACAACAAGTAACGGGTCCGCCCGTGATCCTCCGGCCGCGGCCACCGCTCACGCGGGGCCGCGGCCGGAGACGGACCCCGGACCGAAAGGGTTCGGGGCCACGTGGAAGCATCGGACGCAACCGGCACCAGCGGGAGAAGGCACCAGTCGATGAGCACCAAGGACTACCTGGAGAAGGACTACTACAAGGTCCTCGGAGTCTCAAAGACCGCCTCGAAGGACGAGATCAAGCAGTCCTATCGCAAGCTGGCCCGGGAGAACCACCCTGACGCGAACGCCGACGACCCGAACGCGGCGGAGCGCTTCAAGGAGATCTCCGAGGCGTACAACGTCCTGTCGGACGAGAAGCGCCGCAAGGAGTACGACGAGGCGCGCTCGCTGTTCGGCGGGTCCTACCGGCCCGGCGGCGGCACCGGCCCCGGCGGATTCGACATGGGCGACCTGTTCGGCCAGGGCACCGGCACCGGCGGAGCCCCCGGTGGTGAGCGTCTGAGCGACCTCTTCGGCGGTCTGTTCGGCAGCCGCGGGCGCGGCGGCGGTGGCACCCGCAGCAGGCGCGGCACCGACATCGAGACCGAGACGACACTGACCTTCCGCGAGGCGGCGGAGGGGGCCACGCGCTCCTTCAAGCTGGCCAGCGAGGCGCCGTGTCCCACCTGCAAGGGCACCGGTGCCAAGTCGGGGACCGCCCCGCGCATGTGCCCGAAGTGCTCCGGGACCGGGCACGAGAACACGAACCTGGGCGGCTTCTCGCTGTCCGAGCCGTGCAGCGAGTGCAAGGGCCGAGGCCTGGTCGTGGACGACCCCTGCCCCACCTGCACCGGCAGCGGGCGCGGCAAGAGCACCCGCACCATCCAGACCCGCGTCCCCGGCGGCGTGTCCGACGGGCAGCGGATCCGTATCAGGGGCAAAGGCGCACCGGGCGAGAACGGCGGCCCGGCAGGCGACCTCTACATCGTCGTTCATGTGAAGGGGCACCCGGTGTTCGGCAGGAGTGGTGACAACGTGACGATCTCCGTGCCGGTGACCTTCCCCGAGGCCGCGCTCGGTGCCGATGTGCGCATCCCCACCCTCCAAGGTTTCCCGGTGACGGTGAAGATCCCGCCGGGCACGCAGAACGGGCACAAGCTCCGGGTGCGCGGCAAGGGCGCGACCCGCAAGGACGGCACCACGGGCGACATGCTGGTCACCATCGAGGTGGCGGTGCCGAGAACACTCAACGGTGACGCGCGCGAGGCTCTGGAGAAGTTCCGCGCCGCGACCTCCGACTACGACCCGCGCGACGGTCTCGAGTCGCGGGCGAAGGGTGTGTGAATGAAGTGAACGACTCCTTCGGCGCTGACGCTCCGGTCTACGTGATCTCGGTGGCAGCCGAGCTGGCGGGGATGCATCCCCAGACCCTGCGACAGTACGACCGATTGGGGATCGTCTCGCCTGGCCGCGCGTCCGGCCGCGGACGCCGCTACTCCATGCGCGACGTGCAGACGCTGCGCCAGGTACAGCAACTCTCCCAGGAAGAGGGCATCAACCTCGCCGGAATCAAGCGGATCCTGGAACTGGAGCACGAGGTGGAACAACTGCGCGAGCAGGTGTTCCACCTGGCCAACGAGCTGGAGGCCGCGCGCCGGGCCGTGACCCGGCGGGGCCGTCCGGCGCGTCCCGAGGACGGCGCGGGGGTGCGCGGCGAACTGGTGCGCCGCACCCGCGTGACGATCTTCAACACCGCCGAACCACGAAGCGACGACGAACCCCGGGACGGGGGCTCCGGGGAGGGCGGCCCCGGCCGCGCCGAGGACGGGCAGGACTGACGGAGCTCCGCCACGGCGACACGGGGGCGCGGTCGGCCGCTGGACATCACCCCCCGTGACACGACTTGTGAAAAGGGTTACCGCGTATGAACTACAAGCTCACCCAGAAGAGCCAGGAAGCCCTGTCGGTGGCGATCCGGCGGGCCACCACGGACGGAAGCCCGCAGACGGAGCCCGTGCACCTGCTGGCGGCGCTGCTGGACCAGGCGGAGGGCATCACCCGGCCGCTGCTCAAGGAGGTCGGTGCCAGCCCGGACACGCTCAAGGACAAGGTCGACGCGGCCATCGAGGCGCTGCCCAAGGCGGCGGGTTCCACGGTCAGCTCACCGAGTTCCTCGCGCCAGCTGATCGTCTCCATCAACACGGCGGCGCAGCGCGCCCAGCAGATGGAGGACGAGTACGTCTCCACGGAGCACCTGCTGGTGGGGCTGGCCGCGGACGGCGGCGAGGCGGCCCGGCTGCTCGCTGAGGCCGGTGCGGCCCCGGAGACGCTCCTGGAAGGGTTCGAGCGGGTGCGCGGCTCGGGCCGGGTCACCTCCGAGAACCCCGAGAACACCTACCAGGCCCTGGAGAAGTTCGGTGTCGACCTCACCGAACGGGCCCGCGAGGGCAAGGTGGACCCGGTGATCGGCCGTGACGGCGAGATTCGGCGGGTCATCCAGGTACTCAGCCGCCGCACCAAGAACAACCCCGTGCTCATCGGTGAGCCGGGCGTGGGCAAGACCGCGGTCGTGGAGGGCCTGGCGCAGCGGATCGTGGCCGGTGACGTGCCGCGGTCGCTGGTGGGCAAGCGCCTGGTGAGCCTGGACCTGTCCGCGATGGTGGCGGGTGCCAAGTACCGGGGTGAGTTCGAGGAGCGGCTCAAGGCGGTGCTCTCGGAGATCAAGGACTCCGAGGGCCAGATCATCACGTTCATCGACGAGCTGCACACCATGGTGGGCGCCGGTGCCGCCGAGGGCGCCATGGACGCGGGCAACATGCTCAAGCCCATGCTGGCGCGCGGCGAGCTGCGCATGGTGGGCGCGACCACGCTGGACGAGTACCGGGAGCGGATCGAGAAGGACGCCGCCCTGGAACGCCGGTTCCAACAGGTCATGGTGGGCGAGCCCTCGGCCGCGGACACGATCGCGATCCTGCGCGGGCTCAAGGGCCGCTACGAGGCTCACCACAAGGTACAGATCGCCGACTCGGCCCTGGTGGCCGCCGCGACCCTGTCCGACCGCTACATCACCGCGCGGTTCCTGCCGGACAAGGCGATCGACCTCATCGATGAGGCGGCTTCCCGTCTGCGCATGGAGATCGACTCCAGCCCGGTGGTGATCGACGAGCTACAGCGCGCCGTCGACCGCCTGAAGATGGAGGAGATGGCGCTCGACAAGGAGTCGGACCCGGCCAGCCGCCAGCGGCTGGAGCGGCTGCGCGCGGACCTGGCCGACCGCCAGGAGCAGCTCAACGGGCTCGTGGCCCGGTGGGAGCAGGAGAAGGCCGGACTCAACCGGGTCGGCGAGCTCAAGGGGCAGCTGGACGACCTGCGCACGCGGGCGGAGCTGGCCCAGCGCGAGGGCGACTTCGGCGAGGCGTCCCGGCTGATGTACGGGGACATCCCGCAGCTGGAGAAGCAGGTCGAGGAGGCGTCCAAGGCCGAGGAGAACGCCGCCAGCCAGGGCGGCGACACCATGGTCAAGGACGAGGTGGGCGCCGACGAGGTCGCCGACGTGGTGTCGTCGTGGACCGGCATCCCGGTGGGACGGATGATGGAGGGCGAGACCTCCAAGCTGCTGCGCATGGAGGATGAGCTGGGCAGGCGGCTCATCGGCCAGAAGGACGCCGTGGCGGCGGTGTCGGACGCGGTGCGGCGTGCCCGGGCGGGCATCTCCGACCCGGACCGGCCGACGGGGTCGTTCCTCTTCCTGGGTCCCACGGGCGTGGGCAAGACCGAGCTGGCCAAGGCTCTGGCGGAGTTCCTGTTCGACGACGAGCGCGCGATCGTGCGCATCGACATGAGCGAGTACTCCGAGAAGCACTCGGTGTCGCGCCTGGTGGGCGCGCCCCCCGGCTATGTGGGGTACGAGGAGGGCGGCCAGCTGACCGAGGCGGTACGCCGCCGCCCGTACACGGTGGTGCTGCTGGACGAGGTGGAGAAGGCGCACCTGGAGGTGTTCGACACCCTGCTACAGGTGCTGGACGACGGTCGGCTGACCGACGGACAGGGCCGCCAGGTGGACTTTCGCAACACCATCCTCATCCTCACCTCCAACCTGGGGTCGCAGTTCCTGGTGGACCAGTCGCTGGAGGAGTCGGTGCGCCGGGACCGCGTGATGGACGTGGTGCGCGCGACGTTCAAGCCGGAGTTCCTCAACCGGCTGGACGACGTGATCATGTTCGACGCGCTCTCCACCGAGGACCTGACGCGGATCGTGGACCTACAGGTCGACAAGCTGGCCAAGCGCCTGGCGGACCGGCGGCTGGAGCTGGACGTGACGCCGGGCGCCCGCGAGTGGCTGGCGCTGACGGGCTACGACCCGAGCTACGGCGCGCGTCCGCTGCGCCGCCTGGTGCAGTCCGCGATCGGCGACTCGCTGGCCCGTGAGCTGCTGTCGGGCGGACTCGCCGAGGGCGACACCGTGGTGGTGGACGTGGACGACGCCTCGGACAGGCTCCGGGTGACCCCGCACAAGACCGGGGTCCCGTCGGTCTGACGGCGGTGACCGAACACGGACTGTGAAGGGCCGTCCCCTCGGGGCGGCCCTTCGCCGCGTCCGCGGCCGGGAGGAGCCGGCCTCCTCAGACGGGGACGATCCGCACCATGCTGTCGAGCCCGAGGAAGTCGTCGGCGTTGCGCGTGTACAGGGGAAGCCCGTACAGCGAGGCCACAGCGGCGATCATCAGGTCCAGGCGGCGCGGCTTCGGAGCGCGGTTCGCCGCGAGGGTGAGGGCGACGAGCGTTCCGTAGCGGGCCGCGGCCTCACCGTCGAACGGCAGGGGAGAGAAGTCCACCACGGCGGCCTGGAGTTTCTCCGTGCGCTGGGCCCTGTCCACCGGGTCCTTCGCCATCGCCACACCCTGGTGGAGCTCGGCCATCGTGACGGAGGTGATGTCGGGAAACCTGGGGAGTCCGGCCGGATCGATCTCACCGAGGTCGACGAAGACGCACGTGTCGAGGACGCCTCGGTCAGGCCGCTCAGCCACGTTCGTCGTCCCCGATCCGGTCCTCGCCGCCGAAGGACTCGTCGGATTCCTCACGCATCCGTGTGTAGTCCACCCGGGGAAGCCTGCGGTGACGCTCCACGAGTTCCTCCGCGCTGAGGCGCCGACGGCGTGCGACAGGGCTGACCTGGGCCACCTCGACCCCGTTGCGGGTCACGTGGAAGCTCTCACCCGCTTCGACCTGGTCCATGACGGAGGCCGCGTTGTTGCGGAACTCTCGCTGAGTGATGGTCTTCATAGCCCGATTGTAGCTCTCCGTGTCCCGAGGTGCTACACACCTTCTCCTGGAGCCGCCGGAACACCGCGTGGGCGCATCCCTCCGGGCACACCCGCGCGGATCCTGCGGTCCGGGACCGCGTCAGGCGCCGAGCAGTCGGGCCTCCACCCGCGGGTCCAGACCGACCCGGGGGCGGTCGGGGCGCTGGGGCGCGCCGCCCTCCAGGGTCCGCAGCCACGCCCAGGTGTCGGCGACGGTCTCGGCCACGGGGCGGCAGCGCAGCCCGGTGGCGAGCGCACGGGACACGTCGCCCCGGTGCATGGTGTCGTACGTTTCGCCCGGCGGCAGCCAGATCGGCAGCTCCGTCCACGGCTGGACGCCCGCGTCGAGGATGTCCCGGGGACCGGTCCAGCGCAGCTCGGCGTCGGATCCGGTGACCGCCGCGCAGGCCTCCAGGAGCTCCTCCGTCGTGGTGTGCCCGGGCGGACTCACCAGGTTGTACGGACCGCCCCGGCCCTTCACGACCGCGTCGAGGGTCCACGCGGCCAGGTCGCGCGCGTCGACGTACTGGAGCGGCAGGTCGCGCGGACCGGGTACCAGGACCGGGCCGCCCCGGGCCATCCGCTCCAGCCACCAGGGCAGCCGGCTGATGTTCTCGTACGGACCGAGGATGAGACCGGCCCGTACGGACAGCGCGCGGTCGCCGAAGGCCGCCTCCGCGGCCAGCTCTCCGCCCCTCTTGGCCCGCGCGTAGTCCGTGCCGTCGTCCTCGGGAGAGGCGTCCACGACCGGCCCGTCCTCGTCCAGCCCCGCCCTGGCGGGGAAGGCGTAGACGGACCGGCTGGAGACGTAGGCGTAGTGCCCGGCCCGGTCGGCGAGCAGACGGGCGGTGCCGGCCACCGCGGCCGGGGCGCCCGACCAGGTGTCGACGACGGCGTCCCACCGGCCCGGCGCCAGGGAGCCGAGCCCGTCCCCCTCGGTCCGGTCACCGTGGAGGACGGTGGTGCCGGGGGGCGCGGGATGCCTGCCGCGGTGGAAGACGGTGACGTCCCAGCCCCTGGCGAGCGCGTCCTCCACGACGGCCCGTCCCACGAACTCGGTGCCACCCAGAACCAGAAGTCTCATGGCGGGCAGTCTGCCGGGTCCCGGACCGACACGCCAGGCCCGCCTGCTCCTGGCAGAATCCCGGAGGGGGCCCGGTCGTCAGACCACGTCGCGGCGGAGGGTGGTGACCGAGGCCAGGACGACCGCCACGGCGGCGTAGCCCACCAGGACGAGGGCCGCGCCCCAGACCGGGAGCAGGTCCGCGACGCCGAAGCCGTAGTCGGTCCCGGTGTCGTAGAGCGCGGAGACCGCACCGCCGGGCATCCACTTGCCGACGTCCTGGAGCCGGGGGATGACGACCAGGACCGGCTCCAGCATGAACACCCACAGGATGCTGAACACCAGTGCGGCGACCTGGTTGCGGACGAGGGCTCCGATACCCACGCCGATCATCGCGTAGACGACGTAGGCGGCCACGGAACCGACGAGGATACGCGGCACCTGGTTGTCGACCAGGTCCAGCCCGCCGCCCGCGCTCAGGATGGAGGCGCCCGCGGCGAGGGCGGACGCCCCGACGACGACCACGCCGAACACCAGGCTGACCAGGACCGCGGCCACGACCTTGCCGAGGATCACGGGTAGGCGCCGGGGGCTGACCAGGAAGGTGACGTTGATCGTGCGGTGCTGGTACTCCGACGTCACCATCATGATGCCGATGATCATGACGAACAGGGTCCCGGAGGCGCCCATGGGCCAGACCGACCCGGCGTACTCGGTACTTTCGCGGCTGAGGCCGCCCTCCATCCCCGAGGCGAAGACAGCGAGGCCCAGGGACAGCGCCACCCAGGCCAGTGCGACCAGGAGCAGGATCCACCACAGCCGGGTGGTGAGGACCTTGCGGAGTTCGGACTTGACGAGCGCGATCACTTGGAGTCTCCAACCGGGTGGGAGGCCGTCCCCGCGGCGGTGAGGCGGAGGAAGGCGTCATGCAGGCTCTCACCGTTGCCGGTGACCTCGGTGAGGGACCCCTGGTGGACCAGGCGGCCCCTGGCGATGATGACGACGTCGTCGACGGTCTGCTCGACCTCGGCCAGGACGTGACTGGACACGAGGACCGCCACACCCTTCTCGTGTGCCTGGTGGCGCAGGAAGCGGCGCAGCCACTCGATGCCCTCCGGGTCCAGTCCGTTGGCGGGCTCGTCCAGGATCAGCACCCCGGGGTCGCCCAGGAGCGCCCCGCCCAGGGACAGGCGCTGGCGCATACCCATCGAGTAGCCGCCGACCCGCTTGTCCCCGGCCTCGGCGATCCCGACCTCCGCGAGTACCTCATCGGCCCGGGAGCCCGGCAGGCCCGCGGCGTCGCACATGACGCGCAGATGGTTGCGGCCGGTACGGCCCGGGTGCAGGTTGGTGGCCTCCAGGACCGCGCCGACCTCGGTCAGCGGATTGGGCAGGCTCGTGTAGGAACGGCCATTGATCAGTCCCTCACCGCTGTCCGGCCGGACCAGGCCGAGCAGGCACCGCAGCGTGGTGGTCTTGCCCGCACCGTTCGGTCCCAGGAAACCGGTGACCGTGCCCGGCTCCACCGCGAAGGAGACCCGGTCGACCGCCTGGTTCCCGCGGAACGACTTCGATACGTTCCTTATCTCGATAGCTGACATTTCCTGCGCTTTCATAGGGGGAATGGAAGGGCGAACCGTCGGACAGAAACGCCCAATCCTCATACGGCCCTTGATTCTGTGCCCGCGATGAGGCTAGCAAGAATTCACCCGGGCCCCCGGGCGGCCGGGCGGGCCGAACCGAACGCCGCCACATATGACTTTCGTTGGTTGCGAACCGTCGCATGCAGAAGCTATGGCCTGGGAAGCAGGGCGGTAGGCCGTCGGCCAGCGGCGCGGCCGGACCGGGCGCGGCCCGTATCGAAACAGGCACATCTTTCGACACGTCGGCGCCTGCCTTTCGCAGTACCGCCTTCGAAGGAAAAGGCACGGCGGAGCCGCTGAAGGCCGCAGAAAAAGGCCGCCACCCTCCCGGAGATGACCACATGCGGCCAGACCGCCCGGGTCAGCCGCCGCGGTCGCGGACTCGCGCCAGGAGCAGGCCGCGTTCGCGCTCGTTGCGGGTGAGGGCGGCCGCACGCTCGAACTCCGCACGGGCCTCAACACGGCGGTCCAACCGCGTGAGCAGGTCGCCGCGCACCGCGGGCAACAGGTGGTACCCGGCCATCTCGGGCCGGCCTCGCAGCGCGTCCACGATCTCCAGCGCCGGGCCGGGCCCGAAGGCCATCGACACCGCCACGGCCCGGTTCAACTCCACCACCGGCGATCCCGTGACCCGGGCCAGCGACAGGTACAGCCTGGCGATGCCCGCCCAGTCGGTGTCCTCATGGGTGACCGCCCGGGCGTGCTCGGCCGCGATGGCCGCCTGTAGCGTGTAGGGCCCCCGCGGCTCGTCCGGATCGGTCGGCAGCGCCCTGGCCAGGGCCTCCAACCCTCGGGTGATGAGCATCCGGTCCCAGCGCGAGCGTTCCTGCCCGGCGAGGGGGACGGGCTCCCCGTCACGGCCGACGCGGGCCCGAAGCCGTGAGGCGTGCAGCTCCATCAGCGACACCAGGCCGTGTACCTCGCGTTCCTTGGGCAGCAGCCCGGCGAGCACCCTGCCCAGCCGCATGGCCTCCTCGCACAGGTCCGGACGCATCCACTCCGCGCCCGACGTGGCCGTGTACCCCTCGTTGAACACCAGGTAGACGACCTCCAGGACCGAGGCCAGCCGGGCGTCACGGTCCTCGCCGACGGGCACCTCGAAGGGCACCCTCTTCCTGGCGAGGGTGCGTTTGGCACGCACGACACGCTGGGCGACGGTGGGCTCGGGCACCAGGAAGGCGCGGGCGACCTCGTCGGTGGTGAGTCCGCCGAGCAGCCGGAGGGTGAGTGCGACGCGGGCCTCGGCGGTCAACACCGGGTGACAGCACACGAACATCAGTTTGAGGAGGTCGTCGCCGTAGTCCTCCTCCAGGACGGCGTCGAACTCAGCCTGCCCGTCACGTTCGGCGATCTCGCGGCCGAGGTCGGCCATACGCTGCTGGAAGCGCTCGTCACGGCGCCAGCGGTCGAGCACGCGGCGCTTGGCGACGGTGGTCAGCCAGGCTCCGGGGTTGTCGGGCACGCCCTCGTCCGGCCACTTCTCCAACGCGCTGACCAGGGCGTCCTGGGCGAACTCCTCGGCGAGCCCGACGTCGCCGACCATACGTGTGAGCGCGCCGACGAGGCGGGCCGACTCTATGCGCCAGACCGCCTCGACCGCACGCGTGGTGTCGGTGTGACTCACGGATTCATCACAGCACCGCGGGCCACACCGGCGCAAGCACGGTCAGCTTCCGTGCGCGTATCCCTCGGCGCGCAACTCGCGCTCGCGATCCTTCAGGTGCTCGGGCATCTCGTCACCGAAGTCCTCGGTGTCGAGGATGCGCCGCAGCACCAGGTTCGTCTCGGTGTCGTCGCCCTCCTGCGGGTGCGGGCAGCGCTTGGCCCACTCCACGGCCTCCTCGTGCGAGGACACCTGGATGACCCAGTACCCGGCGATGAACTCCTTGGCCTCCGCGAAGGGGCCGTCGGTCACGTTCGCCCCGCCGTTGCCGAAGGTGACCCGGGTCGCCTCGGAGCTGGGGGCCAGACCGTCCCCCGCGAGCAGGACCCCGGCCTTGACCATCTCCTCGTTGTAGGCCGCCATCGCCTCGAAGACCTCCGGGGCGGGCCCCTGCCCCGCCTCGGACTGCTCGTCGGACATGATCGCCATCAGGTAGCGCATGGCTCGCTCCTCTCGTTCGGTGTGGGGACTTCTCCTCCCCGCTCTCATACACACGTCGAACGGGTCCACGCCGAATCGACACCCCTCCCGAACTTTTCCGAGGATTCTTCTGGTGGGTCTGACCGCTCCCCTCGCCGAAGCGCCGACCAGCGGACACAGGCACCGGCCGACGGCGGGCCCGGGTGAAGCCGCGCAGGCGGGTGCGGCCCCCGTCGCCGGACACAGCGGACTCCCGCCGTCCCTGATCGCCCTGGGGACTCCCGTCCGCCGGGCGAGCGCCTTCTCCTCCGCCGGAGAACCGCTGCGACCAGCGGTCATCCCGCGCCAATAGTCCGGTGATAAGGCGGGGAACGGTTCTCTTCCTAAGTTGGTGACATCCCCGAAAGGTCAAGGGCACATCCCTCACAGGAGACACGAAATGCGAATCGCCACGCTGACCCTCACACTCACCGCGACCGCCGCCCTCTTCTCGCTCACGGCTCCCCCCGCGTTCGCCGAGTCCGGTCGGACCGCCTCGGCAGTGACCGAGCTGCCGCAGCACCTCTCGACGGCCTCCGCGTGCGAGCTGACGGCGGTGGAACCGTGCTCCGCCAACGACCCCTGGCAGTAGGCCCCGGGGTCAGCCCCCCAGCTTGGCCAAGGCACGCTCGGCTTCGGCCAGACCCTGCTTGTCACGGATGCGCTCATAGACCCCGCGGGCCCGTTCGAGTATCGGTCGGGCCCGCTCGGTATCGCCTCCCCCAGAGTGCGCCCGAGCCAGGTCGTGGAGTATCAGGGCCTCACCGACCGGGTCGTCGAGGCCCTTGACCAGCTCCAGGGCGCTGCCCAGGTTCCGCAGCGCCGACACGTGGTCCCCGGCTAGCAGGTCGGTCTGTCCGATGAGACGGAGCACCTGGGCACGCCCCCGGATGTCGCCGGTCCGCTCGGCGAGGGCGCGCGCCTCGTCCAGGCGTTCCCGCCCCCGGTCGATGTCGCCTCCCCTGGCCCGCAGGTGGCCCAACAACATCAGACTGCGCCGCTGGCCGCCCAGGTCGCCGACCTTCAGGAAGCCCCTGAGCGCCAGATCACTCTCGGCCAGGGCCGAGGCGTCGTTGCGCTCACGGCGGTCCATGAAGGCCAGGTGGGTGCGGACCAGGGCCTCACCACGGATCTCACCCAGCTCGGCGAACTCGTTCAGGGTCCACTCCAGCAGGCGACGACGGTCGTCCCCGCTGTAGCGGTGGCTGAGCACGTTCGCCAGTCCTTCGGCCAGGGCCGCTGCGCCGAGCCGGTCGCCCGCCGCCGTGACGACCGGTTCGGCGCCGTCGTACAACTCAGCGAGGTCGTCCACGTACCCACGCCGCGTCAGGAACGTGGAGAAGCCCACCGCCAACTCCCAGCACTGCTGGTGCATGCCCTCGTACGCGGCCTGGAACACGGCGTGTCGCAGGTTGGCGCGCTCGGCCTCCAGCCAGGTGTAGGGATCGGCCAGCAAGCGTTCCACGTACCTGCCGGGCGGGGACCACCGCAGTGCGTTCCCGCGCACCTGGAGGAAGTCACCCCCCAGGAGCCGACGGTTGGCCTGGTCCAGCAGGGCCAGCCACCCTCCGAGCAGGCGCTCCAGCGCAGCCCGCCGCTCCTCGGGGCTCACGTACCGGGAGAGCTGCTCGCGCGCGTAGTCGCGGACCAGGTCATGGAACCGGTACAGCGGTTCGCCAGCCGCGTCCACCCCCACCACGTCGAGCATGTGCGCGTCCACCAGCGGTTCGTCCAGGTCCGTGGGGAACGGGGAGCCGTCGTCCAGCAGCGCCCCGGCCGCCCAGGCGGGGATGGTGGGGCCCTCCACCATCCCGATGAGGGCGAACACCTTGCGGTCCTGGTCGCTGAGGCCCTCGTGGGTCAGGGACAGGCTCGCCCGCACGGTCATGTCGCCGTGGCTGAGCTCGTCCAGGCGACGGCGCTCGTCCGCCAACCGGTCCACCATCCCGGCCAGGGGCCAGTGCGGCCGTGCCGCCAGACGGGCCGCGGCGATGCGCAGGGCCAACGGCAGGCGTCCGACCGCGCGGACGAGGGCGCGCGCGGCCTCGGGCTCGGCTCCGACGCGTTCTTCCCCCAGCACGTGTCCGAGCAGTTCCAGCGAGACGTCCCTGGACAGGATGTCCATCTGCACGAGGGTGGCTCCGGAAAGACCCGTGATGCGGACCCTTGAGGTGACGATGACACCACACCGTGTCCCGGCGGGAATGAGGGGGAGCAGCTGGCCCTCCGACGAGGCGTCGTCGAGCAGGACGAGAACCCGGCGACTGGCCAGGATTCCCCGGTACATGGCGGACCGCTCGTCGATGTCCTCCGGGATTCCCTGACCGGGTACGCCGAGGGCACGGAGGAAGCGGGCCAGCACGTCCGCGGGCTCCAGGGGGATCTCGCGGCTGCCCCGCATGTCGCAGTACAGCTGGCCGTCAGGGTAGTGCTCCTCCGCCAGGTTGTGGGCGGTGTGCACGGCCGTGGCGCTCTTTCCGACGCCGGCTTTGCCCATGAGGACGACGAGGCCCACCGAGTCCCGCCGTCCCAGCAAAGCCTCCTCGACGGTGCTCAGCACGTCCTTCCTGCCGACGAAGTCGGCCGTGACGGTCGGTAACTGGTACGGGGTCACGGTGTTCGCGGCGGTCTCGGGCCCCGGCAGCTCCGGTGCGGACCCGAAGCCCTGCCCTATGGCATAGCCCTGCGCCGACTCCCCGGGCGGGTTCAGCACCGGGTCCCCGGCCAGGACGGCCCGCTCCATGTCGCGCAGGCGGCGCCCCGGTTCGAGGCCGAGCTCCTCCACGAGCAGGTCACGGCCTGCCCGGTAGGCCTCCAGCGCCTCGGCCTGGCGTCCGGACCGGTAGAGGGCGAGCATGAGCTGGGCCCGCAGGTTCTCCCGGAGCGGATGGGCCTCCACGAGGGCACTGATCTCCGAGACCAGGTGTGAGTGACGCCCCAGGCCCAGCTCGATCTCGAGATAGGCCTCTGTGGCGTCGACGCGCTCCTCCTCCAGCCGTACGGCCTCGGAGGCGAGTACCTCGTTTTCAGCTCCCCCCAGCGCGGGTCCGCGCCACATACCGACCGTCGCCCTCAGAAGGTCGGCGGCCTCCTCGGCGCGTCCCTCACGGAGCAGGACGGAGGCGTCCTTGATCTGGAGGGAGTGAAGTTGGGCGTCCACCGCCTCCGCCGGGGCGGACAGCTGATAGCCGGGACGCCTAGTGACGATGGTGATCCCGGTGTCCCGGAGGTGCCTGCGCAGGCGGGACACACAGATCTGAACCTGGGTGCGCGCTGTCTCGGGAGGATCATGGCGCCAGAGGGCGTCCACGATCCTGTCGGTGGGCACAACCCGGTTGAGCTCCAGGAGCAGCAGGAACAGGACCACCTGCTGCCGTCCCGGAGGCACACGTACCGGCCCGCCCTCTCCCATGACCTCCAGCGGGCCGAGGATACGGAAAGTCACCTCTGGTGCGTTCTGTTCACGACTCCGGGCTGTGTCGATCGGGAGACCTCCCGCATCAATTTAATTACTCACTGTAAACATGAGAGAACTGACGGGAAAAATGTACCACGGGCCGCTTCGGAGCGACATCAGATCTTCTCCGCGCATCCCCGCGGCCCCGAAGATAGCGAAAGAATAGCGCGACGGTTCCGACGGCCTTCACAATGAAGGCGTCAAAGTCACCGACAGACTTGGGAGGGGCCGTGGTCTATCCGGCGGAAAGGGGGCACGAGCTGGCTGCCAGCGCACGTGCCACAGTGGTCGGACGCGAGCACATCCACCTGTCCTATGGATACCTGGACGACGATGACCCCGAAAGGTACGCGTCTCTGGTAGACCCGGAAGCCCGCTTCCACGGACCGGAGCAGAGCGTGGCACGCGGCCCCCAGCAGGCGGCCGAACTCCTTGGCGGGCTGCTCGGCGGGGGCGGACGCCACAAGCTCCACAGAACCATCGTCGAGAACGGCAGCGCCGCCACGGTCGGCACCCTGGTCGACGGAAACACCATCCGGCATGAATTCGTTGACGTATTCACCATTTCCGAGCACGGCCTCCTGCTCTCCTGGAGACGATTCCATGCTGCCTGACGGCTTTCGCCACAGGTAATCATAGCCAAGAGAAAAACGGTACCAAACCGACAGGAAAAGGACAGGACGCAAACGGTTTCACGGCGCATACCCCCTGGTGTGCGCCCTCTCTCCGGGAGGATGGCCACAAGCGGCCACCGGTGGTACCCGCCCGTGTCCCGGGAGCTGGAGGTCGGTAGAGTTCCGGCACGGTCGGCGCGTTCGAGGGCGGAGGTAAGCGGATGGGGCTGTTCCTGAGTACCGCCTTCGGGTTCCCCACGGTGCTGTTCACCCCGCTGCTGATCGTCGCCGCCGCCTACTGGTTGTTCGTCGTGATCGGCGCCGCCGACTCCGAGATGCTCGACAGCGCGGACGGCTCCGGCGACGCCGCGGGCCTGAGCGCGGTCATGGTCAGAGCCCGCATGGGGCGGGTCCCCGTCACCGTGGCGCTGAGCATGCTGGTCTGCGTCGCCTGGTTCGTGAGCATGATGGGGAGCATCGTGACCAGCCTTCTGGAAACCACTTCCACCCCGCTGCTGATCGCCCTGGGCACGGTGGTCCTGCTGATCGCGGTCGTGGTCGCGTGGGCGGTCACCAGCGGCCTGGTCATGTCGGTGCAGCGGTTCCTGCCCGAACGCCGCGGCGACTCCAAGCACGAACTGGTCGGGCGCACCTGCACGGTCCGCATCGGTGAGGCGAGCGAGGGCTTCGGCCAGGCCGAGATCACCACCGCGGGCGGCGCCTCGATCTCCGTCCCGGTGCGCACCACCGGCGGCGAGGTCCTGCCGGTCGGCAGCACCGCTCTGATCTTCGACCACAGCGCCGAGGACGACGTCTTCCTCGTCACCTACTTCGACTCGGCGCTGGACCCCGGCCAGTAGGACGCCCCTGCCTGTAGAGCACCGGCAGGACCTCTTCCGCGAACGCACGGACCGCCGTGCGCCGCGCCCGTGGGAGACGCTCTGCCCCGCCCCTTCGCACGGCGCCGGGCCGCGACGCGGAACCGTTCCCCGCCTCGGTGCGTCACAGTTCCGGAGCGCCCCCTCACAACGCTCTCCCCTCTACACACGTCACTCGCAGAAAGAGACCCCTACGTGTTTCTGAGTGCCACAACGAACGGGCAGGAGGCGGCGGACGCGGCCTTCCTGACCGTGGGCGTCGCCATCGCCGTCGGCGTCGTCGTCCTACTCGCCCTGATCCTGATGGTCACCCGGCTCTTCCGCAAGGTCGAGCAGGGCAAGGCCCTGATCATCTCCAAGATCCGCGACGTCCACGTCACCTTCACCGGCTCGATCGTCCTTCCGGTCCTGCACAAGGCCGAGATCATGGACATCTCGCTCAAGAGCCTGACGCTTGAACGCGGTGGCCGCGACGGCCTGACCTGCAAGGACAATATCCGCGCGGACATCAAGGTGTTCTTCTACGTCCGGGTCAACGAGACCGCCGAGGACGTCAAGAAGGTCGCCAAGGCGATCGGGACCGAGCGCGCCAGCGACCAGGACACCTTGCAGGAGCTGTTCAACTCCAAGTTCTCCGAGGCCCTCAAGACCGTCGGCAAGCAGTTCGACTTCGAGGAGCTGTTCACCCAGCGCGAGGAGTTCCGCCAGGCGATCGTCTCGCTGATCGGCACCGACCTCAACGGCTACATCCTCGAGGACGTCGCCATCGACGAGCTGGAGCAGACCCCGCTGCACCAGCACGACGCCAACAACATCCTCGACGCGCAGGGCATCTCGAAGATCACGGAGCGCACCGCCAAGGAGCACAAGCGCACCAACGAGTTCGAGAACGACCGCAAGAAGGAACTCGACCGGCAGAACACCGAGACCTCCGAGACCCTCGCCGAACTGGAGAAGCGACGCGAGGAGGCCTCCGCCAAGGCCAAGCGCGAGATCGAGATCATCCGCGCCCGCGAGGAGGCCGAGACCGCCCGCGTGCAGGCCGAGGAGCGGCTCAAGGCCGAGACCGCCAACCTGCGCACCGACGAGACCCTGGGTGTCCAGCACCAGAACCAGCAGCGTGAGGTCGCGGTCGCCGAGAAGAACCGCGAGCGCGTCATCGCCATCGAGACCGAGCGGATCGAGAAGGACCGTCTCCTGGAGGTCATCGGCCGCGAGCGCGAGACCGAGCTGAGCAGCATCGCCAAGGACAAGGAGGTCGAGGGCGAGAAGCGCGAGGTCGCCGACGTCGTCCGCGAGCGCCTGGCCGTCGACCGCACGGTGGCCGAGCAGGAGGAGGCCATCAAGAAGCTGCGCGCCGTCGAGGAGGCCGAACGCGAGCGCCAGGCCGTCATCATCCAGGCCGAGGCCGAGGCCCAGGAGAACCTGGTCAAGGACATCAAGGCCGCCGAGGCGGCGGAGGCCTCCGCCAAGCACAAGGCCGCCGAGGAGCTCACCCTGGCCGAGGCCCGCCAGCAGACCGCCGAGCTGGACACCCGCGCCAAGATCCGCCTGGCCGAGGGCCTCCAGGCCGAGGCCGCCGCGTCCGGGCTGGCCGAGGTCCAGGTCCGCCAGCAGGACGCCGACGCCCTCGAGAAGGTCGGCCGCGCCGAGGCCACCGTGTCCCGTGAGAAGGCCCAGGTCGAGGCCGAGGCCATCGAGCAGAAACTGCGCGCCGAGGCCGCGGGGCTCACCGACAAGGCCGATGCCATGTCCGCTCTGGACCAGGTCAGCCGCGAGCACGAGGAGTACCGCCTGCGGCTGGACGCCGAGAAGGAGGTCCGCCTGGCCGGGATCGACGTGCACCGGCAGGTCGCAGAGGCCCAGGCCACCGTGCTGGCCACCGGCCTGGAGAGCGCCGACATCAACATCGTCGGCGGCGACGGCGCCTTCTTCGACCGCATGGTCAACTCCATCGGGCTGGGCAAGGCCGTGGACGGCTTCGTCGACAACTCCCAGACCGCGCAGGCGCTGGGCGGCAACTGGCTCAACGGCGGGGGCAGCTTCGCCGAGGACATGCGCAGGGTGCTGGAGTCGGTGGACACCGACGACGTCAAGAACCTCACCGTCTCGGCGCTGCTGCTCAAGCTCATCGGTGCGGGCGGACCGCAGGCCGACAAGCTGGACGGCCTGCTCGGCACCGCCCGTTCCCTGGGCGTGGACAAGCTGCCCGCGACCGCCCTCGCCCCCGCCAAGCAGTGAGGTAGCCCTCCGTGACCGAGGCCCTGTCCCAGGAGACCGAAGGCACCGGGCCGGACGCCGATGACGCGCGGTCGCTGGACGCGGGCACCTACGAGGTGCTCCGCGCCCGGCTGCGCGAGCAGACCGGCGAGCTGGCCCGGCGGACCGAGGAACTGAACGCGCGCCGGCTGGAGGTGTTCGGCGGCACCGAGCTGACCCTGCTCGGCACCGAGCGCATCCGTACCGAGCACAACTGTGTGCCCCGGGACATCGCGAGCGTGGGACGTTCCGTCGGATCCGGAGCCGACGGCGCCGTGATCCTTTTCGGCTACAACGTCTTCATCGGTATGCAGCGCGAGACACACGTCTCCGACGTGTTCTCGCTGCACCGGTACGAATGCGACGGTGACGGCTTCTCCTTCGCCGACGCCCCCGGGGACGCCGTCCCCGGGCTGCTCTCCGACGAGCGGTTCCAGCAGGATTTCGGCCAGCTCTACCGCTACTACCGCGACGCGCACCTGCTCCAGCTGCGCCGGGTCGAGGAGCAGCTGCTGGCCGTGTTCCAGACCGGCCCGAGAACCGAGGACGTGCGGGTGCTGCGGTGGTCGGTCTCGCCCGCCGGCGAGATCGCCTACCTCGACGCCCGGGGGGAACGCGACCACGTGTTCCCGCCGTCGCACGACTTCACGTGGGTGGAGACCACCCGCGAGGACCACGTGACCGGCCGTCATCCGCACATCTCGATCCTCGACGAACTGTTCGTGGAGACGGTCGGCGGCGACCTCACCATCAAGGTCGAGAACAACACCGAGGTCGGCGCGGGCATCTACAGCGAGCCCGTGAACGAGCCGTTGCAGAGCCTGGCCGACGCGTCGATGCACTACGCGCGGGTGGGCGCGCTCGTCCTGCTGCGCGTGCGGCCCTACAACGAGACCGAGTGGCGGCACCTGGTCTTCAACACGCGCACCAAGGAGGTCGAGCGCCTCGACGGCATCGGCCAGTCCTGCCAGCGCCTGCCCGACGACCAGGGGCTGATCTTCCCCGGCGGCTACTACCTGGCCACCGGGGTGGCGCGGACGTTCGACACCGACGTCACCGACCTGGAGTTCGAGCGCCTGGTGCGCTCGCCCAACGGCGAGGACGTGCTGTACGTCTTCCACTCCCGCGCGGACGGCCGCAGCCTGCTGCTGCCGTACAACACCATCCGCAAGGAGGTCGCCACCCCGATCGTCTGCCACGGGTACTCGCTGTTCGACGACGGCACCATGACGGTGTTCCGGGACGGCTCGGGCGAGCCGACCCGGGTGCACCCGATGCAGGTGTGGCAGACCCCGTACGTGTCGGACGTGTACGCGGCGGCGCAGCCGGTGGGGACCGGCCCGCTGGAGCGGATCGGCAACGCCGAACTGGTCCGGGGCGTATCCGAGTGCCTCTCGGTGACACGGATGGTCCAGGACATGCGGCCCTCCACCGAGGTGTTCGAGGCCCTCATCGCCGCCTGTCGTCGGGTGTCCGACCAGTTCCACTGGCTGGGCGAGGAGAGACTGGGCGACCTGGCGGCGCCCCTGTCGGAGGTGCGGGCCACAGCCGCGCGGGTCCTGGAGGAGTTCGAGACCGTCCAGTCCCTGACCAGGCAGGCCGCCGAGACCCTGGCCGAGGCCGAGGAGAGGACGGTCTCGCTCATCCGGACGGCCCGCGGGCAGACCCCGCGGTCGGCGGAGGGCTGGGTGTCGCGGCTGACCGAGCTGCGCCGCGCCCAGGGGCAGGCGGCCACGCTGCGCGAGATGCGCTACGTGGACACCGGCCGCCTGGACGAGCTGGACGGCAAGCTCTCAGAGGAGATCGCCGCGACCGGCCGCCGCACGGTGGCCTTCCTGGAGCAGGGCGAGGCCTTCGCCGGGTACCACGACGAGGTGGACCGGCTGATCGCGGACGCCGAGGGCATCGAGGCGGTCAGCGCGGCGACGGCCGTCGGCGAGCACATCGCCGAGCAGACCGAGGGCCTGCAAGTGGTCACCGAGGTCGTCGGTTCGCTGGACATCGGCGACGCCCAGGTGCGCACGCGCATCCTGGAGCGGGTCAGCGAGGTGCTCGCCGGGATCAACCGTGCGCGCGCCACGCTGGAGACGCGGCGCAAGGAGCTGCTGGCCCTGGAGGGGCGGGCGGAGTTCGCGGCCGAGTTCGCGCTGCTGGGGCAGGCGATCACGGGAGCGCTGGCCGCCGCCGACACTCCGGACCGGTGCGACGAACAGCTGGGGCGCGTCATGCTCCAGCTGGAGAACCTGGAGTCGCGGTTCGCCGAGTTCGACGACTTCCTCGGGGAGCTGGCGGACAAGCGCGAGGACGTGTACGAGGCGTTCTCCACCCGCAAGCAGACCCTGGTGGACGAGCGGGCGCGACGTACCGACCGCCTGGCCACGTCGGCGGCCCGCGTGCTGGAGGGCGTGTACCGGCGGGTCGCGACGCTGGGCACGCTGGAGGACGTCAACACCTACTTCGCGTCGGACGCGATGGTGGCGCGGCTGCGCCGCACCGTCGAGGAGATGCGCGAGCTCGGCGACACCGTACGCGCCGAGGAGCTGGACGGGCAGATCATGGCCGCCCGGCAGGAGGCCGGGCGGGCCCTGCGGGACCGCGCCGACCTGTTCGAGGGCGGCGCGGGCGGCGAGACGATCCGGCTGGGCAGGCACCGGTTCGCGGTGAACACCCAGCCGATCGACCTGACGCTCACCCCTCATGGCGGGGAGATGTCGGTGGCGATCACCGGCACCGACTTCCGGTCCCCGGTCACCGATGAGGAGTTCGGGCGCACCCGGCACATGTGGGACCGGGTGCTGGTGTCGGAGAGCCCGGAGGTGTACCGGGCCGAGTACCTGGCCGCGTCGATCCTGGCCTCGGCCGAGGAGGGTTCGGACGGGCTGTCGCTGGAGCGGCTGCGCGAGGCCGAGGTGCACGACGAGAACGGGTCGTCGCTGCTGGCGGCCGTACGCGGTGCGGCCGAGTCCCGGTACGACGAGGGGTACGAGCGGGGCGTGCACGACCACGACGCCGCCCGGATCCTGTCCGCGCTGCTGCGGCTGCGCACCGGTGCCGGCCTGCTGCGGTATCCGGGCGGGACGCGTGCGGCGGCGCAGCTGTTCTGGGCGTTCGGCGCCGCCGAGGAGCGGCGTTCGGCGTGGCGTACCCGGGCGGGTTCGCTGGCCCGGGCCCGTGAGGTGTTCGGGGTGCGAAGGTCGGCGGCGGTGGACGGCCTGCGCGCGGAGCTGGCGGCCGGCGTGGACGGTTTCCTGACCGACACCGGACTGCACCAGGACGCCGACCTGGACCTGGTGGGTGAGTACCTGTTCGAGGAGATCTCCTCAGACGTACCCGGTGAGCGGGGGTTCGTGTCCGGTGCGGGCGCCCGCCTGCTGCTGGACCGGTTCCACCGGGCGCTGGGCAGTGCGCGGGAGACCACGCGCAAGGCCTTCGAGGAGGACCTGCGCGAACTCGACGGCGATCTGGCGGCACGCCACCAGCTGGTGACGGCCTGGCTGGACGCGTTCGCGACCACTCTGGAGGACGTGGACCCGGGCGACCTGCCCGAGGCCGCCGCGATCGAGCTGGCCGCCGTGGACCGGTACGAGTCGTCGGCGGCCGTGCACGAGAGTGTGGGCGGGCTGCTGGGCTCGCACCCGCGCGTGCGCGAACGGTCCCTGGAGGTGCGGCTGGACGAGTTCCTGCCGCGTACCCGACGGTTCCGGTTGGAGGAGGTACCCGCCTACCGGGACTTCCAGCGGCGCAGGAACGAGCTGGTGGCGGCCGAGCGCGAGCGCCTGCGGCTGGAGGAGTACCGGCCGAAGGTGATGAGCGGGTTCGTCCGCAACAAGCTGCTGGACGAGTCGTACCTACCGCTGATCGGCGACAATCTGGCCAAACAGCTGGGCGCGGCCGGAGACGGCAAACGCACCGACCAGAGCGGCCTGCTGCTGCTCATCTCCCCTCCCGGATACGGCAAGACCACGCTCATGGAGTACGTGGCCAGCCGTCTGGGACTGGTCTTCGTGAAGATCAACGGGCCCGCTCTGGGGCACGCGGTGACCTCGCTGGATCCGGACGAGGCACCGGACGCCACCTCCCGCCAGGAGGTCGAGAAGATCTCCTTCGCGCTGGAGATGGGCAGCAACACGATGCTGTACCTGGACGACATCCAGCACACTAACCCCGAGCTGCTACAGAAGTTCATCTCGCTGTGCGACGGGCAGCGCCGCATGGAGGGCGTGTGGAACGGGCGGACCCGGACCTACGACCTGCGGGGCAAACGGTTCGCGGTGTGCATGGCCGGCAACCCCTACACCGAGCGGGGGAAGCGGTTCCGGATCCCGGACATGCTGGCCAACCGCGCCGACGTGTACAACCTCGGCGACGTGCTGTCGGGCAAGGAGGAGCTGTTCTCCCTGAGCTACATCGAGAACGCGCTCACCTCGAACCCGACCCTGGCACCGCTGTCCGCCCGGGACCGGGACGACGTGTACCGGTTCGTGCGGATGGCCCAGGGGGATGACTCGGTGGGCACGGACCAGCTCAGCCACCCGTACTCGGCGGCTGAGGTGGACCGGATCGTTTCGGTGCTGCGCAAGCTGCTGCGGGTGCAGGAGGTGGTGCTGGCCAACAACCAGGCCTACATCGCCTCGGCGGCGCAGTCGGAGGACGCGCGCACCGAGCCGCCGTTCCAGCTCCAGGGCTCGTACCGGAACATGAACCGGCTGGCGGAAAAGGTCGTACCGGTCATGAACGACGCCGAGGTGGAGGCCGCGATCGACGACCACTACCTGGGCGAGGCGCAGACCCTGACGTCGGGCGCGGAGGCGAACCTGCTCAAACTCGCGGAGCTGCGCGGGGTGATGACCCCCGAGCAGGAGGCCCGGTGGACGGAGGTCAAGGAGGCCTTCCGCCGGGGCCGTGCGCTGGGCGGCGCCGACGACGACCCGATGGCCCGGGCCATCGGCGCCGTGGGCCTGCTCGCCGACCGCGTGGGCGAGATCGGCACCGCGATCGGGCGTACGCGGGAGGAGTAGCCGCACCGCCGCGGGCCGTCACCCCTCGTGGGCGGCGGCCCGTCCGCGTCGGTGCGCGGTCACAGGCGAACGGGCTCCCTGCCGGGGTCGGTGAGCAGCTTCGGGTCACGGTCGCGCAGGACGGCGACGAGCGGGGCGGCGGTCTCCGCCTCCTGGACGTCGGAGCCCTCCCCGGCCGTCAGGCCGACGAGCTGGAAGAAGAGGACGATCCCGTTGGGGGTGTCCATGGCCCGGACCTCGACGTCGGGGACGATGACGAGGGAGGTCATGTCGCCGTTGGCGGGATCGCCGCCGAGCGGGGACGGGGTGACGATCCAGTGGCCGACGTCCAGGTCACTGCCCGAGAGGAAGCGGTCGGCCAGGGCGTGGAGGACGCGCAGGATCCAGGCGGGGACGGTCTCGTCCCCGTCCTCGCGCGGGATCCGGCAGGTGAACTCGAAGCCCGCGCCGGAGACCCGGGGCTCCTTGCTGGTCTTCTCGCCGAGTTCGGTCAGGCCGAAGGTCACCAGCAGCCAGTGGCCTTCGAGGGGGTAGGCGAGCACCCCGTCGAGGCCCTCTCCCGAATCCTCGCCCGCCGGGAACTGGACCGTCAGCGGCTGCACGTCGGGGTACCGCTCCGCCCACTCCTCGTAGATCCGGATGAGTCCGGGCAGCATGTCCAGCATCGTGTCGTCGCTCTCCAGGTCGGTGGCCGTTCCTCGTCCGAGGATATGAGCGTGCCGGGAGCGCCTGGCCCGGTGGCGGCCGGACCACGAGGGGGCCCGGTGGGCTCCGCCCGGATCGCCGCGTAACACTCGGGGGCCGAGGCGACATGTAGGGGGAACGATACGGAGGACCACCCCGCATGAGCACTGACCACGTACCCGGCGATCGCGACGGTCCGCCCGGGGAAACGGAGTTCCGGAGCTTCTTCACCCGCCACTACCGGGCCGTGCACGACTACGCCTGGCGGCGCGTCGGCCCGTCGCTGGCCGACGACGTCGCCTCGGAGGCGCTGCTCGTCGCCTGGCGGCGCTTCCACGAACTCCCCGCGAACCGCCCCCTGCCGTGGCTGTACGGCTGTGCCCGCAGGATCGTCATGGCCAAACTGCGGCAGAGGCGCGACCGCGGCGAGGCGTTCGGCCCACTCGACGACGAGCGATCGGCGCCACCCGGGTCGGACACCGCCGACACGGTGGTGCGCCGGGAGAGTGCCCTGAGCGCCCTGACCGCGCTCAACCCGGCCGAACGGGAGTTGGTGATGCTCGTGACCTGGGAGGGCCTGAGCTCACGGGAAGCGGCACGGGTCGTCGGATGCACACACGCGGCGGCCCGGGTGCGCCTGTACCGGGCCCGAAGACGCATCGAGGCGCACATGTGCGGGGACGGAGCCGAGGCTCTACGCACCCGTACGGCCGGTTCCGTCCGCGCCACCGCGACCAGCGTCCCCGTTACCGGTACCAGTGTGGAGGAAACGCGATGAACGACGTCCGCGAGTTGAGGAGACTGGTCGGAGCGCACGACCCGCGCGCGGGTGCCGTGGTGGGCGACGAGCAGGTGTCGCGTGCCGTGGACGCGGCGGCGATGAAGCTGGGCGGGGCCTTCGAAGAGCGCGGCGAGCGTGCCCGCCGGACCCGCGCGCCACGACGGGGGTGGATGGCCGCGGCCGCTATGGCGACCGCGACCGCCGTGCTGAGCGGAATCCTCGTCCTGGGCGCGGAAGAGGGGATCGGCCCCTTCGCTCCTGCCCGGGCGTACGCGGAAGAACCCCCGCCGCTGCTCGTGGAGCCCGTCGACCCCGTCGACGGCACAGAGGCACTGCTCGCGCTAGCCGGGACCGCCGGGACAGCCGAGGTCCCGGCCGCCGGATCAGGCGGCATCGCCCACATCCGCACGTCGCGGATGGACCTGCTGATGGTGAACGGCACGAGCAGCGGGGACCGAAGTTCCGGCTTCGTCCCCGCGGAGGCGGAAGCTTGGTACGCACCGGACGGCTCCTACCGGGAGGTCTACCGTCCTGAGGCGCCGAAGGACCTGCGCGGCGACTACGAGGAGCACCTGGAGATCCTGGACAGCGGCCCGGAGGACCGGGCCTACCCAGCGGGCTCCCTGGGCGGGCAGATGCGGCCCGGAGCGCTGCCGACCGATCCGGACGAGGTGGCCGAGGCGTTCGCCATGGCCCCGCTGAACGGGGGGCCCGGCGGGAACCACGATCCGGACGATCTGCGGGTGTTCATGACGGGGTTCGGATTCTACCACGATCGGCTGCCGCTGGGTGCGCAGGAACGTGCGGCGGTACTGCGCGCGCTGGCCGAAGTGCCGGAGTTGCGTTACGTCGGCCGGGCCGACGACCGCGAGGGCCGGAGCGGGCTGCTGTTCGAGGCGTCGGTGGAGTCGGACGGTATGAACCCGGCGCTGCGGTACCGCGTGCTCTTCGACGAGGGCACGGGCGCGCTGCTGTACCGGGAGGAGCAGCAGACCAGTGAGGAACCGGTGGGCGAGCCCCTGTCCGCCTTCGGGCTGGAGCCACCGGTTCTGACGTCCTACGTCACCTACCTGGAGTCTGGCTGGGTGGAGGACCTGGAATCGCGCCCCTAGGCACTGTTTTTTGGAAGTGAGAGCGGAGCAGGGTCTGCTCTGGCAGGGTGGGTGAACGTGCCCGGACGCCATGAACTCACCGATATCGCCGACCGGCTGCGGATCGACGCCGCCACCGGCGAAGAGCTCATCGCGAGCGTGGACTCGACCACGGTGCGGGCCCATCAGCACGCCGCCGGGGCGGCGAAAAAGGGGACCGGGTCCGGGACGAACCGGACGGGGCCGAAGCACTGGGGCGCTCCCGGGGCGGGCTGACCACCAAGATCCACCTGCTCTCAGACCAGCATCGGCGCCCGTTGGTGCTGGCCACCACCCCGGGCCAGCGCGGGGACAGCCCCATGTTCGAGCCCTTGATGGGCGCTCTCCGGCTGCCGCGCAGTACGGGCCGGCCGCGCACCCGCCCGGACCGGGTGCTGGGCGACAAGGCCTACTCCAGCCGCGCCAACCGGGCCCACCTGCGCCGCCGCAAGATCAAAGCGACCATCGCCCAACCCAAGGACCAGCGTGAGCACCGCCGGCGCAAGGGGTCGGCGGGCGGCAGGCCCCCGGCCTTCGACCAGGTCGCCTACCGCGACCGCAACACCGTGGAGCGGTGTATCAACCTGCTCAAGCAGAACCGGGCGGTCGCGACCCGCTACGACAAGCGGGCCGCGATCTTCGACGGGACCGTGCAGGTCGCCTCGATCCGGATCTGGCTTCGAGACCTCACCCGTTCAAAAAACAGCGCCTAGTCGTGGCCCTGAGCGTCCAACAGCGCCTGCCGCTCTTCTCCCGCGGTATGAAAAACCCCAGGCACGCCCGCTGCCGGTTGTTTGGCTTCTCCGCGATCGCGGTCGGATACGGCTGGTGCTGCGCCAGGATCGCGTGGAACCGGGTCTGGCGGTCCACCAGGGTGACCACCGCCGTCTTGCCGTCCTTGCCGAGGACGGGTCGGGTGGCGGGGACGCCTCGCCACCGCGTGGAGCGGGGCGCTGGACCACTCCCGTGACCACGACGCCCCCGGACCCCAGAGGCCGAAGTGCGGCCGCGCGCGATCACGCCATCGCGGCGCTGAAGCGCTACACGGGAGTCCATCCGCCCGGGTCAGCGGGTAGGACCGGGCCGACCGGGACGACCGGACCGGTCCTACTCGTGCCCGCGACCGCGGTCGCGGAGCAGCCGCTCCGCGGTTCTGTTCACCACGCGCACCGGGTAACCCCCCGTGAAGTCGAACGCGAACAGGGCGACACCGCGTTGGTCGGCGTACTCGACGGCGGCGTCCGTGTAACGCGAGGAGGTGAAGAACACGGCCACGTCACCGACCCGGGCCGCGCCGACCAGCTGCTGCACCTCAGGGCGCCCAACGCCTTTGGAGTCGTAACGTTTGACCTGCACGGAGATACCCGAGGCGGTAACATCGATCCCCGCGTCACCCGACGGAGGCGTGGCCCGGGCACCCCGGAAACCCTGGCTCCGCAGCCACTTCGCCACGAATGTCTCGGCCTCCGTGGGCGTGTGGATCCGCGTCCGTGCGCGCTCCCGCGCCTCCTGCTTCCTCTTCCGCTCGGCTGCGGCCTCCTCGTCCATCACACGCGCCAGCCAGCCCTTGGGCCGGGCCGCCGCCGTGTCCTGGCCCTTTTTCGCCCGCCTGCGCCTGCGCAGAGCGGCGAGCGCCCAGTACAACAGCAGGCCGCCCACGGCCGACGGCCCGAGAGCGTCGATGAGAGCGGGCTCCTCGGAGCGGTATTCCACGAACAGGGCGGCGGAGAACGCCACCGAGACCAGGACGAGGACCACCGTGGATCGTTCTGGCCCGGTCCGGATCGCGGGCGAGTTCGCCTCGCCATCCGAAGACGACGCGGGGGATGAGGGTGAGGGGGATGGTTCTGGAGTCACTCTGTGTCCTCTGCTTCCGAGGATGCCGACTCTTTGCAGCAAACCAAGAAGAGATCAAATAAGGAAAAATTGAGCATATAAGACATATCTTGACCGCGCCCGGACGCGGCCACTGCCGGGCTCGCCATAGGGCGACCGACCCTTGCTCGCCCTGCTCATGCCCCCGAACCCGCGCAAGGGCAAGAAGTGGGCCGACCACCGCCGCCTCGTCAACGGCATCCTGCTCCGTGCCCCCGCCGGCATTCCCTGGCGGGACCTGCCTGAGCGCTGCGGCCCCTGGGAGGCCGTCGCGGGCCGTCACCGACGCTGGTGCATCGACGGCACCTGGCAGCGGATCGCCGACCGGCTTCGCATCGACGCCGCTACCGGCGAGGAGCTGATCGTAGGGATCGACTCCACTACCGTGCGGTCCCATCAGCACGCCGCCGGAGCGGCGAAAAAGGGGAAATAGAATGGGAGGAACCGGACGGGGACGAGGCCCTGGGCCGCTTCCGGGGCGGGCCGACCACCAAGCTCCACCTGCTCGCCGACTCCCGCCAACGGCCCCTGGTCATGCTCTCCAGCCCGGGCGAGCGCGGGGACAGTCTGATGTTCGAGCCGTTGATGGCCGCGTTGCGGCTGCCCCGCCGTGTGGGCAGGCCCCGGACCCGTCCGGACCGGGTGCTGGGCGACAAGGCCTACTCCAGCCGGGCCAACCGGGGCCACCTGCGCCGCCGCAAGATCAAAGCGACCATCACCCAACCCAAGGACCAGCGTGAGCACCGCCGTCGAAACACCGTGGAGCGGTGTATCAACCTGCTCAAGCAGAACCGGGCGGTCGCGACCCGCTATGACAAGCGGGCCGTGATCTTCGACGGGACTGTGTTGGTGGCTTCGATCCGGATCTGGCTCCGTGACCTCATCCGTTCACAAAACAGTGCCTAGCGGTTGGACTTCCGGTGTGGGTGGCCAGGACCCGTCCGCGGTTCCCGGAAGACGTACTGAGCGCTCCACCACAGGGAAGGGCCTCCCGGAAACCCCGGCCAGGCACCCGTAGAGCCCGCAGCGGCGCTCCGCCCCCTGGGGCCGGGCGCCGCTGTCAGCTCTACCCCTGGGACGCGCGCCACCCGCACGCTCCGCACCGCCTCCGCCACGCTCTCTGGGAGCGCTTCCATAGCCTGCTCCCGTATACGGCTCCTCTTCCGGCTACGTGAACTCCGCCCCCTTTTGTATCCCATGGGCTACAACTCCCTCCCCCCACTGGCGCACGTGGCTACTCGGTAGTAACATTGGTTTGTTACTAGTCGGTAGATCCGCGTGTACAGACACCGCGGCCGGGACACAGCGGAGCTGTCCATGACGCATTACAAGAGCAACCTGCGCGACATCGAGTTCAACCTCTTCGAGGTCTTCAAACGCCAGGACGTACTGGGCCAGGCCCCCTTCGAGGAACTCGACGAGGAGACCGCCCGCACGATCCTGGACGAGGTCAACCGCCTCACCACAGGTGTGGTCGCCGAGTCCTTCGAGGACGCGGACCGCAACCCCCCGGTCTTCGACCCGAAGACGAACACCGTCGCGATCCCCGAGAGCCTGAAGAAGTCCTACAAGGCCTACATGGACGCCGGCTGGTACAACCTCGACCTCCCCCAGGAGCTCGGCGGCCTCGGCGCCCCCCGCTCCCTGGTCTGGTCCGCCGCGGAACTGGTCCTCGGCTCCAACCCCGCCGTCCACATGTACTCGGCAGGCCCCGGCTTCGCGAGCATCCTCTACTCCGAGGGCAACGAGAAGCAGAAGGAGTTCGCCAAGCTCGCCATCGAGCGCGGCTGGGGCGCCACCATGGTCCTGACCGAGCCGGACGCGGGCTCGGACGTCGGCGCGGGCCGCACCAAGGCCGTCGACCAGGGTGACGGCACCTGGCACATCGAGGGTGTGAAGCGCTTCATCACCTCGGCCGAGCACGACATGAGCGAGAACATCTTCCACCTGGTGCTCGCGCGCCCCGAGGGCGCGGGCCCCGGCACCAAGGGCCTCTCGCTCTACCTGGTGCCGAAGTACCTGGTCAACGAGGACGGCTCGCTCGGTGAGCGCAACGGTGCCTACGTGACCAACGTCGAGCACAAGATGGGCCTCAAGGCCTCCACCACCTGCGAGCTGACCTTCGGCGACAAGCACCCCGCCATCGGCTACCTCGTGGGCGACAAGCACGACGGCATCCGCCAGATGTTCCTCATCATCGAGTACGCGCGCATGATGGTCGGGACGAAGGCGATCGCCACCCTGTCCACCGGCTACCTCAACGCGCTGGAGTACGCCAAGGAGCGCGTGCAGGGCAACGACCTGGCCGGAGAGAAGAACTCCCCCAAGGTCACCGTCACCCACCACCCGGACGTGCGCCGCAGCCTCATGACGCAGAAGTCCTACGTGGAGGCCATGCGCGCCCTGGTCCTGTACACCGCCACCCAGCAGGACGCGATCCAGATCGCGCACGAGGCGGGCCAGGACGTCACGGAGCTGGAGGCGATGAACGACCTCCTCCTGCCGATCGTCAAGGGCGTGGGCTCCGAGCGCTCCTACGCGCTGCTCTCCGAGTCCCTCCAGACCCTGGGCGGCTCCGGGTTCTTGCAGGAGTACCCGATCGAGCAGTACATCCGCGACGCCAAGATCGACACCCTCTACGAGGGCACCACGGCCATCCAGGCCCAGGACTTCTTCTTCCGCAAGATCGTGAAGAACGGTGGCGCGTCCCTGGGCAAGCTCGCCGGTGAGATCAAGGACTTCGCGCAGAGCGACGCGGGCAACGGCCAGCTCAAGGAGGAGCGCGCCCTGCTCCTCGAGGCGACCGAGAACGTGGAGAAGATCGTCGAGCTGATGGTCGGCCACGCGATGGGCTCCGCCGAGGACAAGCGCGAGCTGTACAAGGTGGGCCTGAACTCCACCCGCCTGCTCATGGCCTTCGGTGACGTCGTCCTGTCCTGGCTGCTGCTGCGCCAGGCCGAGGTCGCCCTGAACAGCACCGACGGCGCCAGCGACGAGGACAAGGACTTCTACACCGGCAAGATCGCCGCCGCGCGCTTCTTCGCCGAGCAGTTCCTGCCGCGCATCGCCGCCGAGCGCCGCGTCGCCGAGGGCGTGACCCTGGACCTGATGGAGGTCCCCGAGTCCGCCTTCTAGGACACCGGACCCGCGACGGGCGGGACGGCCTCCGGGCCGCCCCGCCCGTTTCGTGTGCGGCCTCCAGCGCGCGCGGGCGGCCTCCAGCGCGCCGGGGCCCGACAATGGGGATATGGAACGTCCGGAGATGGCGCTCTTCGTGGGGCTACAAGCGTCGGGCAAGACCACCTTCTACCGCGCTCACCTCGCGGCCACCCACCTACACGTCAGCAAGGACAACTTCCGCAACGCCCGGAGGCCCCAGCGACGACAGCTGCACATGGTGCACGAGGCACTGGAAGCGGGGCTCAGCGTGGCCGTCGACAACACCAACCCCTCTCCCGAGGAGTGGCGGCCGCTCATCGACGCCGCCCGGGAACACGGCGCACGGGTCGTCGGCTACTGGTTCCCTCCGGACCTGGCGCTCTCCCTGGAGCGCAACGCGGCGAGGCGGGGACGGCTCCGGGTTCCCGACGTGGGGGTCCACGCCACGTGGCGGCTCCTGCGCCGTCCAGGCCGGGCTGACGGGTTCGACGAGATCCGCACGGTCGTCCCCGACGGTTCCGGCGGGTTCACGATCCGGCGGGACCGGCCGTGACCGCTCCCCAGCCCGGCCCCTCCCCCGCCGGCCGGGCAGTGCCGAGCCATCCCACAACCCCGCGAACTCCGTCCCCTTCCGGGGCACCAGCCACGCGGCTGAGACCACCCCGCCGTCGGCCTCGGCGACCATGACGACGGTGTCCTCGGGGCCGGCGGCGATGCGGGCGACCAGGTCGTCACGCAGCCAGCCCGTGTCACCGCCCCGCACACGCGACTGCATGTCGGCGGTCCGGCGCAGGTCGGCGTCCTCGTCCACCCGGCTCAGGACGGTCCCGGCGGGCGGCACGGAGGCGGAGGCGGCCGTGTCGGTCCGGCCGACCATGACGGTCTCGCGCTCCTCCGGCGCGAACCCCGCGGCGCGGAGCCGCTCGGGCAGGCCCCGGGCAGGTCATGCCCGTACGCCTTCCACTCCACCGGCTCCCCGCGTGCCGCGAAGTAGTCACGTTGCCGGGCGACCAGCCGGTCCGGCCCCTCCCCGCGCGTCCCCGTGTCGGGCGGCGCGCCGACGAGCCCCCGGTGTCGGCCGACCAGGCGCGTCACCGGGCCGACCCTACAGTTGTCGCCGCACCGGGCAACCGGTTTTCCGGGGGCGCCGGGAGGGGCGCTCCACGGCCCCGGCCCGCCGATCGTCCCACGTGTACGGAAGGTCGCGCTGGGTAGCCGCACACCCGAGCGCATGCGCCGCCGGACGGCGCACGGAAGGGGGCACAGGCATGGCACGACCCGACGACGACCGCGTCGAGGGGGCGCGCGAGTTCGACGACTACGACCGTGTGGCGCTGGTGACCGGTGCGGACAGCGGGATCGGCCGGGCGACCGCGATCCGCCTCGCCCAGGAGGGTTTCGACGTCGGCGTGACCTTCGAACTGGACGAGGAGGGCATCAGCCGGACCGAGACCGAGATCCGTGAGCTCGGCCGCCGGGTGTCGATCCGCCAACACGACCTCACCGACCCCGTGCGGGGCTCGGAGGCCATCACCGAGCTGATCGAGGATCTCGGAGGCGTGGGCGTCCTGGTCAACAACGCGGGCACCGGCTCCGAGGAACCGCTGCTGGAGACGGACTACGAACGCTGGCGCGAGGTCCTGTCCGTGGACCTGGACGGGTCCTTCCTCTGCTCGAAGATCGCGGCGACGCACATGCGCGACGCCGGCCGCGGCGGCCGCATCGTCAACATCACCAGCGTCCACGAGGAGTATCCGAGGGTGAACGCCGGCGCCTACTGCGTCGCCAAGGGCGGGGCCAAGCTCCTCACCCGCGTCCTGGCCCTGGAGTTGGGGCTGTACGGCATCACAGTGAACGCTGTGGCACCGGGCGAGATCGCCACCCCCATGACCGGCCAGCACGAGGAGGAGCCCGCACTGGACTCGCGCGCCGGGTATCCGCTGTCCCGGCCGGGACATGCCTACGAGGTGGCCGGGGCCGTGGCCTTCCTCGCCAGACCGGAGGCGTCCTACGTCACCGGGGCCTCGCTGTTCGTGGACGGCGGCCTGTCGCTGATGGGCCCTCAGGCCGGCGGCGCACTCCAGGACGCCACCTGGCGCGCGGGCTGACCGCTCGCTGACCACTCGGGCCGACCGCTCGGACCGCCGGCCGCACGTCCCGGGTCACCGGCCCGGGTCACCGGCCCGGACGGTCGGCCTCCGCCTGGGACGACCATCCCGACCAGTGGTGGACCTCGACCAGGACGATCGCCTCGTCGGGCGGCTCATCGCGGTACTGGGGATACCGTTCGGCGAGCCTCTCCCGGGCCTCGCTCCAGGCCGGACCCGAGTGCTGGACCAGCGCCTCACCGTCCGCCCGGACCCACCACAGCCGGTCCCAGTCGTCGCTGTACTCGTCGGTGAGCAGCGACACACGGGGGTTGCCCTCGATGTTGCGTATCCGCTTGAGCCTGTACGTGGTCTTCGGTTTGCGGTCCACGGGGATCGCGACCGTGTCGCCGTAGGCCGCGAACACCACGGGCACCAGGTGGGGCCGCCCCTCCCCGTCCACCGTGGCCAGCCTGGCGACGCGGCTTCCCGAGAACCTCTCCCTCGCCTGCTCCGCGCTCCACCTCATAGGGAGAAACTCCCACGCCGGCCGGGACGGCACAAGGAGGCGCCGAGGATTCGGCACCGCCTCCGCTACACGCGCGGGCGTCGCAGGATGAAGTAGTACAGCACCGCGGTCGCGCACGCCGTGGTCACGCACATCGGCACGAACGCCACCTGGTACGACTCCGGCTCGTCCGGCAGCGCTTGCAGGACCACGCCCGCCGCCACGGTGCACACCACGGCGGTCGTGAAGCCGCTCATGTTCACCAGACCGGAGGCGACCCCGGTCCGGCTCGCGGGGATGCCGTCGCGCGCGAAGTCGAAGGAGATCGTCGGCGCCAGGGTCTGCCCCATCGCGCTGGCCGCCATCACCGTCAGGCCCAGGGCCACGGGGGCTCCGCCGGGCCAGATCACCAACAGCAGCCAGCCCAGGCTCAGCACTGTCCCCAGTGTGAGGGCAAGTCCTCGGCGCACGCCGGGGTTGCGGCCGATCACGATGCCCGCGACCGGAGCCAGCCACAGCCCGCCAGCGGCCAGGGCCGTGAGGGTGAGGGCGGCCGTGCCCTCGGACAGCCCCAGGCCGCCCACGAGGAACGGATAGCCCCACAGCACCATCATCATCGTGAAAGGCGCCATGACGGCCGCGTGGTGGGCCATGCCGATCAGTGGACCGCGTGTACGCAGCGCCTCCTTGAGCGCGGCCCACACCGGGATCGGCTCGGCGACCGTGGACCTCCCGCCCACCCCCGCGGGCCGGTCGCGCACGACCACCAGCATCAGCAGTGCCATCAGCGCGGTCAGCGCCGTGGTGACCAGGAAAGCGGCCACCCAGCCGATCCCGTCCAGGGCCCACGCCAGTGGCGCGGCGCTGGCCACCTGACCGGTGCCGCCGACCACGCCGGTGAGCCCGCTGATGAGGGCGTAGCGCGCACGCGGGAACCACAGGGCGGCCAGCCGGATGACGTTGAGGAACACCAGGGCGTCACCGACACCGATGAGGAACCGTCCGGTCACCGCCACCTCGATACCGGGGGCCAGTGCGAACAGGCACGACCCGACCGTCATCGCCACCATGCCCATCACGAGCGTGTAGCGCGGCCCGAGCCGGTCGGCGAGCAGGCCGGCGGGCACCTGGAGGAGCACGTACACCAGGAGTTGCAGCATCGGCAGCAGGGACAGCAGCGCCGGGCCGACGTCGAAGCGCGCCTGAGCCTCCAGGGCGGCCACACCGAGGCCGTTGCGGTGCAGCATCGCCAGGAAGTACCCGCCCACGGCGACGGCCCATACGAGCCAGGCGCGGGTACCGCCCGCGGGCTCGGCGGGATCGGTACCCCCGCGTGCAGTAGTCCTGTCACCGGATGTTTCGGTCTGTGCCACTGGGCGACTTCTCTCCGTTTCGTACGACCTTTCCAGTGTCCTCCAACCGACGGACCGCCTCATACACCGGGGTGGACGCGTGGGCAAAAGTCGCCGGGACACCTTCCGCGCCACGGGGTACGGGGCTGTCAAAGCCCGTGTTCGGCCGAGTCAAGGGCGCGCAACCTGCGCGGAGTCACAGAAAGTCATGCCATGCGAGCCAAGAGTCGCCGAAACGGGTGAGACCCACAACATCCAGGGTGCAATCGGACACCCTTCATCTCGCGGACAGAAGCCAGACCAGTGTTCGAAATATATGCCCTGACCTGCTGGTTCTTATCAAAACGCAGATGATATGGTTTTGTTAAATGTGACATTGGTCACCCCTAGAAGCCTCGACTACCTGGGGTCAGTTACTGCTAGCATCCGGAGCGCAAAGAATAACTGCGAGGTAACGACAACGTTCGGGCCTCACCAACTTTGTGGAGGGAATCCGTCAAGGTCACATGACGGGCGGTGCACCTCGAACCGCGGCGACATGCCGCATATGCGGCATGGTCACCACCGCGGCAACCTAGACCCAATGGAGACGACCTTGAGTCACTGGCGCCTGAACAATCCCCGGGCCTCCTGGGCGAAGTCGGCCCTCGCCAGACGAATCAAGCACAAGCCCCGCCACGCCTTCTGCGCGGAGCGCGCGATCACGGCACTGCTGGGCGAACTCGCCTCCCTGACCCCACGCCAGTTCTACTGGTCGGGCACCTCCGAGCTGGCCGTCGTCTCGGTCCAGCGCGACGTCAACGTCTGGTGTCGCGACGGCCGCTTCTTCTGGAACGACCTGTTCCACGGTGGGCCCATCTCCCACCCCGCGAGCGACCCCGTCGGCGCGGCCGAGCTCCTCAACCCCTTCGCGCGGGGGCCGGAGCCGGTACACGGGCACGGCGCCGTCATCAGCCACACGGTCGCCGCCTGAGACCCTCCCGGCGAAGCGGTCCTCCTCCGCCGGCGGCGGCCGAGCGACGCCCGGCCCCACTCCCGCCCTCTCCGCTTCCCGAGGCTCTCCGCTCCGCCCCTCCACCGCCCCTGGCCCCTTCCCGTCCCCGAACCGTCCGGGAGACGGCTCCGCCGCGCCGCGGACCCCGTTCAGCGCGGGGAGCGCGTGGAGGACCGGCACCGGGCGGAGTAAATCTTCCGACCTACAGCACCAAACCCATACATACGGGCACACAACCTTTTCGAACCGTCAAGAACCGTGCCCCACGCAGGGCGTCCACGGGTTACGGTGACTGCTGACATACCTCCGGGCACACGCACAGGCCCGAACCCCGGCGGGCCGTCCTCGACCACCCCCTGAACCACCTCAGAGGACCCATGCGCCCTCTCAGCCCTGGCGGTCCCGTCGGTCTCGGGCACTTCCGGCTCCTTGCCCACCCCGGCTCCGGCGGCGTGCCGAGCGGTACCGGCGCGTCCTCGGCCGGAGCCCTGCTCCGGAAGGGGCGCCGCTCCCTGCTGCGTACGGCCGCGCTCGTCGGCGTGGTGGCCCTCATCGCGGGTGGGAGCCTGTACGCCTTCACCGCCACGCCCCAGGACCCGGTCGGAACGACGGACACCGGCACCGGCGGCTGCTCCGTGTCCGAGTGGGCCGTCTCCGACCACTTCGCGCCGCCGAGCGACCCGCAGGTCACCTTCGACGACGACGTCCCCCTCGGGTTGACCTTCTCCCCGGACGGGTCCGTCCTGGCCGTCTCCCGAGCCGACACGGTGACCCTGTGGGACTGGCGGGGATCACGCGCCCTCGCCCGTATCGACCAGGAGTCCCCCGCGGCGCCGCCGAGCCCGGCGGTGTTCAGCCCCGACGGGTGCCTGGTCGCCTACGGCACCCTGCACGGCGCCGTCGTCATCGACCTGACGACCGGCGGGAGCCGGACCGTCGGTGAGGGCCTGGCCGTGCAGGCCGTCGCATTCAGCCCGGACGGCTCCTCACTCGCGGTGGGCGTGCAGAGCGACCCCGACGGTCGGCTCCTGCACCTGCACGACACCGAGACCTGGGAGCTGAGGGATCGGTTGCCCGGTTCCGCCACGCTGGGCTCGATCAGGTACTCGCTCGACGGCAGTGTGGTGGCGGGTGGCGAGGAGGACGGCGGGATCGCCGTGTGGAGCACCGAGGGCCCCTCGCCGACGGGCCTGGTCCGGGATCGCGCGGGTGTGGGCGCGGACGCCTTCGACCTCGTCCCGGGCGGTTCGGGTGTGCTGCTCATCCGCTCCGGCGGCGTACTCATCGTGGACCCGGAGACCGAGGAGGTCCTGCGCGAGTACGTTCCCGGCGCTGACGAGGGCGTCCTGGTGGACGTCGCCTACAGCGCGGCGAGCGGACGGGTGTTCGCGGCCCGGCTGGATCCCGTCACCGATACCGGCGACATGGTGGCGTGGGAGTACACCTCGGCGACCGAGGTGGCCCTGGGGCAGGACCTGCCGCGCGTGTTCCCCATGGCCCTGTCCAGGGACGGTTCACGGGTGGCGGGCCTGCGTACGGGAACGGGTGACATCGCGGTCTACGACACGGAGCTCTCCCTGCTCAACGTGATCACCGACTGATCCGGAGCCCCGTCCGCCGGGCGCCGTGACGCCCGGGCCCGTACACCGCGGCCGCGCGCCCAGCAGAGCGACGGGGTGCTCCACCTCGCGGCGGCCGGGAGGTCCTCGCGGCGGTCGCCCCCGAGGACCGTGCCGTCCTGGTGGACCCGCGGCCCCCGGAGTCCGCCGGACCACCGCTGTTCTGACGCCCGGAACCGCTACACACCGGTGGCGGCGAGGATCTCCTCCGCCGCCCTGATGGCGCGTGCGACCATCTCGTCCTCCTCGACGTAGGAGACGCCCTCGTAGTCGACGACCTCCGTCGCCGAGTAGTCGACGCTCACACCGAGCTGCCCCTCGACCACATCGAGGGCGACGTCGGTGCCCTCCGGATCGATCTCCACGACCGCGTAGTCGCCGATCCCGATCGAGGGGTCGGCGTCCTCCTCCGCCGGCGCCGAGACCTCGTCCTTGTAGAGCCCCTCCCTGATCTCCAACCGGTAGGTGAGACTGTGGCTGCCCGGCGGGTCGATGCTCGTGGCCACGGTGGTGCAGGTCATGGAGAGACCGCCGAGCCTCTCCACGTCCTCCGGGTCGGGAAGGCCGCTTTCGGTCTCCTGACTGCCCGCCCGGTCCTCACGCGGGCCGACCAGCTCCGTGAGCGTCTCCTCGGAGAGCACCTGGCACAGGTCGTCGGGCGCCATCTCCATCGGATCGCGCAGCTCGACGCTCTCCTGGCGAGTCTCCTCGGGCGGGCCCTCGGCGTCGGCGGCCGCGGTGTCCGGAGCGTCCGCGGTCTGCCCGGGCTCCCCACCGCCGCAGGCGGTCAGCAGGAGGGCCAGGCCCGTGGCCAGGGCAGCCGCGCTCTTCGTCGGGTGGGAGGCAGGGGACACAGGGGGTTCCTTTCTCAGAGGACCGGGGCGGACACCGTATCGCCCGGTACGTACAGGCCCTCACCCAGCGTCCCGGAACGCGCCGGGAGCGCCTTCTGGCTCCGCCGCGCGGCGTCCGCGCTATAGCGTGGGATCCCGTGTCCGTCCCCGGAGGGATCCACCATGCCAGGCACCGACGCCACCCGCCGCACGCGCGAGGCCCTCAACCGCCGCGACCACAACGGCAGTACCGCCATATCCGCGCTGACCAGGCTGATCGAGAACACCGGTGCGTCGGCGCGGTCCACGTCGGTGTTCGGCGACCCCGTGGTCTCCGACGGCACCACGGTCATGCCCGTCGCCCGGGTCACCGCGCTGACCACGATGGGCGGGGGCACCGGCCGCATGTTCCCGAGGGCCAGCGGGGACGGGGCCGGGGGCACGGGCTTGGTCCGGGTCCGGCCGGCGGGCTTCCTGGTGCTCGACCGCGACGGGGCCCGCTTCCGGTCCATCCGGCAGCCCGCCACGATGATCGCCATCCCGCTGGCGGTGATCGCGGCCGCCGCTGCCACCCGCATCGTGGGCGTCTCGCTGCGCGAGGCGCGCCGTCGCCGCCGCGCGGCCGCCTTGGAGAAGGCACGCGGGGAGAAGCGCTCCGACTGACCGGGACGGCCCTCGGGCCGTCTGGCGGCCACGAGTCCACCAGCGCCGCAGCAGCCCTTTCCCGGAGCGCCAGGGAGCCGAGCGCCGCCTCGGCGCCCCCGGTATCTCCGCTCGGCTACGGCCGCGGTCATAGCGCATCTCCGGCGGAGCTCGGACGAGGCCTCAGGTCAACCCGACCATGTGCGTTGATCCCGACTGTTGGTCGATGACGACCAGCGCTCCGGAAACCAGAACCATCTCTGGTGTGCGCGCCGTGTCCATCGTGGCCATGAAGCTGGCCGGCACACGTTCGTGCGTGTCGAAACCCAACGGAATCGAGTGTTCCGGTCCTTCCCCTCCCCACGCCAGGGCCTCCAGCGTGACCGGCCCCCTGAGCAGACTTTCCTCCTCCAGGTAGTCCAGCCGGAAGAGCCCGTCTGAAGTCGCGATCCCGGGGGCGATCTCCGCCTCCCCCGGCCGCTCCGGCACAGTGGCTTCCGACTTCTCCGCGCCGTCGAATCCCATGTGCGAGTAGCGGACCAGACCCGTCCCCGAATCCGTATCCCGCGTGACGTATCCGTCACCGGTGATCCAGTCCGGGTACTCCGAGGTCTCCGCCAAGGACTCACCCGTCAACGGGTCGACCATCCAGTTGACGAAATCGCCGCCCGGTTCGAGGAGGTTCACCGCGATCGCGCCCCAGCCCGGTTCGTACCGCATATCCGGAGTCTCCTCCTGGGAAGCATCGAACGGTCTGACCGTCTCCCAGAGAAGCCCACCCGTCGACGCATCCAAACCGACCATCACGAGGGAGCGCTCCTCACCACGGCCCGCCACATCGACGGCCACCCCCGTGGCGACGACAACGCCCTCCGCCACGAAGACCGGACCCACCGAGTCGACTCTCTGCTCCCCTTCGTAGGACCATTCCTCCTCGGCATCCGCCAGTGAGAAGGCATCAGCCACGAGGCGTCCGTCGGTGCCCGTATGGGGAACGACATAGGAGTCGTCCGTGACGTATCGGAACCTCAGACGCTCACCCGAACGGGCTTCCTCCTCGAGGACGGGCACCTCGTACTCGTGCCTGAGCGAACCGTCCGCCGCGTCGAGGACAATGGTCGTCTCAAAGCCCTCACCCCCCTCGGTGCTCTCCGAGGAGAAGGTGACCGCGACGCTCCGGCCATCCGGCGTCACGGCATGGGAGCGCACCCACGAATCCGAACGCCGGTAGTACCACGATTCCTCTCCCGTCTTCCCGTTGATACCCACGACACCGTCACTGACGACGGCGACCGCACCCGAGACGGCAGGACGCACGTCCCTGATCGTCTGCTCGTGTGGCGGCCTCCACTCCCATCCGAACTCGGAGACCGTTCCGGGGATCTCCAGGTCTCCCGCGGCCGTTTCAGCTACCGCGTGGTCCACCGGCCAGAGCCACTCCATGACACGCGGCACGGCGAACACACCCGCCGCCAGCACGGCGAGCACTATCAGAACGGCCAGGAACACACGCAGGCGCTTGCGCGATAACCGCATTCTTCCTACTCCGATCTCTGAGCCCCGTAGCCGGTACCGAACATATCGACGAAGTCCTCCACGACGTCCTCCACCGGTTTGCCGTTCTCAGCACCAGGCCAGGATTCGTAGCGAATACCTTCGAAGTACTCCTGCCTTCCCGACCGCCCCTCGGTATTCCCTGCGTATCCCCAAGTATCGGTAGTCGGGTCGAACTCCCCTTCTTCGCTTTTCATCGATGGTGGCGGCTGAGGCCCGCCCCACTCATCACTGTTCTCAAGCCCGTCCATAGCATGGAGCTGAACCTCAGCCTCGGTCACCCCTCCGGGGAGGCCGGAAAGTTCAGCGAGTTCCTCCTTGGACAGGTGTTCCGTGTCCACCACCTGGTCAATAATCTCCTTCGACACGAATTTGAAGGCTTCAGCCGCCTGGGGATTGGGAATAAATGTTGCAGTCATATCAACAGCAAATGCACGCTGGTTCTTCTCGCTGCCCAACTCAGCGGTGTGATTTTCCAGGCGCGATTCCACCTCACTGGAGAAACCCGTCTCGACCGCATTCCACAGGAGGCCGGATCGCACGGCGTGGTTCACGTCCGGATACCCGTCATGGGTGTTCATATAAGATTCCAGGGACTCATTCGTGTACTGCGTGGAAGCATCCACCACACGTTCGAAGGCATCGGAGCTTCCCGCGATCAGCTGAATGAAGCCACGCCTGTCTCCCAACGAAACGGCGTAGTCACCGCTTCCGTCGTGTCCTGTGTCAACGGAGGAATCGATCTTGTCATCCGCCCCGAGGATCTCATCATCAGCGAAGGCGTCGATGTAGGCCTCGAAGATCCCAGCCATACTGTCAGCTGCCTCCGGGTTGAGGTGCCCCATTGCGACGTCCTTCCACTCGAAGGTCTTCTCCTCAGGCTCGCCGTCTCGGCCTTCCACCTCGAAACTGGCCTCCACATCATGACCGGTGGACGAGAGAGCTTCCAGCATGTAGTCGCTCGTGAAGGTGTCGACCAGGCCGATGAACGCCCTCTCCGACCTGTCCACCTCGTACGGATCATCGCTGTCCGCCTCTTCGGCGATCCAATCCGTCATATCTCGGAGTGTCGCCCCGTCATCGTTCCATTCATGGGTGTAGAGGCCCTCGATGGCCCGATTGATCACTTCCTGGTGGGATTGGTCGACGGAGTTCTCCTTGAACTCCCCGTTCTCACCGACGAAGTTGGGATGCTCGTACTCCCCCGTGAAGATGTCGTGCATAGCGTCGTGGTTACGGCTGGCGATCTCCACGAGAGAAAGCGTGTCCTCCTCGCCGAGCCAGGCGTCGACGACGTTCTCACCACCGCCCGCGTAGTGCCCCATCGACAAGGTGAGCGTCGCGGACAGGTCCACGCCCGCGCGCATGTCCGGGTCTGCGCTGCCCAGAAGGGTCTCCAACGCGCCGGCCTCGGAGGACCACGTGTTGAAGTCGTAGTGCTCGAATTCGTCCGGGTCCATCAGCGAGGGGCCCTCCGCGGCCCTGCGCACGCTCTCGGGGAGCCGGTCGTAGCCCCCGAAGAGGCTCTCGTCCGAGAGCATCATGAGGCCCTCGCCCATCGAGCCGAGGAAACCGGCCCGGATCTCGTCGTCGATGCCCTCGCCGTTCTCCAGCAGGTCCACGACACCGAGCACGCCACGGGGGCCACCGACGTTGACGAGGGTGTCCTCGAAACCCTCGTAGAAGGCCTCCAGGAAGTCCATGTGGTCGGCCGGGGGCTGGCCGCCGTTCTTCTGGTATCCGGGCCCGGCGCCGGTGACGACGGTGAGCATCGCCAGCACCTCGGCGATGTCACCCTCGTAACCCTCCGGGTCGTTCAGGTACTCCTCGAGCTCCTCGGCGGCCTCCGCACCCTCCTCCTCCGACAGCGGCGGCGGGTGGCCCGGAGGAAGGAGCCCGACATGCCGCCAGCCCAGGTGGCCGGCATCGATCATCCGCTCCAGGCTGTCCGCACTGGGGCCGTCGCGTAGATCCTTCTCCGTCTGCTCCGCCCGATCCATCAGCGTGTCCCAGGCGGTGGAGTGCTCTCCCAGGAGTTGGGTTCTCAGTTCCTCGAGTGCCTCGACCTCCGCCGCCTCCGGGTCCGTCACCCAGGAGGCGACCAGGCCGCCGAGCGGATCAGCCGGGTTGCTGAGGACGGGGTTGTCGACCCTGAACCGGGCTGACGACTTGGCCGTATTCCAGCGTTCTTGGAGTTCCCCCCTCGTAGAGCGGTACGTACCGATGTCCTCGGCCCACATCCGCAGGGTCGCCGCGCCGTAGGTCAGGGCCCCTGAGGTCTCCTCCCACTTGGCGAGTTCGGTCGTGGAGGCGGAACTGAGATCCCAGGCGACGGCATCGGTGAACTCGCCTGCGGCGTCATGGAAGTGGCCGTCGGTGTCGTGTGCCCGCCCCATCATCGTGGAGCAGATACGGTCGAGTGTTTCGCACTTGCTCTCGATGGTCGAGACGTCCGCGTCGATATCCGCCGGAAGCCCCAAGGACATGTCAGAGATACCCATAGCCGAAACCTTCTGCCGTCCTGAAGCACTTCAATGGTCTGACCTACCTTGTGCTCATACCTAGAAGTTGATCGGAATGTCCAGGGCCTCCAAGCCCTCCTGCACTTCTCCGGAGCTCTCGTGGTCCGTGTCGAGAATCGAGGTGTTCGCGCCCTCGACGTTTCCAGCCAGGGTTATCCCGTTCTGGACCACGGCACCGAGGTTCTCCATGGTGTTGTCCGAGTAGTCCCTCAACCCGGACTTGACGTACGAGGAGACCGCGCCGTTCAGGTCCTCGACGGCACCTTCGAAATCGATCCCGAGATAGATCATCGACTCCAGCATCGCCTCGGCCTTGGCCACTTCGCTCATAGAGTCATAGGGGTTCGAACCAGCTTCACCAGCCATGGAATCTCCACTTCTGATACTGGGAGCGCCTGTGTCTCGGGCACTCGTGAACGTTGTGGAAGCCACCTCGGCGGACAGTCGCCCCTCGGGAGTACCTCCCGGCCGAACGGTGACGTCCGCGGGTTCACACACCCCTTCCTCGAAGGCGTGTGCATCGGGACCTCCGCGCGTCCGCTCCGGAACGCGCGGGCAAGAACGCCACCGCCCCTACATGGACATCCGCTGCACGAGATCGAACAGGCCCATCCCCCACGCGAACACCGCGCACATCGCGATGATCACCAGGACCTCCACCCAGTTGAGGATGCGGCGCAGCGAGGCCCGCGGCACGTCGGTCAGCCGTACCCAGCTCAGCACGCCGACCACGGCCCCCACCACGAGCGCGGCCAGCGGCAGCCACGGCGCCAGGAACGCGTACTCGCCGACGGCCGCGACACCCGTCGCGCCCGCGCCCAGCACACCGGCCACGCGCAGTGGCAGCACATGACGGATCCGGTCGAACAACCGTGAGCGCAACACCAGCAGCAACGACAGCAGCCCGCACAGCAGCAGGTCGGGCAGGCCCGTGGCCAGACGGGCCAGCAGCACGGTGACCGCACCGCCGCTGACCGCCGTGCCCAGCATGATGCCCAGCAGCAGCCGGTCGGTGTTGCCGAAGGTGTCCTCGAACCGCTCCGTGGGGACCTGTCCCGAGCGCCCCACCTCGTAGTCGAGCCCGGACAGCCCGCCCATCACCATCGCCACGCGCGGCAGCGCGCCCACGCACAGCGCCAGGACCAGCCCCATGGACCGGACGCCCTGCACCGGCTCCACGAAGATCCCCACCGCCACGAGGACGCCGACCGCCACCACGACCACGCCGAGCCCGGAGATGTAGGCCAGACCCGTCTCGTGCATCGCCCAGCCGACCACCGCCACCAGCAGCGCTCCGCACAGCGCGAAGGCCGCCATCACCATCGGGTCCGTACTGGTCACCAGCTTCGCTGCGAGCACGGAGGTGACCGCGCCCCACACGCAGGCCGTCGCGAACAGCGTGTGCGCGACGGCGGGCAGGGGCCTGCGGGCGGCGAGCAGCATCACCGCGACGGTGAACAGGGTTCCCCCCGAGGCGATCCCCAGGTGTCCGGTGGACGGGCTCAGCCACATCATCAGCCCCAGCATCGCCAAGGGGCCGATCGCCGCGACGAGGAACCCGAAGGACAGCGTCGTCGTCGGGTTCCAGATGCGCGCGGTCTCGTCGACGCGGTCCTCGACCGCGCCGCGGACGTCGTCCACGTGCGCGGGCCTGCTCGGAGCCGTGTGGCGGTCCAGCACCAGCACGTCTCCGTCGTAGACGTCCGCGTTCTCCAGCGGTTCGTCCGGATGGATCGAGGCGCCGTTCACGGTGCTCAGCGCCCACGCCGCGGGCTCGGTGCCCTCCTCGTCGGGGGCACAGACCTCGATGATGCGCGGCATCAGGGTGGCCACGGGAACCGTTCCGGGAAGTGCCAGATCGGCCCAGCGTTCCGGCCCGGTGACCGTGACCCGGCAGTATCCACTCACACCAATGGTTCCTTTGTCGTCATCACGGGCGATTGTCGCCCTCGGGGGTCGGGACGGACGCGAATTAGGCGATTCGCGGGGATCGCGAGATCATTCATAGCGTAGTCACCCAGACACCAGCCCCCGTAGGCGGACCGAAAGAGATCCCTGTGGCGACGAGACCTGTCCCCCGCCCGGCTCGAAGCGTTCCGAACGCCCCCGGGAACACTCCGCTCGTCATCGCGACCCCGCCGCAGATGCCGGAGAACCCGCCCGCGTCGAGTTCCGGCGCGATGATCATCATGCCGATCATCACCGGATCGGGCTCCCTGCTGATGTCCATCACCATGGGGCACCGGCCGCTGATGGCCGTGGCGGGCGTGATGATCATGATGGCCAGCGTGGTCGTCGGCATCATCATGTTCGTCTCCCAGCACAACGGCCCGCGTAAGCGCATCCGGGAGCAGCGTGAGCGCTACGTCGACTACCTCGACCAACTGCGCGAGATCGTCCGTGACGTGGCCTCCACCCAGCGTGCCGACAACGCGTTCCGCCACCCCGATCCGAAGCTGCTCACCGACCCGGCCCGGTCCCGGGCACGCCGCTGGGAGCGGCGTGCCTCCGACCCGGACTTCCTGGACCTGCGCGCGGGCTCCGGGACGCGTCCCCTGGCACGGCGGCTCAAACTCAAGGTCGACACCTCGTCGCCGCTGATCGTCTACGACCCCGTCTGCCAGAGTTCGGCCGACCAGCTCATCGAGCTGTACGCGAACGTGCCGGAGATGCCGCTGATCGTCCCGCTGCGCGAACACGGCGTGGTCTCGATCGTCGGCGACCGCGAGGCCGGGCGCGGGCTGGCCCGCTCGCTCATCGCGCAGATGGCCACCTTCCACTCCCCGCACGACCTGCGGATCGGCGTGGTGCGCGACAACAAGGCGCGCCCCCGGTGGGAGTGGCTGAAGTGGCTTCCGCACAACACCTTCGACGACGCCGAGGACGGGCCGATGCCGGCCCGGTTCGTGTCGGTGAACACCGTGCAGATCGCCGAACTGCTCTCCGACGAGATCGAACGGCGTACCGTCGACCTGCAACGGCGCCGGGGCGCCCCGCCCGGTCCGGGCACCCAACGCCTGGTCGTCGTCCTGGACGGCGAGTACCAGTCCACCCTGTCCGGCCTGCACGCCGAGCCTCCCGTGACCTCCCTGGCCGACCTGGGCATCCACGTGATCGCCCTGGTCTCGGACCGGCGTGAGGAGCCGGAGGCGGTGGACCTGCGGCTGAACATCAGCGCCGACGGCACGCTGTCCGAGGACACCGAGAACCCCCGCGCGAGCGAGGACTCCCCGCACCCGCCGGTCGAGGGCCGGGCGGACCGGTCCAGCGTCGCCCAGCTGACCGCCCTGGCCCGCATCCTGGCTCCGTACGGCATCGCCGTCACCGACAGCGACGACGCCATGCACGCCACCGTCGGCCTTCCGGAGATCCTGGGGGTACCCGACGTCGCCCGGCTGGACACCCGGCGGACCTGGCGCAGGCGCAGCACCGGTGACTACCTGCGGGTGCCGATCGGCGTCGGTCCGAGCGGCAACACGGTCCAGCTGGACCTGAAGGAGTCGGCGTTCGGCGGCATGGGCCCGCACGGCCTGGTGGTCGGCGCGACGGGTTCGGGCAAGTCGGAGATGCTGCGCACCATGGTGGCGTCACTGGTCATCAACCACTCGCCGGAGTCTCTGGCCCTGCTGCTGGTGGACTTCAAGGGCGGTGCGACCTTCGCCGACACCGACCGGCTGCCGCACAGCGCCGGACTGATCACCAACCTGGCCGACGACGACTCGCTGGTCCTGCGGTTCCGGGAGGCCACCTTCGGCGAGCTGGTGCGCCGCCAGAAGATCCTCAAGGACGCGGGCAACCTGCCCAACCTGCACGCCTACGAGGCCGCCCGGGAGGACCGCCCGGAGCTGGAGCCGCTGCCGCACCTGCTGATCATCATCGACGAGTTCTCCGAACTTCTCACCGCGCACCCGGACTTCGCCGAGCTGTTCGTGGCCATCGGCCGGATCGGCCGGTCGATCGGCGTGCACCTGCTGCTGGCCACCCAGCGCCTGGAATCGGGCAAGCTCAAGGGCCTGGAATCGCACCTGTCCTACCGCGTGGGCCTGCGCACGTTCTCCGAGGCGGAGAGCCGCGAGGCCATCGGTGTGGGCGACGCCTACCACCTGCCGCCCGAGCCGGGCTCGGGCTACCTGAAGGTGGACACCTCGGTCTTCGAGCGGTTCAAGGCCGCGATGGTGTCACAGCCCTACGAGCCGCCGGTCGAGGAGGAGAAGGAGGAGCAGGAGCCGGTGCTCCCGCTGCTGTCCTACAACGGGCTGAACAGGGTGACCGGATCGGGCTCGCTGGTGGATTCGATCGTGGAGTCGATGCGCGCCAAGAGCGAGGAGTCCAAGCCCAAGGAGGAGAAGCGCACCACGCTCCAGGTCACCGTGGACCAGCTGGTGGCATCGCGCGCGGACAAGGTCCGACCGATCTGGCTGGAGCCGCTGCCGGAGCTGCTCACGCTCGACAGGGTGCTGACCGACCTGGGCGAGGGCGAGGACCTGGAGGGCGCCGGAACCGAGCCCGGGCCGTCGGACATGCGGGCGGTCATCGGCCTGACCGACATCCCCAGGGAGCAGAAGGTCGTCCCCGCCGAGATGGACTTCACCGGCGCCGACGGCAACGTCATCGTCCTGGGCGGCCCCCAGTCAGGCAAGTCGACGATGCTGCGCACGGTGATCGCCAGCCTGGCGTGGCGGTATCCGCCGGGCCGGGTGGGCGTGTACGCGATCGACTTCGGCGGCGGCGCGCTCCAGGCGATGGAGGACCTGCCGCACGTGGCGGGTGTGGCCGGCCGGGCCGACCCGGAGAAGGCGCAGCGCGTACTGGTGGACGTGCGCACCCAGCTGGAGCGGCGCCAGCGCGTGTTCCGCAAGTACAAGCTGGACTCCCCCGACGCACTGCGCCAGGCGCGCGCCGACGGCAAGGTCCCCGCGAGCGTGGTGGGCGACCTGTTCCTGATCATCGACGGCTGGTCCTCGGTGCGCGACACCTTCGACGAGGCCGACGAGGTGCTGATGGACATCGCCACGCGCGGCCCGTCCCTGGGCGTGCACACGATCCTGACCGGCGCCGCGTCCTCGCAGGTCCGGTCACGGCTACAGGCACTGTTCGGCGGCCGGTTCGAGCTGCGGCTGAGCGACCCGATGGACTCGGGTATCGGCCGTAAGGTCGCCGACGCGCTGCCCAAGGACACCCCCGGACGCGGTCTGACCTCCGAGGAGCACCACACTCACGTGGCACTGCCGCGTGTGGACGGCGAGGCCAGCGACAAGGACGTCACCGACGGCATCCGCGACCTGGTCGAACGGGTCGAGGAGCGGTGGCCGCAGAAGGCCGTCCAGGGTGTCAAGACGCTGCCCGCCAAGGTGGAACTCGCCGACCTGCTCAAGGGCCGCCGGACACCGAGGGGCCGACGCGGTGCCGAGCTGGTGCTGGGCATGGCCGAGAGCACGCTGGCACCGGCCACCACGAACCTGGAGCGGGACCCGCACCTGATGGTGTTCGGCGATCCGCAGACCGGCAAGACCGCGCTCCTGCGGGGGCTGGTCAAGCAGATCGTGCAGCGCCCGCCCACCGAGATCGGCGTGGTCATGGTGGACTTCCGGCGCAGCCACCTGGAGCTGGTGCCCGAGGAGCACCTGCTGGCGTACTGCACGAGCGCGGACCAGGCCAAGGCGGTCGCGGCCAACCTCGCCGGTTCGCTGAAGGAGCGCCTGCCCGGCCCGGACGTGACCCCGAAGCAGCTGCGGGAGCGCAGCTGGTGGCAGGGGCTGGACCTGTACATCGTGGTGGATGACATGGACATGCTGGGGGCGCGGTCGAACCCGCTCGCGCCGCTGGCTCCGTTCATCCCGCAGGGCTCCGACCTGGGTCTGCACATCATCGCGGCACGCCGCACGGGCGGTTCGGCACGGGCCATGTTCGAGCCGGTGCTGCAAGCGCTGAGCGACATGGCCACACCCGGCATGCTGTTCTCCGGGGACCGGATGGAGGGGCGTCTGGCCAACGGCACGGTGTCCAAGCAGCTGCCCGTCGGACGCGCCCAGATGACCCGCCGCGGACAGCGTCCGGACCTGGTCCAGGTGGGGTGGAGCGAGCCGCCCGCGTGACCCGGGACGGGTCCTGCGGGCGTCCGGAGGGCCGTCGTCCTCCCCGGTATGGCCGGATGCGGCCACCGGGGCGAGGCGGCGTGGCCGGTTCCGGCCACCGGCCGGTCCGCTGGCCTGGCACGTCCACGTGCACGGGAGCGGCGTGTCCAAGGGGCCTCCGCCGCCCCCGGAGCGGGTCCCCGGCATCCAACGTCCCGAATCGAACCATGGCACCCTTGGGTTGATCCCACCCCCTGTGTCCCCGTCGTCCCCCGAAAGGCAGCTCCATGCGGCGTGCCCCCGCCCTGATCCCGGCCGTGTGCCTGCTCGCCCTCACCGCCTGCACGAGCACGCCGAGCGGTTCCGACGGTCCCGCCGAGACCGTGGAGGAACTGGCCGAGGAAGGGCTGTCCGGGCTGGCCCTGCTGCACCGGGGCTTCGAGGGCGGGGACCCGGAGACCGACCAGGTCCTGGTCTTCCACGATCCCGGGACCGGGCAGCCGGTGCACCGGATCGGGCTGCCCGAGGGAGCCGTCGACCCGATGGCCCCGGGGCTGCACGTGCACTCCCAGTTCTCCGAGGACTGGACGTTCTTCGCCTACGCGACCACGGAGCCCAACGCCGTGCACATCGCCGTCCTCACCGATCCGGAGGAGTCCGAGGCGGAGGAAATCTCCTACCAGCCGGTCGACTCCGTCACCCCCTCGGCGAACGAGGTCCTGTCCCAGCCGGTCATCCACGGCGAGCGGCTCTGGTTCGTCTCCGACAACACGCAGGACGGCGCCCCGCCCCAGGTGCTGTCAGTGCCGTTGGAGGCTCCCGCGGGCACCCCCAACCAGGAGGGCAGCCTGGCGCTGGGGGAGAACCAGCGGCCCAGCGACTGGGCGCTCACCCCCGACGGTGCACTGCACATCCGCAACAGCGTGCCGACCCAGCAGAAGAACGCCTCCGGGGAGGGCGGCCTCGTGGTCCGGGAGACCGCGGGGAGCGTCGTCAACGCGACCCTCAACGTCACCGACGGGCAGTGGCAGACCTTCGACGACTCCCTGGTGTGGGGCGGGGGCACCGCCCTGATGCGCCCCGACGGCGCCGGAGGCGGGGAGGTTCCGGCGGGCGCCTACCTGGTGACGGTGGAGGGGGAGGGCCACACGGCCGTCCGGCTCCTGGAGGAGAGCGGCGGTCCGGTGGTGCAGTACGCGCCCGCGCCCGAGCGCGACGCGGTCCTGCTCCAGGCCGGCGAGTCCTGGTTCCGGGCGGACCTGGAGGAGGGCACGGTGACCGGGACCGAGGAGGCCTTTCCCCGGTTCCACGACGCCTCCATGGACGGGTGGCCCCTGGCGGTGCGCTGGGTCCGGGAGCCGGTGGTCTCCGACCCGGGCGGGAGTCCCGAGGAGGGCTCCGGCCCATGACACGCCGCGTGGGCGTGTGCTCGTGTCGTCACGCGTACGGGAGCCGCCCCGGAGGCCGGCTCCCCCGCCGCCGTGGCCGGAAGTGGCCAATCCCCGCCGCGGGCGCGCCCGGCTGCCGGCGGTCGGCCGGAGGCGCCGCCCCGCACGACCGGGGCAGGAGCGCCAGGCGACCCGCCTCGCGCCTTTCGATGCCCGGCCGGGCGGTCGGGTTCACCCGCCGGGCGAGGAGAATCATCACTTCGTCCCCGGTGTCACGAAGTGCGCCCCTCCGTTGACCGAGAGATGAGATCCTTACTATCGTCCATAATCTCCCCTCTTTACCGTGGCCACACGAATCCCCGAGTGCGCACGGCCCGGAGGTGGAGCCTTCACCCCAGAACTCCCGGGAAAGGTCCAGATGTCACACGTCGGTCTTGAAAACGTCAACAGTCTCGCGACGGGCAGTGAGCAGCTCGGGCAGGAGTCCGATGGCATCCGAACCCAGATGAACCAGCTCATCCAGGACATGACCAACGACGCCGACTCCCTCCAGGGCGAGTCGCTCACACGTTTCCGCGAGGCCCGCGAGCAGCTCACCGAGCGCTTCGACGAACTGATGACCTGGTGCAGCCAGAACGGCATCAAGCTGAGCGAGGGCCAGCAGCAGTTCAACGTCACCGACTCCGACTCCAGCTCCGACTTCTCCCAGGCCGGAAGCGACCTCGGCGGCCTCTCCCGCCCGGTCAACGCCTGAGCGTTCCCCCCTCCCCCAGAACTTCGCGAGAAAGGCCTTTCCCATGGGTGCCCAGTTCGACGTTTACGGCGATGTCTCCGGCCTACAGGGCATGGCCGAGGACCAGCAGGCCCACCTCGGCCGCTTCTCGGCCATCATGAGCCAGATCAACGAGCAGTCGGAGAGCACCGTCAGCCAGTGGGAGGGCTCCGGCAGCTCCCAGTTCCAGGCCAAGGCCACCGAATTCGACGCCCAGTTCTCCGAGGTCAACGCCGCGTTCGCCAAGGTGATCTCCGCGACCAGCAGTACCGCGGACAACTACGAGCGGCTGACCCGCTACCTCGACGGACTGTTCTAGTAAGCTGAACGACGATGTCGTCCCCACCCCCGCCGTCCGCCCCCGCAGATCCGGAGCCGCAACTCCCCGAGGCGTTCCACTACACGCCCAACGAGGAGAAGTACGTCCTCCAGGCGGACGCCCTGCGGCACCGCCAGCTGCGTTCGGCCCTGCTGTACGGTTCGAGCCGGTACTGGCGCCGCCGCCAGCAGGTGTGGCCCGCGGTGATCGGCGGGCTCATCCTCGTCGCGCTGATCTGCGGGGTCATCGCCCTCATCGGGGCCTTCGGCAAACAGCAGGAGGTCAACGAGGAGCGCGGGTTCGGCATCCGCCAGCAGGTGGGCCAGGGCCCGCTCACCGAGGCGCTCCCGCTTCCCTAGCACCCGGCGCCGCCCCTCTCTCTCCGACGGGGCATCCTCCACCACGAACACCACTCAGGGGGTCGCTCTCTCATGTCCGGCTCCGAGCACGTCTCGTGGGCGCCCGGGTACGACACCCCGGCCCTGCTCCGCCGGGGGCGCCGAGCCCGGATCGTCCGGGCGACCCGCTCCACGAGCGGGGCCGACGTCGTCCTCAAGGTCCTACCCGAGCCCCTGGGCCGCGCCGAGCTGGACCAGCTGCGCGACCTCAACGGGGTGTCCGGCGTGGTCCCCCTGCTGGACGCGGGGACCACCGCCGACGGCGACCTGTTCGTGGTGCTGCCGTTCTACGCGGACGGCTCCTTCGGCGACATGCTCGCCCGGCGGGGACCCGCGCCGATCCAGGAGGCCGCGGCCGTCGCCCGGAGTGTGACGGCGGCCCTGGGCGCGATGCACGGCCGTGGGCTGCTGCACAACGACGTCTGCCCCGGCAACATCCTGCGGGCGGGTCGGACACCGGTGCTCACCGGCTTCGGTTCCGTCCACCGGTCCGGTGAGGCCCTCGCCCCGCCCAGCCCGGGAATGGAGTCGTTCCTGCACTCCGCGCCCGAGGCGCTGCGGGGAGAGCCGCGCACGCCCGCCTCCGACGTCTACCAACTGGCGTCCACCATCTGGACGATGCTGGTGGGCCACACGCCCTTCTCCGCCACGGACGGGAGCCCGTTCGACCCCGGAGCCTACGCGGAGCGGGTGCTGACGCAGTCTCCCAGGCCCGTCCCCCGCTCCGACATCTCCCGCAAACTGCGCGGTGTGCTCAGCCGCGCGCTCTCCAAGCTGCCGGAGGAGCGCTACCAGACACCGGCGGCCTTCGCCTCGGCCTTCGAGCAGGCGCGTACCTCCAGGCCCGCGACGACACTGCCCGGTGCGACCGGGGGCCAGAATCCGCTCAGCGGTGCCCAGGAACCGGTGCCGGGGGCCCAAGCCCCCGCGGGCGCCCAGGTCCCCACCTCGGGCGCACAGTTCCCGCCCCCTCCGTACGCCGTCCAGGCGGGCCCCGGAGAGGAGGCGGGCACCCCCCGGACGGAGCCCCGGACCTCTCCTGCGGCTCCCGAGGCGCACACCCCCCAGCCGGGTCCCCGGACCTCTCCCCCGGCACCTCCCGAACCCCGGCCCACGGCGGACGCGGAACCCCCGTCCCCCCGCGCTCCGTCCTCCGGGCCGCAGGCCTCTCCCACCGCGGCGTGGTTCCCGCCCTCGGGGCCGCAGACCTCGCACGTCCCCTCGGCCCCACCGGACCAGCGGTCCTCCCCCCGCACGGAGCACCGCGACCTCCCGCGCCGGCCCACCGGGGTGGAGGGGAGCAGGCTCCCGGCCACCGACGCGGGCGGCACCGCCGAGATCATGATGGCCAAACTGCGCGGCGAGGAGATCTCCCCGCTGCGCGCCTGGTCCCGTCTGGAGGGCTGGACCGGCACCGCCGAGTCCTCCTTCCTGCCCGTGGACGAGGATCCGGCGGCGGCTGAGGACGTCTCCCCCGACTGGGGCCCCCTGCACGAGCCCGCACAGGACCAGGCGCGGTGGCGCCGCCACCTCCACATCGCCGTGACCGTGTGCGGCATCCTGTTGGTCACCAGTGTCGCCAGCGTGTTCGCCGCGGCCGGTTCCCGGGCCCCGGTGGTGACGGCCGCCGAGGAGGAGCCCTCGCCGGAGCCGGTGGCGGAGGAGGAGCCCGCCGAGCAGGTCGTGGAGCCCACGGCACCGCCCGAGGTCTCAGCTCCGTCGGGGATCGCGCTGGCGGACAACCTCGGCGCCGTCGAGCTGACCTGGACCGACAACAGCGGCGGTACCGCCTCGTTCTTCGTACTGGGTGGCCCCAGCGGCCACGACCCGCTCACCGTGGCCCGGACCGGCCCCGGCGTGGTGTCCGCGCAGATCGTCACGGACGACACGGTCATGGAGTACTGCTTCACGGTGGTCGCCGTGGAGGGCTCCGCGGCCGCCGCCGAGCAGGTGTGCACGACCCGCGCCGCGGACCGGGCCGAGGCCGAGGCCGAGCGTCAGGCCGAGGAGGAGGCCGCCGAGGAAGCGGCGGAGGAGGAAGAGGAAGCCGATCCCTCCGACGAGCCCAGCCCTCCCGCCGAGGACTGAACGCCGAGTTCCAGACGGGCTTGTTGTTCTTCCTGCAGTTCCGGGGGGCGAAACCCCGCCGCCCGCCGCGGGATCCCCACGCGCTGCCCGGCACCACGGCACCACGGCGCCAGGCCCTGTCTGACCGGAATGGTGTGACCTGCGACGTATCGTTATGAAGCAACCTCGGATAGCGTCTTCGCGGTCGTGTCGCGTGTTCGTAGTGGGGGCGCCCCTTGTCCGGGGTCTTGATCGGTTTCGGTGTCATCACCAGCGTCGTCGTCATCGGCTACATGCTCGGACGGCTCCCCCTCCTGGGACCGGGGGCCAAGGAGGTGCTCACCAGGCTCGCCTTCTACGTGGCCAGCCCCGCCCTGCTGTTCACGATCCTGGCCGACGTCGACCTCTCCGTGCTGGTGTCCGCCCCGGTCCTGGTCAGCGTGCTCAGCGTGGCCGCCGTGGCGCTCGCCTTCATCGCCCTCGGGCTGGTGCGGCGCTGGGGCGTGGGTCGGACCACCGTCGGCGCGCTCGCGTCGGCGTATGTCAACGCGGGCAACCTCGGCATCCCCATCTCCGTCTACGTCCTCGGTGACGCGTCCCTGGTCGCGCCCATCCTGCTGACGCAGCTCCTGGTCATGGCTCCGGTCGCACTCACCATCCTGGACCTGGCCGACGGCGACGTGCGCGGTGTGGGCCCCGTCCTGCGGCGAGCGCTCGGCACCCCGGTCCGCAACCCCGTGGTGATCGCCTCCGTCGCGGGCGTGGCCGTATCAGCCTCGGGCTGGACTCCCCCCGCGCCCCTGATGGAGCCCTTCGAACTGATCGGCGGCATGGCCGTCCCGGCGATGCTGCTGGCCTTCGGGATCTCCCTGCACGGCAGCGCGCTCCCCGGCCGTGGCCCCGAGCGCGTACCGGTCGTGGTGGCCGTGGTGCTCAAGACCGTGCTCCAGCCGCTGGCGGCGTGGGCGCTGGGCGCACTGGTCTTCGACCTGGACGCCTTCACCCTGTTCTCCGTGGTGGTGCTGGCGGCCCTGCCCACGGCCCAGAACGTGTTCAACTACGCCACCCAGTACCGCACCGGCGAGGTGATGGTCCGCGACGTGGTGCTGCTGACCACCTTCCTCACCATCCCGGTGCTGTTCACCGTCACGTTCCTGCTCGGGTAGCCGGGCCCCGTCCGCCCACGGGGTCCCGGCCGTGCTCCCTACTCCCCGAAGGGCACCCCCTCGATCTCGCCGAACGGACCTGCGCGCAGCGTCAGCTCCTCCACCTCCGAGGGCGGGGCGGCGAACACCGCGACCAGCTGGTAGCTGTTGCCCGGCTGCATCTGGTGGACCTCCTCGGCGAAGCCCGCGTAGGCGTCACCGCCAAAGCTCATCCGCGTCACGTAGCGGACCAGGTCGGTGTCCGGCTCCAGCAGTTGGAACCCGCCCAGGGCGCCCTCGCTGAAGTCGGTCGGCCCTCCGGGCGAGACGGCGTCCTCACCTCCCATGTCGGGGGTGACCGGTTCGTCGCCGGTGTTGGTCAGCGACACGGTGCTGACGACGTAGGCGCCGTCGCGGCGGAGCGGGTGAACGTCGAGCCGGACGTCGCCGTCGGTCTCGGTCGCCACCACCTCGGCGTCGTCCTCCGCGAGGAAGTCCGCGGGCGGGAACACGTTGCGCTCGCTGGAGCCCAGCGCGCCCTCCTCCCGGCCGCTGGTGGAATCGCGGTCGGAGGACCGGTCCACCTCGTACGCGAACTCGACCCTGCGGTTGCGGGCCCGTGCCTCCTCGTCGTCGGGGCCGCCCTCCTCGGCGACCGGCTCGTTCGCCGCGCGGCCCTCCAACTCGAAGGAGTAGTCACCGTCCAGCTCCTCCTCCAAGACGTCGCGGACGGTCTCGGCACGCTCCTCGGACAGCTCCTGGTTGTGGTCGTCCGTGCCGTGGCCGTCGGTGTGGCCGATCACGGTGATATCCCGGTTGTCCGGGTCGATGTTGCGCTCCACGGAGATGGCGGCCTGACGGACGACCTCCTCGGCCTCACCGGTCAGCTCCGCCGAGTCGAAGTCAAACATCACGTCCGACTTCAACGCGACCGTCTCGGTGTCGCCGTCACGGGTGGTGGAGGCCACGTCGGAGTCCACGAAGCTCTCCAGTTCCCCGATCCACTCCTCGGCCCCGGGCTCGGGCCGCCGGTTCTCGAACTCGACCGTCTCACCGGCCTCCGGGCCACCGACCACCAGGTCGGCGCCGTTGGGATCCTCGGGGTCCGGCTGTTCCTCCTCCACGTCCTCCACCGGGATACCGGTCATCGCGCCCAGGCCGCTGCCGACGAAGGTGATCTGGCGAACCTCGTCGGGCAGGCGCGGAAAGTACCGCCGGTACTGGTTCGTGGCGTCCACCTCGACGGGGTACAAGCCGCTGGTCCGGGGCGAGACGGAGCCGTAGGAGTCGCCTTCCCCGTCCCGGAGGGACCGGTAGGCCCGGCCGCTGACCGGGTCGACCAGGGTGTTCTCCATGGCCAGGCTGCGGTTGGTGCCCTCGAAGTGGTCAACGTAGGTGCGCTCGTAGTACATGACGGTGTAGTCGTCGGTGCGTTCCAGTCCGGTGATGGAGAAGCGCAGGGTGGAGTCCTGGCCGGTGTCCTGGAAGATCGGGCCCTCGCGGGTGTAGGGGAAGGCGACCTCCACGGGCTCCTCCCGGGGGTCGGCCTTCTCGGTCTCCTCGATCTCCTCGGCCTCCTCGGCCTCCTCCACGGAGGGGGCCTCCTCGCGGCTGCCCGTGAGGTCGCGGACGACACCGCAACCCGACAACGCGAGCGCGGACGCCGTCACGGCCGCGGACACGGCGAGCGCCCGCGATGCGGTGTCGTGCTGTCGTGCGGTCATGGGGGTTCTCCTCGACTCTCGTTTCCAACACCCCATGAGACTCCGGCAACACCCTGTTGGTTCTGGATCCGACGGAGCGGTCCGTCGGTCCGATCCGGACCCGGGTCCGGACTCGGATCAGGGCAACGAAGCGCCATGTGTCGATAAAAGTCGCGCGGGGAACACTGAAGGCACGGGGTCCGTCCCTCGCCCCCTTGGGGGACGGGCTCTCCTCGCGAAGAGGGGCCGGTGCGAGTTCGTCGCACCGGCCCCTCTTCGCGCCCTGACGGGCTCCTGGAAAGCGCCGCCCGCCCCTCGACGGGGGCGGGGGCGGACCCGCCCGCCCCGGGGCCGGGCCCCAGGGGACGGACAGGCTTCGGCTGGACTCAGCCCCAGGCCAGGGCGGTCAGCTCCGGGTCCTCCAGGGCGATACCGATGTCGCGCAACACCTTGGAGCCCAGCTCCCCGTCGACCATGCGGTGGTCGAAGGACAGCGACAACGTCGTCACCTTGCGGACCGTGAGCTCACCCTCATGAACCCACGGCATGTCCCGGATCTGCCCGAAGGCGAGGATCGCGGCCTCGCCCGGGTTGATGATCGGGGTTCCCGCGTCCACTCCGAACACTCCGACGTTGGTGATGGTGATGGTGCCGCCGGACATGTCCGCCGGGCTGGTCTTGCCCGAGCGCGCGGTCTCCGTCAGCCGCTTCAGCTCCGCAGAGAGCTCCGGCAGGGCCATGGCGTCGGCGTCCTTGACGTTGGGCACCACCAGGCCGCGCTCGGTGGCCGCCGCGATCCCCAGGTTCACGTAGTCCTTGACCACGATCTCCTGGTTGTCCTCGTCCCAGGAGGCGTTGACCTCCGGGTGCCGCCGGATCGCCATGAGCAGGGCCTTGGCCACCAGCAGCAGCGGGGACACCCGCACGTCGGCGAAGTCGGGCCGCTCCCGCAGGCGCGCGACGGCCTCCATCGTCCTGGTGACGTCCACCTGTAGGAACTCGGTGACGTGCGGCGCGGTGAACGCGCTGTTGACCATCGCCGCCGCCGTGTGCTTGCGCACGCCCTTGACGGGCACGCGCCGCTCGCGCGCGGCGCGGTCGGTCCGGGGCGCCGCATCCGCTTCCGGAGCCGCCGGGGCCTGGGCGGCCTCGGCCGCGGCCCGGACGTCCTCACGGGTGACGATGCCGCCCTCCCCGGTGGGGGTGACCGACGCCAGCTCCACGCCGAGGTCCTTGGCCAGCTTGCGCACCGGTGGCTTGGCCAGCGGACGTCCCGACGCCGGTACCGGCCCGGGGCCGGTCTCCTCCACGGCGGGCGTGTTCGCCGGCGCGGGCTCGGTGAGCCTGGGCACGGGCGGCGCCTCCGCTCCGGAAGGGGCCGGACGGCGGCGCGGGCGGCGCTGGGTGGCGGCCGCCCTCTCGCCGTAGCCCACCAGCGGCTTCTCCCGCTCCTCGGTGGCCGGAGCCTCCTCGTCGGCGGAGGAGCCGCCGGTGCCGTCGTCCACGGTGATGATCACCGTGCCCACTTCCACCGTCTGGCCCTCCTCGGCCAGCAGCTCCCGCACCGTGCCCGCGAACGGGCTCGGCAGCTCGACGACCGCCTTGGCGGTCTCGATCTCGCAGATCATCTGGTTGACCTCGATCTCGTCACCTGGTTTGACGTACCAGCTGAGGAGTTCGGCCTCGACCAGGCCCTCACCGACGTCGGGCAGTTTGAACGACTGCACGCCGCCGGTGGCGGGCTCGCTCTTGTGAATCGCCATGTCCTTCGGTTTCCCCGATCCCCTAGTACGCGAACGCCCGGTCAACACCGTCCAGAACGCGGTCAAGGTCCGGAAGGTAGTGCTCCTCAAGACGCGACTGCGGATACGGCGTGTCGAAGGCGGCAACACGGATCACCGGCGATTCCAGGTGGTAGAAGCACTCCTCGGTGACCCTGGCGGCGATCTCACCGCCGAGTCCGCCGGACAGCGGCGCCTCGTGGGCCACGACCAGGCGCCCGGTCTTTCGCACCGACGCGAACAGGGTCGTGTAGTCCACCGGGGACAGCGAACGCAGGTCGATGACCTCGACGGAGTGGTCGGTGTCGGCCTCGGCCGCCTGGAGTGCGGTCTTGACCATGGGGCCGTACGCCAGCAGGGTCACGTCCGTGCCGGAGCGGGCCACGCGGGCAGCGCCCAGGGGGGCCGCCTCGGTGATGGAGGCCTCGGTGTCGACCTCGGACTTCTCGTAGTAGCGCCGCTTGGGCTCCAGGAAGATGACCGGGTCCTCGCAGCGCACCGCCTGCTGGATCATCCAGTAGGCGTCCTCGGGGTTGGCGACCGTCACCACGCGCAGACCCGAGGTGTGCGTGAAGTACGCCTCGGGGGACTCGCTGTGGTGCTCGACGGCGCCGATGCCGCCGCCGTAGGGGATGCGCATGACCAGGGGAACGCTGAGCTTGCCGGCCGAGCGGCGGCGCATCTTGGCCAGCTGGGTGAAGGTCTGGTTCGTGGCCGGGAAGAAGAAGCCGTCGAACTGGATCTCGACCACGGGCCGGTAGCCGCGCATGGCCATGCCGATCGCGGTGCCGACGATGCCGGACTCGGCGAGCGGGGTGTCGATGACCCTGCCGGCGCCGAAGTCCTTGTGCAGGCCGTCGGTGACCCGGAAGACGCCGCCGAGCTTGCCGACGTCCTCCCCCATGACCAGGACCTTGGAGTCGTGTTCCATGGAGGCGCGCAGGCCCGCGTTGATGGCCTTGCTGATGGTGAGGTTGGTTCCCATGGCCTAGCGGCCTCCTTCCGCGCCCACGCCCTCGAAGGAGGCCAGGTAGTCGGCGAACTCGGACCGCTGCTGGTCGATGTGGACGTTGGGCTCGGCGTAGACCTCGTGGAAGATGTCGAGGGGCTCGGGGTCGGGAAGGGCACGGCACTCGGTGCGTACCCGCTCGCCCAGCTTCTCGGCCTCGGCGTCGACGGAGGCGAAGAACTCCTCGTCGGCCAGACCGCTCCGCTCCAGGTAGCGGCGCACCCGCAGGATCGGGTCCTTGGCCTTCCACTCGTCCAACTCGGCCGACGCGCGGTAGCGGGTGGGGTCGTCGTTGGTGGTGTGGGCGCCCATCCGGTAGGTGAACGCCTCGATGAGTGTGGGGCCGTTGCCCTCGCGGGCGTTGTTCAGGGCGGCGCGGGTCACGGCCAGGCAGGCCAGGACGTCGTTGCCGTCCACGAGCAGACCGGGGAAGCCGAAGCCGGCGGCGCGCCGGTAGATGGGAACGCGGGCCTGGCGCTCCGGCGGCTCGGAGATGGCCCACTGGTTGTTCTGGCAGAAGAAGACCACGGGGGCGTTGCTGACCGAGGCGAAGTTGAACGCCTCGTTGGTGTCGCCCTGGCTGGTGGCCCCGTCGCCGAAGTAGGAGATGACGGCCGTACCGTCGTCGCCGACGGCGCCGTCGCGCTGGACGCCCATGGCGTAGCCGGTGGCGTGCAGCGCCTGGCTGCCGATCACGATCGTGTACAGGTGAAAGCCCAGTTCATGGGGGTCCCAGCCACCGTTGGTGACACCGCGGAACATTCCGAGCAGTTCCTTGGGTTCGATTCCCCGGCACCAGGCGACGCCGTGCTCGCGGTAGGAGGGGAACGCCATGTCGTTGTCGCGCAGCGCGCGTCCGGAGCCGATCTGCGCGGCCTCCTGGCCGAGCAGTGAGGCCCACAGGCCCAGTTCGCCCTGGCGCTGGAGGGATACGGCCTCGCTGTCGACCCGGCGTACCAGGACCAGGTCACGGTAGAGGGCACGGATTTCCTCCGCGCTGATGTCCAGGGGGTAGTCGGGGTGCCCCGCCAGCTCCCCTTCGGGTGTAAGGAGCTGGATAAGCTCCGGTTCTTCGTGCACGGTGGTATCCGACACGTCGCTCCTCGGGTTCTCGGGGCCGAATTCGCGTGGGTGAACGCTGATCGGCCGAATCACGGTCCGCCCCTCCCCGGGGTGGTGGGTAAGGGTGGACAGCCCTCCCCATATCGTGACAGACCTCACCATGGAGAGCGCAAGCCCTCAGCGTCACCTTTTCAGCTGCGCGACCCATGATCCCCGACCGTTCCGCAAGGCGGTTACCAGGGCTTCCTAGCATTGGCAAGAGCTGTCGGCCACGTCGTGGACACCGCCCGGCAACGGGCGCACAACGCGCGGACGGCCCCCGCCGCGCAGGGCCGTCCAGGCATGCCGAAGGTGCTGGTGTGGCCGTGGAGGAGTGTGGAAACCGGGTGAGGAGCGTGGAAACCGGGCTTCGTCGGACGGTCGCCCAGCGGACGCGGGAGGGAAAGGACGCGGGGACGGGGGACCCGGGAGTACGGAGTGCCTCTCGGGGGCGGGGTTGTCTCAACCCGCCCTGGCGGCGGAGGAGCGCCTACTGAGCGGTGGCGACGCGCATCCCGCGGTCCCGTGCGTAGTCGGAGAGCATCTCGCGGAGCTGGCGGCGGGCGCGGTGCAGGCGGGACATCACCGTCCCCAGCGGGGTCCCCATGCGCTCGGCCACCTCCTTGTAGGCGTAGCCCTCGATGTCGACGAGGTAGATGACCTCCTGGAACTCCTCGGGCAGCTGGGCGAGTGCCTGCTTGATGTCGGAGTCCGGCAGGTGGTCCAGGACCTCGTTCTCGGCCGACCGCATACCGGACGACGTGTGCGCCTCCGCGGCGGCGAGCTGCCAGTCCTTGATCTCGTCGGTGGTCTCCTGGCGCGGTTCGCGCTGCTTCTTGCGGTAGCTGTTGATGAAGGTGTTGGTCAGGATTCGGTAAAGCCAGGCGCGTAGGTTCGTCCCCGCACGGAACTGATGGAAGTTCGCGAAGGCCTTGGCGAAGGTCTCTTGTACGAGATCCTCGGCGTCGGCCGGGTTTCGTGTCATCCGCAGAGCCGTGGGATAGAGCTGCTCGGCGAACGGTGTCACCTCGGTGGCGAAGTCCAGAGTCTGTTCTTCGTCGCGGGTCTCACCGGTCGTGGAGGCCTGGTCCATTTCGATAGTCGTCAAGATTCCCCCTCAGGACGACCGGACGGTCACTTCCACCCTGTTAGACGTCACCGCGTGCTTTCAATGATGACATCAGTCTGCGTGATCCGGGTCACTGGAGCTTCGAAACAGTCACCATCCCTGGTCAGTGTGCGGCAAAGACGCGGCGCGCTTCCTGGTCAGGACGCCTACCCACTCTTACGTGCCGTACGCTTGCGTCGCCCCCTCCCGTTCAGTCCGGAGAGGTAGGCCCGCCCGCCGCAGGCACGTGCGGCACCCCCGTTTCCTTGTGGAGGACCCTGTGGCCCGCGTCGTTGTTGACGTCATGCTCAAGCCCGAGATCCTGGACCCCCAGGGCCAGGCCATCGCCGGGGCCTGCTCACGTTTGGGCTTCGAGGGGATCGAGCAGGTCCGCCAGGGTAAACGCTTCGAGGTCGACGTCGAGGGAGAGGTGGACGAGGCCAGGCTCGACGAGGTCCGCCGCCTGGCCGAGACCCTGCTCGCCAACACCGTCATCGAGGACTACGAGGTCCGCGTGGAGGAGTAGGGAGGGCCCTGGCCGCGCCCGTCGGCGACGTCCTCTCCGTCGCCGGTTTCGCTTCAGGCGGAGAGCCCCCGGCAGGTGCGGGTCCCCACGGGTCCGCTCGACGGCCCTCCCGAGGCCGCGCGTGCGAGATGGGTCACACCGAGCACCTGCCCGTGATGGCGTCCGCGGCTTTTCGGCGCAGCCGGGGAAATCGGCAAATTCTTTGCATGGTGTTCGACACACCAGAAGTGCCGGAAAAATCCAGCCGTGTCCCCTCGTGGACACGGCTGTTCGTTTTACTCCATCCGCCCTCGGGGAAGGTTCCTAACATGCCGGGCTGAACACGACAACGGAGCACGAGAGGTGTACGAATGGACGCCGTTTTCTCGATCTCCCTCCCCAGGCAGGCGCACACGGTCTCCGTCGCACGCGACGTCCTCGGCACCCTCCTCCTCCGCGGGGGAGTGTGCCAGGACTGCGTCGACGACATCCTCCTGGCCGTCTCCGAGGCCTGTAGCAACGCAGTCGACCACGGCGGGCACGCCCGCGACTACATGGTCGAGGCCGAGATGGGCGTGCGGTGGTGCGAGCTACGGATATCCCATACCGGAAAGACATCCGATCTCGCGGCGCTGACCGAAAGGTTCACCGCCGACCACATGCCCCTCCCCGGCCTGGAAGCGGAATCGGGTAGGGGCATTCTGCTGATGCGCTATCTCATGGACGAGGTCGACTTCGAGGAGGAACCGCGCACGACGGTCCTGTTGCGCAAGAGGCTCACAGTGTGCGACGGCTCGTCATCGGAGGAGGCCGCCGGACGGGTACCGGCCCAGCGCTACGCCCTTCTCTGAGCAGCCCGTCTCCGCGTACCCGTCCGCGCGGAGTCCGGCCGGGTCCCGCTCCGCCGACCGCCGGTCCGCCGGATCGCACCGCGTACCCGCCCGCCACAGGGGCAGTCGCCGACACCACACCTCTCCACGTGCTCCACCGTCCCTGTCGGATCACACACGGGCACGGGCGCTCGGCGCGCCTCCGACAAGGAGGATCCTCTAAGGACGCGGACCCCAGGAGGGGGCACCGTCGTACCGGAGCACAGGTGAGCGGGTACGCTGCGAAGTGCGGACGCACCGTCCCCAGCGACGGGGCCAGGCACCGGCATCTCCTCGCCGAACGCTCCCCGTGCTCGCGGGGATGGACCCGACCCAACCTCTCGGAGTGTGCTCATGACAGCCCGTGTGGGCGTCGTCACCTTCCCCGGCTCCCTCGACGACAAGGACGCCGCGCGCGCGGTCGCGCTGGCGGGTGCCGAACCAGTCTCCCTCTGGCACGCTGACGCCGACCTCAGGGGCGTGGACGCCGTGGTCCTGCCCGGCGGCTTCTCCTACGGCGACTACCTGCGCTGCGGGGCCATCGCCAGGTTCGCCCCGCTGATGTCGGAACTGGTCCCTGCCGCCCGTTCGGGCGCGCTGCCGGTCCTCGGCATCTGCAACGGCTTCCAGATCCTGTGCGAGAGCCACCTGCTCCCCGGCGCCTTGACCCGCAACTCCTCGCTGCGGTTCGTCAACCGCGACCAGGTGCTGCGTGTGGAGAGCACCGGCACCGCGTGGACCGGCTCCTACACCGAGGGCCAGGAGATCCTGGTGGTGCTCAAGAGCGGCGAGGGCAGCTACGTCGCCGACGAGCACACCCTGGACGAGCTGGAGGCCACCGGTCGGATCGTGGCCCGCTACGTCGACGGCAATCCGAACGGCTCCCGCCGCGGCATCGCCGGCATCGCCAACGAGCACGGGAACGTCGTCGGCCTCATGCCGCACCCCGAGCACGCCGTGGAGGCGCTCACCGGCCCCTCCACCGAGGGCCTCGGGTTCTTCACCTCGATTCTCACCCACCTGGCCGCCGGTTCTCCGGTGAACGCCTGACCCGAACACCGAACAGGGGATTTGGCCGTTGATGGCGCTGCTGCGTTCCAGGAGGACGATGTTCGTCCTCGCCGGACTGGTCATCATGGGTCTGGTGGTCTCCGCCGCGGTGGGACTGTTCAACGCCATCGGGTCCGCGCCCGTGGCCACGCCGCCACAGGGCCAGGGGCAGGGCCAGCAGGACGGGGGACAGGCTCCGGGCTCGCCGCCGGACAAGGAGGTGCTCGGCCAGGCCCCGTCCGGTCTGTCGTACGCCTCCGACCCGGAGGCCGACGTGTACTGCGAGCAGACCGAGTGCGTCCGGATGGTGATGCTCATGACCGAGGACGGGGATATACCCGAGGACTCCCGCGAGTCCGTCGAGACCGTGGTCTCCCACCTCACCGAACGCGGCTGGGAGGAGCAGCGGCCCGAGGGCGCGCCCGAGGGACAGGTCTTCCTCAGCAACGGCGACTACATGCTGGCCGACACCTCCTCCCACGACGAGTCCGACTCCCCCGCGGTGCTGATGCTCGGCGACGCGGGCGAGGCCCCGGGCTCCTGACCGACGATCCTCCGCGCCGTTCGGCGGACGCCACGGCTCGGCTCACATCCGCAGAACCCGAACGGAACAACGCATGTCTGAAGTACCTGGTCTCGACACCGTCGCCGTGGCGCACGACAGCCCGGACACGCCGCAGCCGTACGCCGAACTGGGCATGGCCAAGGACGAGTACGAGCGGGTCCGCGAGATCCTGGGCCGCCGCCCCACCTCCGCCGAGCTGGCCATCTACTCGGTCATGTGGAGCGAGCACTGCTCGTACAAGTCGTCCAAGGTGCACCTGCGCCAGTTCGGGGAGAAGGCGCCCGAGAACGAGGCGCTGCTCGTCGGCATGGGCGAGAACGCCGGTGTGGTGGACGTCGGCGACGGCCGCGCGGTGACGTTCAAGATCGAGTCGCACAACCACCCCTCCTACGTGGAGCCGCACCAGGGCGCGGCCACCGGTGTGGGCGGTATCGTCCGCGACATCCTCACCATGGGCGCCCGCCCCGTCGCGGTGATGGACGCACTGCGGTTCGGCCCCGCCGACGCCGACGACACCAAGCGGGTACTGCCCGGCGTGGTGTCCGGCATCTCCTTCTACGGCAACTGCCTGGGCCTGCCCAACATCGGTGGTGAGACCGGATTCGGCGCCGGATACGTCGGCAACCCGCTGGTCAACGCCCTGTGCGTGGGCGTGATGCGGCACGAGGACATCAAGTTGGCGCAGGCGCCCGGACCGGGCAACAAGGTGGTGCTGTTCGGCTCCACCACCGGCCCCGACGGGATCGGCGGCGCCTCGGTGCTGGCCAGTGCGACCTTCGACGACGAGTCGCACACCAAGCGGCCCAGCGTGCAGGTCGGCGACCCCTTCATGGAGAAGCTGCTCATCGAGTGCAGCCTGGAGCTGTTCGACAAGGACCTGGTCGTCGGCATCCAGGACCTGGGAGCGGCCGGCGTGTCCTGCGCCACCACCGAGCTGGCCGCGGGCGGCACCGGCGGTATGCGTGTCCAGCTGGACCGGGTGCCGCTGCGCGATCCCCGGCTCACTCCCGAGGAGATCCTCATGAGTGAGTCGCAGGAGCGCATGATGGCGATCGTCGAGCCCGCGAGGATGGACGAGTTCCTGGCCATCTGCGACAAGTGGCAGATCCTGGCCACCGAGATCGGCGAGGTCACCGACGTGACCCCCGAGGAGGCCGAGCGCGGCGGCCGCCTGGTGATGACCTGGCACGACCGGACCGTGGTGGACATGCCGCCGCGGACCGCCTCTGACGAGGGCCCCGTCTACCAGCGCCCGTACGCGCGTCCCGACTCGCAGGACGCGCTGCGGGCCGACGACGTCGGCAAGCTGCCCCGCCCCGCCGCCGACGCCGAGCTGCGCGAACAGGTGCTGCGGGTGCTGGGCGCCCCCGGCGTGGGGGACCCGACGTGGGTCACCCAGCAGTACGACAGCTACGTGCGCGGGGACACGGTGGTCTCCACTCCGCACGACGCCGGGATGATCCGTGTCTCCGACGACTCCCACCGGGGCGTGGCACTGGCCACCGACGGCAACGGCCGGTTCACCCGCCTGGACCCGTACACGGGTACGCAGCTGGCGTACGCGGAGGCCTACCGCAACGTCGCCGCGACGGGTGCGCGGCCGCTGGCGGTGACCAACTGCCTCAACTTCGGCTCGCCGGAGGACCCGGGGGTGATGTGGCAGTTCGCCGAGTCCGCGCGGGGCTTGGCCGACGCGTGCCAGCAGCTGGGCACCCCGGTGACCGGCGGCAACGTGAGCTTCTACAACCAGACCGGCGACGTGGCGATCAACCCGACCCCGGTGATCGGTGTGCTCGGCGTGATCGACGACGTGCGCACCCGGCTGAGGACCGCGTTCGCCACCGACGGCGCCCTGGTCTTCCTGCTGGGCGAGACCCGGCCGGAGTTCGGCGGCTCCGCGTGGGCCGACACGGTCCACGGCCACCTGGGCGGTCTGCCGCCCCGGGTGGACCTGGCCGCCGAGGCCGCCCTGGGCGAGGTGCTGGCCGCCGCCGCCGAGCGCGGTCTGGTCGGGGCCGCGCACGACCTGTCCGACGGCGGTCTGGCGGTCGCGCTGGCGGAGTCGGCGCTGCGCGGGGGCCGCGGCGTGCGGGTGTCCGTGGACGGCGACGCGTTCACCGCCCTGTTCAGCGAGTCAGGCGCCCGCGCCGTCGTCGCGGTGGAGCCGGGCGGGGACGGGGCCCTCGTGGCCCTGGCCGAGGAGCACGGCGTGCCGGTGGAGCAGATCGGCGTCGTGGACGGCGACGCCCTGTCGGTCACCCACCCGAGCGGCGCCGTGGAGATCCCGCTGACCGAGCTGCGCGAGTCCTACGAGTCCGCCCTGCCCGCCCTCATGGACGGGGTGTAGGAGTGCCCGAGCGCGGTGGGGCGCTCTTCCCCAGCACCCCGCCGCGCTTTCAGCCGACCTTCATCCGTTCGTCGCCGAAATCCGCGACGATCATCAGGGTTCCGCCGAGGGCGGTGACGTAGCGGTCCAGAACGCCCCCCCGCCGAGATATCGCCGGACTCGGTCTGCGACACCCTCGCCGCCGAGATCCCCATACGCCGCGCCACCTGTGCCTGACCCGATCCACGGTGCTTGCGCGTCTCCACCAGCCGCCAGGCCCTCGCCCCGTCACGCGGGCGCATGGCCCCGGCGCCGAACTCCTCGGCCCCGCCAGCGGTGCCGATCGCCCGCTCCAGGTGGCCGAAGTCCCTCCGCGTGTTTTCCGACAGGTGGGTAGGGGGCGGAGAGGACGCCTGACCGGTGCATCGCGGCGACGGTGCGCCGGTGGTACCGGCCACGGGTGAAGGGAGCGGACGTCATGCGACGCGACAGGTTGAAGGGCCCTCTGGGCAGTCATGAGCGTCCGGCGAGCGCCCTCGGCTTCCGCACGGTGCTGGCCGTGTTCGGTGCCCTGGTGATGCTGGTCGGCACGGTCCTCGCCTACCTGTGGGCCGACCAGACATGGCTGGTCGTGCTGCTCGGCGCGGGTTTCGTCGCCGCCTGCGTGAATGTGTACTGGGTGGGGCGGCGGCTGAGGAACGAGCGACCGATGTCCTGACGGCCACCGGCGGCCCCGCTCCTGGGCAGGAGCGTTCGGGCCGCGGCGGCCGCCGAGAACACGCCGCGGGGGCGGGGGAACACCCCCGCCCCCGCGGACACACGAGTGGGTCAGCGCTGCGCGCCGCCCCCGGGAAGCCAGTCCTGCCACACGTCCGGGTTCTCGTTCACCCAGACCTCGGCGGCGTCGGTCGGGTCGAGCCCCTCGTCGGCGATCATCCCGGCCACCCGGTTCTGGTCCTCGTTGGTCCACGTCCAGTTGTCCAGGAACCGGTACGCGGGGTCGTCGTCCTCCACGAACCCGGCCCTGAAGATCTTGTTCAGGTCGTAGACCGGGTAGTCGCAGGGGATGTGTTCGGAATCCTCGTCGCACCCCGCTTCATAGTCCGGGAAGTCGACCTTGACCAGGTCCAGCTCCTCCTGGAGCCACTGCGGATCGTAGAAGTAGAAGAGCACCGGCTCCTCGTTGGCGTACCGCCGGCGGACCTCGGTGATCTGCGAGGCCTCCGAACCGGCGTAGACGATCTCCAGGTCCAGGTCGAAGGCATTGATCATCCCCTGGTCCTGGGTGACGAACCCGGGCGCGCCGCCCAGGAACTCCCCCTCGTCGCCGGTCTCGGCGGTCTGGAAGGTGTCGGTGTGCTCCCGTAGGCCGTCCGCGGTGGTGATCTCCGGATACTCCTCGGCCACGTAGGCGGGAACGTACCAGCCGATCACGCCCTCGTTGCCGGTCGAGCCGCCGTCGACCACGGTGCCGTTGCCCTCGGGTCCGTAGATCTCCATGAGGTTCTCATGGCCCCAGTTCTCCACGATCACGTCGAGCACGCCCTGGTCCAGCGCCTGCCACGACGGCTGTTCGTCGGTGCGGACCAGTTGGACCTCATAGTCCATCTTCTCGCGGAGGATGTAGGCCAGCACCTCGGCGCTGGCCTCGTAGCCCACCCAGCCGTTGACGGCCATCCGCACCGTGTTCGGGTCACGCGCGACCTGGTCGGTGCGCACCGCGCACGAACTCACCATGACCATGGCCAGTCCCACGGCGAGTGCCCTGACCAGGGAAAATCTCAACTCAGGCACGGGGTGCCCTCCTTCCCTGCGTCACCCTGTCCAGGAACAGGCCCAGGCACACGATCGCCAGGCCCGAGGCCAGGCCCAGGCCGAGCTTGTTCTGTGCCAGGCCGACCACCACGTCGTTGCCCAGTGCCCCGGCGCCGACCAGCGCGCCGATGACCACCATGGACAGCACGAGGATGATCCCCTGGTTGACGGCGAGCAGCAGCGAGCCGCGCGCCATCGGCAACTCCACCTTGGTGAGCAGCTGCAAGCCGGTGGACCCCTGCGAGCGCGCCGCATCCAGGGTCGGCTTGGGTATGCCCCGGATTCCGTCGTTGACCAGCCGGATCACCGGCGGCAGGGCGAAGACCACCGCCGCCACCAGGGCCGGGACGCGGCCGATGGTGAACAGCGCCACCGCCGGGATCAGGTAGACGAACGGCGGCAGGGTCTGCATCGCGTCCAGGACCGGCTTGAGGATCGCCGCGAACACGTCGTTGCGCGACATCAGCACGCCGATCAGTACGCCCAGCACGATGGTGACCAGGGACGCCACGAGCACCTGCGACAGCGTGTCCATGGCGTTGTTCCACACCCCCAGCAGGCCCACCGCGACCAGTGCCGCGCCGGACACGACGGCCGCGCGCGTCCCGGCGAAGATCCACCCCAGGGCAGCGGCGGCGAACACGACCAGCCACCAGGGGGAGTCCGTCAACAGGGTGGCGAGCGGGCCCAGCACCCCGTTCAGCAGCCACGTGGCCAGCACCGCGGTGGTGGAGCCGATCGCCTCCTGGACCAGGCCGTACACGGCGTTCACCGGGTCGCTGATATTGACCGCGACCTCGCGCGGCCAGCCGTGCACGCCCATCAGGCGCGCCGCCGCGACCACCGCGACCACCAGGGCGAGCGCGCCGCCCAGGACCGGCAGCCGGTAGCGCTCGGGGATGTTCGGTGTGCGCGATCCGTGGCCCACCGCGCCCGTCACCCGGTCCAGGGCGATGGCGAGCATGACGATCGCCAGGCCCGCCTGGAACGCCTGGCCGACGTTGACCTTGGAGAGCGCCTGGTAGATCGCGTCACCCAGACCGCCCGCGCCGATGACCGAGGCGATCACGACCATGGACACCGCGAGCATGATGGTCTGGTTGACGCCCAGCAGGATGGTGCGCTTGGCCATCGGCAGTTGCACCTTGCCGAGGACCTGCCACGGCGTGGACCCCAGCGACTCCGCCGCCTCGACCGCGCCCTTGGGCACCTCGCGGATGGCCAGCGCGGTGATCCGCACGGCGGGGGGAAACGCGTACACGGCCGTCACCACGGCGGCGGCCGGGTTGCCGATGCCGAACAGCAGCACGAACGGCAGCAGGTAGGCGAAGGCGGGCATGATCTGCATGAAGTCCAGCACCGGGCGGACGCCCCGGTAGAACCCCTCGCTGCGCCCGGCCAGGATGCCCAGCGGGATGCCGAGCAGCAGGGCGATGAAGACCGCCGTGATGATCAGCGCCAGCGTCGTCATCGACGCGTTCCACAGCCCGCTCAGCGCGAACACGGCGAAGGTGGCGAGCACCAGCAGCGACACGCGCCAGCCGGCGACCCGCCAGGCGACGAACACGCCGATGAGGGTCACGCCGGGCCAGGTGAGGAGGTCGAGGAACCGGTTGATCAGCACGACGGCCGACCCCAGCCCCACGGAGACGTAGTTGAAGAAGTACAGGAACAGCGGACTGTCGTTGCGGTTGGCGACGATCCACGCGTAGACGCCGTCGAGCCAGGCCGTGAACTGGTCGCCGACGAGGGTCGGGAAGCTTCCCGCCCAGGAGGGATGACCCAGGAGGCGGCTACCCCAGTAGCCGACCACGAGCAGCGCGACCACCAGCAGCGCCTGCACCCACGTGCGGCGCAGGGGGTTTTCGGCGCCTCCACCGTCACCCTGGCCACCGGTCCTCGGGGGGACGGTGGCGGGTTGGGTTGTCGCGGTCATGTCACGCACCGCTCCCGACCTGGACCGAAGCGACGCTGCCCTCGTAGGTTTCGGTGCCGTCGGAGGAGTGGTCGGCCACCACCTCGGACAGCTCGTCGGCCGCCTCCTCCTCGATGGCGGCGGCCGCGGCGTTGTCCAGCTGGTCCTCGGCGATGGCGCGCAGCACGTCGTCGCGGCCCACGTAGCCCAGGAGGGTGTCGCCCTCCACGACCCGCACGGGCGCGGTGCTCGCCGCGAGCATCGGCAGCACCTCGGCCAGCACGGTTCCGGGCTCGGTGACCGGGCCGTCCGTGCGCTCGTCCGGGTACGCCTCGCGCACCAGCCACCGGGCGGTGAGCACGGTGGTACGGGCCACGTCGGAGGTGAAGTCGGCGACGTAGGCGTTGGCCGGGCGGCCCACCACCTCCTCCGGGGTGCCCACCTGCACGATCTCCCCGTCGCGCATGATGGCGATGCGGTCGCCCAGCTTGAGGGCCTCCTGGAGGTCGTGGGTGATGAAGACCGACGTCTTGTTCAGTTCGCGTTGCAGACGGCTGACCTCGTCCTGCATGTCGCGGCGGATCAGCGGGTCCAGGGCGCTGAACGGTTCGTCGAACAGCAGCACCTCCGGGTCCACGGCGAGCGCGCGGGCCAGCCCGACACGCTGCTGCATACCGCCGGACAGCTCGCCGGGCCGGGAGTTCTCGTACCCGCCCAGGCCCACCATCTCGATCATCTCGCGGGCACGCTCGTACCGCTCGGAGCGCGACGTCCCGCGCACCTCGAGCCCGTAGGCCACGTTGTCGATGATCCTGCGGCTGGGCAGCAGCCCGAAGTGCTGGAAGACCATGGCCATCTTGTGGCGGCGCAGCTCGCGCAGCCGTTGCGGGGCGGCCTCACCGATGTCCTCGCCGTCGAGCATCACCCGTCCGGCGGTCGGCTCGATCAGCCGGGTCAGGCACCGGATCAGTGTGGACTTACCGGATCCTGACAGGCCCATGACCACGAAGATCTCACCCGGGCGCACGTCGAAGGACACGTCTCGCACCGCCACGGTGCACCCGGTCTCCTCCTTGACGCGGTCCCGGTCGGCACCCTCCAGCTCGGTGCCGACGACCTTGTCCGCGTTCTTGCCGAAGACCTTCCACAGGTTGCGGACCGAGAAGGTGACGTCTGAGGCGCGGTTCGTTTCGGCCTCCTCGGTTACCGATGTGCTCATCAAACTTCCTGTTCGGCCAGGGCGTCCTGACGGACGAGGTCCGCGGCGCGCTCGCCGAGGGCCAAAACCGTGACCATGGGGTTGGGGGTGGGAAGGGTGGGAAACACCGACGCGTCGACGACACGCAGTCCGCGCAGGCCGCGGACGCGCAGCCGGGGGTCGACCACGGCGGTGTCGTCGTCGGCGGCGCCCATCTTGCAGGTGCCCGCCGGGTGGTAGACGGTGTGGGCGGCGCGACGGCCGAACTCCGACAGCTCCTCGTCGCTCCGGACACCGGGACCCGGGGCGACCTCGCGCTTGATCCAGGACTTGAACGGCTCGGTGGCGGCGACCTCGCGGGCGATCTTCAGCCCGTCCACGATCGTCTTCTCGTCGTGGCCGTCGGGGTCGGTGAAGTACCGGAAGTCCAGCGCGGGCTTGGCCTGGGGATCACCGCTGGTGAGGTAGAGCTTGCCGCGCGCCTGCGAACGAGGGATGTTCGGCGTCATGCACACCGCGTATCCGTCGGGTGGGGACTCGTAGCCCAGCCGCTTCGTGTTGTCGTCGAAGGGGATCTGGTAGATGTGGAACATCAGGTCCGGGCGCGGGTCGCTGTCGTCGCGCCGCACGAACAGGGCCGCGTCGGAGTCCATCACCGTGTTCTCCGGGACCGGCCTGTCGGTCTCCCACATGATGATCGACTCGGGGTGGTCGAGCAGGTTCTCACCGACGCCGGGCAGGTCGTGGCGGGGTTCGATGCCCACCTCCCGCAGCTCCTCGGCGTTGCCGACCCCCGAGAGCATGAGCAGCCGGGGGGTGTCCACGGCGCCGGCGGACAGAATCACCTCGTGCCGGGCGTTGACCGTGACATGTGTGCCGTCCTTGGTCGTGGCGCTGACCCCGGTGGCGCGGTCACCGTCGAGGACGACCCGGTCGACCCATGTCTCCAGCATGACGGTGAGGTTGTCGCGCACGTCCATGATCGGGTGCAGGTAGGCCACCGAGGCCGATGAGCGGTAACCGGTGTAGGGATCGTAGGAGATGGACAGGAAGCCCGCCCCGTCCGCGAAGCCGCCGCCGTGCGATGTCAGGGCGTTGAAGTCCTCCACCACGGGGACGCCCGCCGCTTCGGCGGCCGAGGATACCCAGTCCTTGACCATCGCGTTGCGGTCCTTCTCGGCGACCGGGGTGATGTTGCACTTGATCCGGTCGGCGTAGGACTGCACGGTGGCGTTGTCCCAGCCCTCGGCTCCAGCGGCGACCCAGTCGTCAAGGTCCTCCGCGAAGGGCCGGAAGCTGATCAGCGTGTTGTGCGAGGAGCACCCGCCCAGCACGCGGGCTCGGGAGTGCAGGATGTTGGAGTTGCCGCGCGGCTGCTCGACGGTGGTGTACCCGTAGTCGAGCTCGCTGTCCAGGACGCTCAGCCAGTCGCCCAGGCGCAGCACGTGCTCCAGGTCGCGGTCGTCGGGGCCGCCCTCGATCAGGCACACGGTGGTGCCCGGGTCCTCGGTGAGCCTGTTGGCGATCACCGATCCGGCGGTACCGCCGCCGACGATCACGTAGTCGTAAGTGGTCTCGGTTGGAGACACGGTCCGATTCCTCTCGTTGTCTGTTCCCAGGGGGATGCCGGGGGGAAACCGACCTGTGTAGGGTCCTCTTCTCAAGTCGACCGTGGACTCTGCCACGGGGCACCCGGCGGAGCGGGGGGAGTCGGAGCCGCGCCGCCGGGCAGTCGTCGCCCCGGACCGCTTACCGGCCCGGGGCGGGTGCTGTCAGCCGAACCAGCGCTGTGGCTCGGGCGCCAGGTTGCGGTAGATGTGCTTGGCCTCGCGGTACTCGTCCAGGCCCGCCAGCCCCAGCTCGCGGCCGATGCCGCTGTGGCCGTAGCCGCCCCACTCGGCACCCGGGATGTAGGGACCGTAGTCGTTGATCCAGATGGTGCCGTGGCGCAGGGCCGCCGCGACCCGCTCGCCACGGGCGGTGTCGTCGGTCCACACCCCGCCGGAAAGGCCGTATTCGGTGGCGTTGCCCAGCTCGATGGCCTGTTCCTCGGTCTGGAACCGCTCCACGGTCACGACCGGGCCGAAGACCTCGGTCTGGACGATGTCCATGGAGCTCTCGCAGTCGACGAAGATAGTGGGCCGGTAGAAGTAGCCCTGGGAGAGGGCCGGGTCGTCGGGCCGCTTGCCCCCGACGATGATCCGGGCACCCTCCTCGACGCCGCGCTCGACGGCGGCCTCGACCTTGGCGCGGTGCTCGGCGGAGACCAGCGGACCGCAGCGCACGCCCTCGTCCTGGCCGCGGCCGATGCGGATGGCCTCGGCGCGGCGGGCGAGTTCGGTGGTGAAGGCGTCGTGGATGTCGTTGTGCACGATGAGTCGCGCGCCGGCCGAGCACACCTGGCCGGAGTGGAAGAACGCGGCGTTGAGCGCGTAGTCCACCGCGGTGTCCAGGTCCACGTCCGGGAAGATGATGTTGGGGTTCTTGCCGCCGAGCTCCAGAGCGGTCGTCTTGATCGTCTCGGAGGCCGCCGCCATGATCCGCCTACCGGTGGCCACCCCGCCGGTGAAGGAGACCAGGTCCACGTCCGGGTGCTCGGACAGCGGAGCGCCCGCGTCGGGGCCGCTGCCCAGGACCAGGTTGACCACGCCCGGCGGGAAGCCCGCCTCGGCGGTGAGCTCGACCAGCTTGGCGGTGGTGACCGGGGTGATCTCGCTGGGCTTGACCACCATGGTGTTGCCCGCCGCGAGGGCCGGGGCCATCTTCCAGGCGAGCTGGAGCAGCGGGTAGTTCCAGGGAGTGATCATGCCGCAGACGCCGACGGGCTCGTAGACCACCTTGCTGTGCACGCCCTCGGGCGCGGCCACGAGGCGGCCCGTGTCCTTCCCGGCCAGACCCGCGTAGTAGCGGAAGACGTTGGTGACGTCGTCGACGTCGATCCCGCCCTCCTCGATGGTCTTGCCGGCGTCGAGGGACTCCATGACCGCGATCTCCTCGCGGTCGCGCTGGAGGAGGTCGGCGATGCGGCCGACGAGTTTGCCGCGCTCGTCGTCGGAGACGCGGCGCCACTCCCCCTCGTCGAAGGTGCGCCGGGCCGCGGCGATGGCGTCCTCTGTGTCGGCTCTGCCGCCCTCGCTGACGATGGTCAGGACGGAGGCGTCCGCTGGGTCCAGGATCTCCCGGACACGGCCGTTGCGGGCCGCCTTCCATTGGCCGTCGATGTACAGGCTGGTGGCCGTGGCCGACCCCGGTTCTGACAGGTACGGCACGGACGGCAAGGTTACGTAGGGCTCGTTCACGGGTCCGGTTTGCCCAAGATCGGTAGTCACAAACAGCCTCGTCTCATAAGACGCATAAGTCACAGTTTCCCCAGGGCATGCATTGAGCTGCGAAAACGCTCAGCCACGACAGGATCTCCGTGGCAATCCCCACGTCACGCCTGGGCACACAACTACTCGGTGTGACGCTCGGGCCCGACCCCGACATCCCTACGTGGGGAAGACGAGGAAGAGAGTTTGACGTACATTGAGGTATAGCCGATGAGTTGAGGCATACCTAAGTAGGTTCGTCCGGTCTTCCACGGTCCCGCGACGGGGCCCGCTCCAGGACCGCGCCTCACCGCGCACCCTTTGAGGAAGCATGCTGCTTGAACAGGAACGTCGGGACATCTGCCTGACCGCCCGCGCCCTCGCCGCGGGTGCCGGTACCGCCCCGGGTGAGTCGGGAACCGTCAGCGTCCGTAGCGGCGGCCTCGTGGTCGTCACGCCGCACGGTACCGACCTCGACCAGATCCAGCCCGCCGACTGCCCGGTGATGTCGCTCGACGACCGGGTGCTCGAAGGACGGCGCGACCCCGCCGCCGAGGCCACCCTGCACATCGCCGTGCACCGCCAGGCCGCCGAGCACGAGCGCGGCGTCACCGCCGTGGTGAACGCGTTCACCGCCGACACGGTCGCGGTCTCCTCGGTACTGGACGAGCTCCCCCCGATCCACCACCGCGCCGCCTCCCTGGGCGGAGCGGTCGCCGTGACCCCGTACACCACCTACGGCACCGGCGAGATCGCCGACCACGCGGTCAAGGCGCTCAAGGGCCGCGACGCCGCACTGCTCGCCAACCACGGCGGCCTGGCCCTGGGCCGCGACCTGGGGCACGCGCTGGAGAACCTGCGGCTGCTGGACTGGCTCAGCGCCGCGTACCTGAGGGCCTGCCAGCTCGGCAGGCCCCGCGTCCTGTCCGAGGACGAGCTGGCCCGTGTCCGCGAGCGCGACACCTACGGCTGGGCGGGCCCGGACATCTTCTGACCCCGGGCCCTAACCCACCTCCACGGCCAGGACTCCCGGAAGCCCGTCGAAACGCGTCTCGGCGTCACGGCTCACGACGGTCCGCCCCGCCTGGGCGGCGTGCGCGGCGGTGGTGAGGACGCCGGCACGGTATTCGGCGATGGTGACAGCCGCGACAGCGGGTCCGTCACCCGCCGAGGGGACTCCTGTCCACCGTGCCGCGCTCGGACCAGCCCCCGTACGCGGGACCACGGGTCGCGGGTTCCGCCCCTCAACCCGGCTCGTCCTCGTCGGGGACCTCGTCCGGCTGGGTCCAGGCCAGGTGGAGGGCGGGGATCGAGGCGTGCGCCATGATGATCACCCACAGCGCGGGCATGAACAGCTCCCTGGGAAAGGACACGGACTCGGGCGAGTAACCCTCCAGCACGGCGACCACGACGAACACCGCCAGCATGATCCCCGCCGTCACGTGGTGGCCGATCCGTGTGGCCCGGTCCAGCTCGGCGCGCTGACGCTCGTCCAGGTTCCGGTAGCGGAAGTTCGCCCCCGTGGCCCGGCCCAGCTGCGTCGTGACCACCAGCATCACGGCCACCAGCGCGAGGAGGGCCGGCAGCAGGACGGCCATGGTCAGCGTCGTGCCGGTGTTGAAGCCGATGAAGCCCATGAGCACCGTGGCGGCCAGTACGGCCAGGACGATCAGGGCCGCGTAGACGCGCCGTCTGGACCGGGAGGCCCGGAGCCGGGCGACACGGCTTGACTCAGTCATTGGAAATCCTCTTCCTGGTCGGGTCACTGGCCGATGCGGGGGAAGGGCTCGATGGAGAAGACGACCTCCACCGGGACCTCGAAGTAGCGCGCGATGCGCAGCGCCAGGTGGAGGCTGGGGCTGTACTCGCCCCGCTCCAGGTAACCGACCGTCTGGTAGTGCACGCCCAGGGCCTCGGCCAGCTGGCGCCGGGACACGTTCCGCTCGGCACGCAGCATCGCGATCCGGTTGTAGATGGCCTCGCCGCTCCCGGGCGCCGCCCTCGGACGGCGCCCGGCCGCGTTGTCGTTCTCAGTAGGCACGCTTCATCGCCTTCTCCCGGGCCGCCTGGACCCTCGATCCCGACTCGCGCCGGGCCATCCGCCGCAGCACCCACTGCGCGACGGCGAACCCGACGAGAGCCCACAGCGCCAGGACCCCGGCCACCTGCGGCAGCTGCCAGGTCCCGGCCAGTTCGAGGGTGGCGTGGTCGGCGGGCATCAGCGCGGCGCGCACGCCCAGGCCGATCCAGTAGACGGGGAAGACCTGGGCTAGGCCCTGGACCCAGCCGGGCATCACCGTGATGGGCATCATGACGCCCGAGATCGCTATCAGCCCCATGACCGGCACCATCAGCAGGCCGACCCCGGTACGCGGGTTGGACAGGGTCGCGCCGAGTATCGCGCCGACGGGGGCCAGGGCCAGCATCGCGAGCACGAACACCCACAGCATGGTGAGCGTCCCGGCCACGCCCCTCAGGACGAACCCGTCGACGAACAGCAGCCCCGGCACCAGCATGAGCATCACGGCCACCACCGACATGGCCAGGATGTGCCAGGTCTTGGCGACTCCGTAGCCGAGCATGCCGTGCGGCGTGGCCTTGGCCCGCAGCAGGGCGCCCTCCTCGCGCTCGCTCCCGAGCACCTGGGCGACCGTCATCAGTCCGAGGATGACCATGTGCATGGTGATCCCCGTGGACATGATCGTCGCACCGACGGAGGTGTCGCCCCCCGAGACCTGCTCCCCGCCTAGGACGACGGCGAGGACGACGAACATGACGGGCATCAGCAGGTAGCCGCTGAAGAGCTCCTGAGCGTTGGTGAAGGAGGCCCGGAACTCGATCCACCCCCGGGAGACTCCCGCTCTGACGGCGTTGGCCCTGGCGTTCATCGGATCTCCTTCGCGAACTCGGCTGCCGCGGTCTCGGCGTCGCCGGACTCGTGCCTCTGTGCCATGGCCATGTACACGTCCTCCAGGGAGGGGCGTGCGACCCTCAGGCCGGTGACGTCCTCGCCGTGCTCCGCGTACAGCTCGGCGACGTGGCGGGCGGGGCTGGTGGTGCTGTGGACGTGCCGCTGTCCGCCGACGCTCCAGGTGACCTCGCTCTCGCGGGCCACCAGGGAGGCGAGCTGGTCGGCGCTGCCGTCGGCGACGATCACGCCCCCCGCGAGGATGAGGATGCGGTCGGCCAGCTTCTCGGCCTCGTCCAGGTCGTGCGTGGTCAGCAGGATGGCGGTGTCGTCCTCGTCGGCGAGCCGGTGCACCAGTTCGTGGAACTCGCGGCGGACCAACGGATCGAACCCGGCGGTGGGTTCGTCGAGGAAGAGCAGTTCGGGACGACCGACGATGCCCAGGGCGACGTCCACGCGGCGGCGCTGCCCGCCGGAGAGGGTGCGCAGCCTCTTGTGCGCGTGCTCGGTGAGGCCCACGGACTCCAGGAGCTCGTCGGTGTCGAGGGGGCGGATACGTTCTGGCTCGGAGAAGGGCTCGTGGAAGCGGCCGAAGTGGTGGACCAGCTCCCGGACCCGCCAGGCTCCGTGGTCGCGCCAGGACTGCAACACGACGCCGATCCGGGAGCGCCACGCCTCGTCACCGTGCTGGGGGTCGCGCCCCAGGACCTCCACCTCGCCCGCGGAGCGCCTGCGGAACCCCTCCAGGATCTCGACCGTGGTGGTCTTGCCCGCGCCGTTGGGCCCCAGCAACGCGACCACCTCGCCGCGCCGGGCGGTGAGGTCCACCCCCCGCAGGATCTCGGCGTCACCGTAGTTCATCCGCAGGTCGCGGGCCCGGAGCACGGTCTCCTCCGGGGCCCCCGACGCCTGGGTCCTCGCTCTGGATGTCGCCTGAACCGCTGAATCCATCATCACATCCGCCCCCTTTCTCGTACCGGTTCTACTGTCTTTGATAGTACATGTACTACATCCTGGATAATAGGGGGTACACAAGAGTGGATGTGTGCTACAGCATGCCGCAGATCGGCTATCCACATGGGAGGGCGCAGTTCAGGACACGCGCGGAGGGAGGATGGCCGGTTTCGGCCACACGGTGAGGGTTCGTCCCCGGCCCCCCTGCGCGAAGGCCCGGGTTTCAGGCACGGCACCGCGGACAGATGACAAACCGGGTGCGAATACCCGAGCCGTCCGCTGCCCCGACACGGGACAATAATGCGGACAGAGACACCGACCAGCAGGAGGCCCCATGCGCTGCACCAACATCAGGCTCCTCGTCAACGACTACGAGGCCTGCTTCCACTTCTACTCGGAGATCCTCAAACTTCCCTTGCTGCGGGGCGACGAGAGCAGCCGCTACGCCGAGTTCGACGTGGCTTCGGGGACACGGCTGGCCATCAACCAGCGCGAGGTCATGGCCGAGGCCCTGGAGACCGACACGGCCGACCCCGAGCTTCCCTACCAGGACCGGCTCGCGGTGATCTTCGAGGTGGACGATGTGGACACCACCGCCGCCAAGCTGGTCGCGGACGGCGCCCGCCAGGTGATGGAGCCGCGGGACTGGACGGCCTGGGGCATCCGCGCGGCCCACTTCCGCGACCCCGACGGCTACCTGCTGGAGATCAACTGCCCCCTGCTCCCCCTGGCCGAGGTCTGACCTTCGGTCTCATGCCCTCTTCACCGGGCCACGTGTTCCATCAGGAGCTCGTTCACCCGGTCCGCACGCTCCACTCCGAGAAGGTGCGCGGCACCGGAGACCACCTCGAACCGGGAGTCGGCGATCCCGTCGGCCAGCCTGCGGCCGTGCCCGGGCGGCAGTAGCGGATCGTGGGCGGCCGAGGCCACCAGGGTCGGCACCCGCACGCCGGAGACCAGGTAACGCTGGTCCATATCGGCGACCGCGTCGCACAACCACGAGAAACCGCCCGGATCGAGTCCGCCGAAGTCCTCGGTGAACCTGGCCACCACCTCCGGGCGCTCCTCCCCCATGTCCGGGGTGAACCAGGGCAGCGCCACCTCGGCGGCCACCGAGTCCAGGCCCTCCGTCCGCACCCGCGAGGCGATGCGGTCCCACCGGTGCGGACGGGGCGTACGGGGCGCCGCCGCGAGCAGCGCGAGGCGGTCCAGGGTGCGCGGCGAGTTGGCCGCGATCCACACCAGCAGCGAGCCGCCGAGGCCGGCGCCGACCGCGGAGACCCGGGTGAGGCCCTCCGCCTCCAGTAGGCCGAGCAGGTCCAGGGCGAGTTCCTCGATGGTGTAGGGCCCCGGAGGCGCCGAGGAGGTGCCGTGGCCGCGGTGGTTGACCCGTAGGACCCGCCGGTTACGGGTGAGTTCGGGCATCTGCGGTTCCCAGACCGGCATCTTGGTGCCGAAGGGCGGCACGAGCAGCACGACGGGTGCGTGCCTGGGGCCGTCGAACCGGTGCTCGAGCGGAAGCAAGGTCATGGAACCTCCGAGTCGCCAGAAGGCCAGGCTATCGGCCGGCCCTTATCCGAAGCTTCAAGGCTTCTTCTGGTTCCCGTGAAGTGGAGGACAGGACCTGACCGCCTTGCTTCCTAGGGTTTCACCACCGAGTCGGACACGAAGAAGGCGGTGGCCATCATGACGGCGACAGCGGCGAACACGGTTCTGGACTCTGAGCGCGCGACCCTCCTGCGGGTCCTGGCGGAACAGCGCGACTTCCTGCGCTTCACCCTCAAGGGTCTGGACGACGAGCAGGCCGCGAAGCGCACCACGGTGAGCGAGCTGACCATCGGAGGACTGGTCAAGCACGTGACGGACGCCGAGCGCAACTGGATCCGCTTCATCCAGGAGGGGAAGCTGCATGACGGGGACCTGGACTACGAGGACCCGGCCTCGTGGGAGGTGCATGAGAAGAGCTTCCGGCTGATCGGGGACGAGACCCTGGCCAGCGCCCTGGAGGACTACGAGCGGGCCGCCGGGGAAACCGAGCGGTTCGTCGGGCGACTGCCCGACCTGGAGGTCAGCCAGAAGCTGCCGAAGGCGCCGTGGTTCCCCGAGGACACCTGGTGGTCCGCGCGCGACGTGCTGCTGCACATCCTCCGCGAAACCGCGCAGCACTGCGGCCACGCCGACATCCTGCGCGAGGAGCTGGACGGCCAGAAGACCATGGGCTGACACGCCCTGGGGCACCCCAGGGAGTGGGAACGAGGACGGGGGCGTTCCCACCGACCGGTGGAAACGCCCCCGTCTACGAGGTGGCGAGGGTCGCCTCCGCATCCCCCCTCAAAGTACGGAAGCGACCCTCGCGCTGGGAAACGGCCAGCGACTCCTCCCCCCTGGAGTCGCGGCCTTGAAGGCCTTTCACGGAAGCGACCCTGTCGTTCCGCGTTGATAGAGACACTACCCACCCCACCACCGAAGAACAACCCTCAGTCACAGGAAACTACTTAAAGTGATCGTCATTCCTCGGCAGGCGGTGAACCAAGTCCGGGTGGTCAGCGTCAACCAGGGGTCACGACGGAGCGCTCGGAACGCGCGCATAGCCTGGTCTGGTGAGATCACCACTCCTCAGCCCGCGGTGGCTCGGCATCCACCTGCTGGCCGTGCTGGTCACCGTCGTCTGCGTCGCCGGGACCTCATGGCAGTTCGTCCGGGCCTTCGAACCCGACCGGGAGGTCATCACCAACCCGGTCGAGGACCTCGCCGGAGCCGTGCCCCTCTCGGACCTGTTGGAACCCGGCGAGTACATGCACCCGGACTCCTTCGCCAACAGCGCCGTCGAGACCACGGGCCGATACGACACCGGGGCCCAACTGCTGGTGCCCCGGGTCTCCGAGGGCGTGAGCGGCTACGACGTCATCATCCCCCTGGTCACCGGTGACGGCGCCGCCGTCACCGTGAACCGGGGCTGGGCCGAGGAGGGCCAGGACATCCCGCCCGCCCCCGGGGGCGAGGTCACTGTCACCGGCTGGCTCCTGCCCCCGGTGGGCGCCGACGGGGTCATTCCCATCGAGGAGTCCGAGGGCCAGGTCGCGCGTATCGCCACGTCCGTGCTGGTCAACGAGTGGGACTACCGCCTCTACGAGGGCTACGTCGCCCTACCCGAGCAGGACCCGGCCACCGCCTCCCTCACCCCGGTACCACCGCCCGAGCCGCCCACGGAGATCAAGGTCAACTGGCGCAGCCTCAGCTACACGGTGCAGTGGGCGATGTTCGGTGCCTCCGGCGTGGCCTTCTGGATCCTCCTGATGCGCCGGGAGCTCAAAGAGGCCCGCTCCCGGAGGGAAGGGGCCTCGCGGGACGAGCGGGATCAGCCCGCGGTCGCGGACTCCTGAGCCCGTCCGGCCGCCTGGTCCTTGGCCTGCTCCGACCTGACGATCCGGTGCTCGACCACGAACCCGGCCACGGGGATCGTGCCCGCGAGCGCCACGCCCAGTGTGCGTGCGGCGCTCCAGCGGCGGTCCAGGGACACCCACAGCACCACGAACACGTACGCCATGTAGATGTAGCCGTGCGGCATCGCGATGAACAGCATGAGCGGCGACTCGGGGCCGAACCAGTGCTCCATGCCCTGCGGCGCGCCCACCAGGGAGAACCGGGCGGTCTCCCCGATCAGGTACTTGGCGGGCATGGCCACGAAGGTCAGGCCCAACAGAAAGACTCCGGTCACGTACGCGAGCACCCGGTACAACGCGAACGACACACGTCTCTTGTCCACGGCTGATCCACACCCCATCCGACGGCTGCGCCCCTGCTCAGGCCTTCCGCGTCGCGGTCCGCGAGCGGGCGAGATCAGCCTAAACGCTGTCCGGCCCCGCGGACGCCCGGGGTGGCCGGGGCCGGCCGATCTCACATCCGCGCAGGTGGGATCACCCGCCCGAGACGCGGTCCGGGCTGCTCCACCGGCCGTCGGACTCGGTGGTCCACGCCTTGGGGATCATCCGCAGTGTGAGGAAGGCGTCCACCAACCGGATCGGCAGGAAGAGCAGGCCGTAGACCAGATAGGACGGCCGCCGCCGGATCGCCGCCATCAGGCAGGTGAGCATGTAGTCCGGGATGAACAGGCCGATGCCGATCGCCAGCAGCGGCAGGAAGGCCGTCACCGCGGCGAAGGCATCACCGAAGAACGGCAGGCTCAGGAACGGGTCGCCGCCGATCGTCCCGACGAGGACGAACAGCCCGACCACCGTGGTGACCAGCAGCGTCAGGGAGACCAGCACGACCTCCAGGATGTACAGCGACAGGCACGCCCAGAACAGGCTCGGCCACATCCGGTGGCGCCGGACGGTCTGCCAGAAGCCCAGCGTCCACCGGCTGACCTGCTTGTAGTAGTCCCGGAAGGTGAAGGGGTCCTGGCTGTAGGCCTTGGTGTCGGGGTTCATCGAGACACGCCCGAGGCGTTTGTGGTGCACCTCGAAGGTCATGTTGAAGTCCTCGATCACCAGCCCCTTGGGGTTGACGTCGATCCGTCTCAGCGCCTCGCTGCGGTAGACGCTGGCGAAGCCCGGCACGATGAAGGCCGTGTTGGCGTGTCGCCAGGTCTGCCCGAAGCGCATGAGGTACTGGAGCATGAAGTACAGGCGATCGCGGTAGGCGGAGATCATCCGGCCGACGAAGGTCCGCTGGCGCGGCTTCCACTCCGAGACCACGAAGCCCGCGACGGCCGCCACCGACGGATCGGCCAGCTGCCGCTTGGCCCCGTCGACGTATCCGGCGTCGATCTCGGTGTCGGCGTCCAGGATGAGGACGCCGTCGTAGTTGTCGGTCAGCGCGAACTCCTCGAGGACCGCCTCGATGGCCCCGGCCTTGCCGCGGTTGGTGAGGAGTTCGAGGACGTTCACGCCGGTCTTGGCCGCGATCTCCGCGGTGGAGTCCCCGGAGGAGTCCGAGACCACGTAGATGTCCCAGCGCTCGAAGAGCCCCATCGCCGAGGCGATGGCCCCGCCGATGACGGGCTCCTCGTTGTGCGCGGGGATGATCACGGCCAGGGACGTGGTCTCAGGGCCGGTACCGTCCGACAGCTCCGCCGGAGCGTGCGAGGCGTCCACACGGCGCTCGGCCGGGTCGGAGCCGTCTTCGTCCCGTTCGGCCAGGGCGGTGCCCCCTCCAGCGCCGCCCGAGCCGACCAGGATGCGTTCACGCGTCTTACCGCCGACGGCACGGCGGCGTTCGGCCCCGCGTGACCGGACCGCGGCGCGCACTGAGTCGTCGCCCAGGCGCACGAGCCCGAGGACGGTCCACAGCAGCAGGTTGGCGCCGAAGGCCAGCCACAGGAACACGTAGCCGAAGGCCCCCAGCCCCGCGGCCGCCGCCATATCCGTCGCGAAGCCGAACCAGTAGACAAAGAGTGCTGCGGCCAGTGCCAGAGCGATAAGCCCTGTCAGCAGGCCGCCGATGAAACGTACGGTACGCACAGCGCTGGGACCCTCCGAAGTTCTCGATTTCGGACCGACATTAACCCGCAAAGACGGTGTTAGGTTGACGCCTTGCGGCATCGGTAGGTTCACCCGGTTTCGCGTCCTATGTAGGCCACGCAAATCGTATACACGGGCTTGCGTGAGGTGATACCCATAAGAAGATATTTGGGACCCGAGTGCGCAAGACGGCTTCGGTTTACCTCAGAAGGTCCAGGTCCCAGAAAAATCCGTGCAAAGTGACCTACGGAGAGAAGGAGAATGCTCGGCGTGAACTGCGTACCGTCATCCTCCTCACCTGATCGTGCTAGCGGCCCTCAGGGCGCTGTACCGGAGAGTCGCACCGCCACGACCGGTGAGGAAGCCGCCGGAGTCACGGTGGCGCTCCACCAGCCGCACTATCTGCCATGGCTGGGACTTTTGGACAAGATTGACCGTTCCGACCGCTTCGTCATCCTTGACAACGTCCAGTTCGAGCGACGTGGGTGGCAGAACCGTAACTATGTGGCAGGAGCCGGAAAACCTGTCCTACTCACCGTTCCGGTCGCTCAGGGCAGTCGAGACGACCGCATACGGGACAAGGTCGTTGACAACAACCAGAAATGGAAGTCAAGACACTACAAGGCACTCGCGGAACACTGTTACCGTAAGGCACCCTACTGGGAGGATTACCGCGACGAGATCGCCCACCTGTACGAAGAGGAGTGGGACAGTCTCGCGAACCTGGCCATAGCGACCACACGCATGTTGATGCGGGGGTTCGGGATCGACACCCCACTGCTCCTAGCCAGTGAGATCGGGGACTTCCCCGGCCACAAGAGCGAACTCCTCGCTCAGATCTGTGCCAAGGCGGGAGCCACCACCATGCTCTCAGGCGACGGAGCCAGGGACTACCTGGAACTCGCGACCTTCCGCCGATACGGGCTCGGCGTCGAGTGGCAGAACTTCCGACACCCGGTGTATCCGCAGCACGCGCGCGGCTCGGCCGACTTCGCGCCTCGTCTGTCGGCGATCGACCTTCTTCTCAACACCGGTCCGGAAGCGCTGAACGTGCTCCGGCAGGCGAGAACCTAGAGCTGACCCGGACAGAACCACAACACCGACGCGCCACCGGGCGCGACGCCGCTCGCAAGGTTCGGGCAACAACCACCGCTCTCTAGGCAAAGGATGGAAACCGGCATGACGATGGACTGGTCACAGGAACGCATCCTGGTATACGCGCCCCATCCCGACGACGAGACACTCGGCTGTGGCGGCCTCATCAGCAAGGCCAAGACGGCGGGTGCCGAGGTCTTCGTCCAGTTCCTCACCGTCGGAGACACAGCCGACCTGTCTCCCAAGGGCTTCTCGACCGCGGAGGAGCGCTACACGGAGATCAAGAAGGTCGCCGACCACTTCCGCCTGGACGACTGGCACATGGCCTTCCCCGGCGACCAGCACCACCTGCGGCTCGACTCCGCCGCCCGGGTGGACCTCACGCAGGTGATCGAACGCGAGAGCCCGCTGTCCGTCGAACGGCTCCGCCCCACCGTGGTGCTCGCACCGCACCGCTTCAGCTACAACCAGGACCACGCGGCCACGGCCGAGGCCGTACACACCGCGCTGCGCCCGTCCAACGCCGCGCTGCGCCACCACCCGCGTCTGGTGTTGTCCTACGAGGAGGCCGCCGACCACTGGCGCTCGGAGCCGCTGTGCCCGCCGAACCTCATCGTGGAGCTGAGCGAGGAGCAGCTGGCCGACAAGCTCTACGGCATGGAGCTGTACGGATCGCAGCACCACCAGCACCCGCACACACGTTCCGAACTCACCCTGCGCAGCCTCGCCGTCCTGCGGGGCATGCAGGCCGGGGCCGCGCTCGGAGAGGGTTTCCACGTACTGCGCTGCACAGCCTGAGCGCCCTGAGACCGCGTCCCGGCACACCACTCCTGTCCCTGCGCGCGGCTCGGTCGGCCGCGCGCAAGCCACCCCAGTGAAGAAGACAGAGGAACACCGTAGTGGAGGGGAAACCATGAAGGCTGTAGTCACCGGCGGAGCCGGTTTCATCGGTTCGCATCTGTGCGATCACCTGGTCGCCCGAGGACATCAGGTCACCGTCCTGGACGACCTGTCGACCGGTTCCCCCGAGAACCTGGTCCACGCACAGGGCTCTCCCGGGTTCCGCTTCGTGGAAGGGGACATCCTGGACCGGGATCTGGTCGACTCCCTGATCGCGGAGGCGGACACCGTGTTCCACCTGGCCGCGGCCGTGGGCGTGTACAACATCGTCGACAACCCGCTGCGCTCCCTACAGATCAACCTGCACGGAACGGAGAACGTGGTGGAGTCGGCCGTGGCGCACAGAGTGCCCTACATGGTCGCCTCGACCAGCGAGGTCTACGGCAAGAACGACGCCGACGGGCTCGGGGAGAACGCCGACCGCATCTACGGACCGGCCACCAAGAGCCGCTGGTCCTACGCCGCGGCGAAGGGCCTGGACGAGCTGGTGGCCTACGTGCACGGCGCCCAGTCCGGCGTGCCGTGCGTCATCACCCGCTTCTTCAACGTGGTCGGTCCCCGTCAGACGGGCCGCTACGGGATGGTGGTCCCCCGTTTCGTCGACCAGGCGATGACGGACGAGCCCATCACCGTGTACGGCACGGGCACGCAGCGCCGCTGCTTCGGTTCGGTGTTCGACGTGGTGCCCGCCCTCCTACGGCTGATGGACACCCCGGAGGCCTACAACCAGGCCGTCAACCTCGGCGGGCACGAGGAGGTCTCCATCAAGGGGCTGGCCGACCGGGTCGTGGAGCTGACCGGGTCCGAAAGCGCGATCACCTTCGTCGACTACGAGGAGGCCTACGGCGACGGCTACGAGGACATGCAGCGCCGTTACCCGGACACGTCGCTGGCCGCGCGGCTGATCGGCTACCGGCCCGAACGCGACCTCAACGACATCATCCGGTCGATCGTGGAGCACCGCAACACGCCGGACTCCGTCCCAGAGCCCGTGTGAGCTGAGCCGCGGTCCGGCCTGGGCGCCCACTCCGCCTCGGCTGGCCCACACGGCCGTGTGAACGGACGGGTCCGAGGGCCGCCATCGGCCCTTGCCCAAGGATTCGCACTCCGGGGATACGGCGCACCCATGCCCGCCGAGGACGGACGCACCGGGTACCCGGCCACAAGCCCGACAAGGGCATGAGAACCGCCGGACGCACCTCTTGTCCGGCGGAGCGGCTCCCCTGACGGCGAGCCGCCGACCGGGAACGGAGCGGCACCGGACCGGCGCACCGCGCGGGACGCGTTCCGGCTCCGTTCTCCCGATCCTTCCTCAGGGCACCAGGAGCACTGTCAGGGCCAGGACACCGCTGAGGAAGAGGACACCCGCGCACAGGGCCGCCATCGCCCACGGGCTCGCCAAGCACGACGGTGGCTTCCCCGTCTTCGGAAAGTGCTTGCCGTGCCCGCTGCCGCGCCAGCGAAGCCACAGGTGCAACCCCAGAACCAGGCCCAGGACCAGTAGCACGGCCATCACCGCCACGCGCACCACGATCGGCGCCTCCGGGACGGCGTCGTCCCCGGGTGCCAGCGAACCGCGCAGGAACAGCAGTCCCACCACGACCAGCAGGGCGATCGTACGCTGCCAAGCCAACAGTGTGCGTTCTGGTTGCAGACCCGGGGCGTCGCGTTCGGCGGGAGGGCTCAAAGCAGGTGGCCCAACAGCAGCAAGGCGCACACCAGTCCCACCGCGAAGGTGGTGATCAGCGGCAGCACGCTCAGCTTCAGGGCCTCGCCCCGGCTCATGATCCGCTGCACGTGGTACCAGCGCAGCGGGGCGTAGACGGTGATGGTCCCGGCCAGTGCCGCCAGCACCAGGCCGACCACGGTGCGCGGCCCCTCGGCCCAGCCGAGCGGGAGCAGGTGCAGGACGGCGACGGCACCGGCGAGGAGCGCCAGCGCGGTGCGGACCCAGGCGAGAAAGGTGCGCTCGTTGGCGAGGGTGAAGCGGTAGTCGACGGGCTGCTCGGACCCCCGTTCGTTCCCTCCGTGTGCCTCGGAACCCATCCTTCACCCTCTCACCAGGAAATTCGCGTGGCCGACCTCTGTCAGGACCAAGGACCACCATGCTGGCTCCGTACCCCCGCAGCCGACACTAACCGTTGCCGCCCTTTCCTCCCAAACAGGTATGTAACACGTGTTAAGGAGGAAACTGACAGGGCAACCAGCACAGTCCGTGACGCCCGGGTTCGCATATGGAACAAACGAGGGGGCACGACCGCTGTAGCACTGAGAGATGGCGGTTGGCCGACGGTCGACACCAACCAACGAACAGATACAGGAGACCACGTGCCCACGGTCGAGCTCACCAAGGACAACTTCGCGGAGACGCTGAAGGACAACGACTTCGTCCTCATCGACTTTTGGGCGGACTGGTGCGGTCCCTGCCGACAGTTCGCCCCGGTATTCGAGACCTCCTCGGAGACGCACACCGACATCGTGCACGCCAAGGTGGACACCGAGGCACAGCGCGAACTCGCCTTCGAGTTCAAGATCCAGTCCATCCCGACCCTGATGATCGTTCGCGAGCGCACCGTCATCTACAACGAGCCCGGCGCACTGCCCGCCGACGCGCTGGAGAGCCTGATCACCCAGGCCCGGGAGCTGGACATGGACGAGGTCCGCCAGAAGATCGCTGAGCAGGGCGGCGACTCCGAGGAGTAGGCCAGCTGCCAGCCCGCCCCCGGACACCCCGCCGCGGCGGGGTGTCCGGGGGCGTTTGTGTACCCGGAACCGAACGCGCGGGCACCGCACCGCCCCCGGGAAAAGCCGGAAAAACAGGACCGGACAGACCGAAAGGTCACCAACGGGTTCGGACCCGGTCACCTGTGCGCCCCTCCGCCCCGCCGTGGCACGAAGGGTCCGAGAACACTCCGGGAACGGGCTGGTCGGCACCGCCGCGCGGAGGGAGGTCCCCCGCCGACCTCCTTCGGTGACAGGCGGACAACGCTCGGCTCTCGCGGGGCCTCCGAGTCCACCGCCCACGTTCACCTCGGTCACGGGGTTCGTTCACCCTCGCTTCACATGGACATATTTGCATGGGGTTGACCGCGCTCCGCGGCTCCGGCCGCCTCTCCCTGGCGCATGCACAGTCCGACCCGGAAGTGGCCTCATGTCTGTCAGCAACACCGCCTCCCCTCGCAGCACCGAGACCGGTCGCGGCGTCGCCCCCGACACCGTCCGGTACAACCGCGAGGTCCCCAACCTGGACGACCCCGTATTCGACGTCTCCGGCCTCTCCATCCACTACGGCAGCAACAAGGCCGTGCGCGACGTGGACATGAAGGTGGGCCCCCGTCAGATCACCGCGATGATCGGCCCCTCCGGCTGTGGCAAGAGCACCGTCCTGCGCACTTTCAACCGCATGAACGACCTCATCCCCGGTGCCCGCGTCGAGGGCAGGGTGACCTACCACGGTGAGGACCTGTACGCCCCCGAGGTGGACCCCATCGAGGTGCGCCGCCGGATCGGCATGGTCTTCCAGAAGCCCAACCCCTTCCCCAAGACGATCTACGACAACGTGGCCTACGGCCCGAGGATCAACGGCGTGCGCGGCAACATGGACGACCTGGTCGAGGAGACGCTGACCAAGGCCGCCCTGTGGGACGAGGTCAAGGACAAGCTCAAGGAGAGTGCGTTCGCCCTGTCCGGCGGCCAGCAGCAGCGGCTGTGCATCGCGCGCACCATCGCGGTCAACCCCGAGGTGATCCTGATGGACGAGCCGTGCTCGGCCCTCGACCCCATCGCGACCCTCAAGATCGAGGACCTGATGTACGAGCTGGCCAGCGAGTACACCATCGTCATCGTCACCCACAACATGCAGCAGGCGGCGCGCGTGTCCGACCGCACGGCGTTCTTCACCGCCGGTGTGGACGACACGGGCGCGCGCTACGGCAGCCTGGTGGAGTTCGACGAGACCGCCAAGATCTTCAGTAAGCCCTCCGACCAGCGGACCGAGGACTATATCAGCGGCCGTTTCGGCTAGTGCGGTGACCACAAAGGTTCGCCGAGGCGGTGCTGTCCAGCGTGATCTTGTACTTATAGCGTGGCTCGACGGTCCAATCTCGCTACAAGTACAAGATCAATGAGCGTGGAACCTCCTGCTTCACACCCGCAACGTTTACGGCCAACCCACTAGGGAGTGTTTTTTAGAAGGCTTTCGGGTCAGTGAGCGGCAGTCCGGGCCATCTCTCGCAAGACGGTGTGCGAAGTTCAGCCTGGTCGTGCTTCACGAGCGCAGAGGCGTAGCGAGAGGCAGCCCGGTGGACGCGAGCCCGAAATGATGCAAAAAACACGACCTAGCCGTCCCGACCCCGCCGACCAGATGTGACCGCTGATCGAGCCCCGTCCGCTGGCTCGCTCCGCCGAGCGGCCCGGAACCATCCCCTCCCGTTCCTTCGACGAAGTGGACTTCCATGCCCGCGCTCACCTCCTCCGCCGCCGTTCCGCTCCCGGGTGCCCCGGTCGCGGACGAAGCGGTGGAGCGACCGGAACGGTCGGACGGGCCGCTCCGCGTGCTGCTCGTGGAGCCGGAGTCCGAGCAGTCACACCAGCTGGTGCTGTCACTGAGCGGGCACGACGTGGACATCACCGTGTGCGTGGACGGCGCCGAGGCGCTGCTGCGGGTGGGGATGACGCGGCCGGACACCCTGGTGACCAGCGCGACCCCGCCCGAGGTCGACCTGGAGACGCTGGTGCGGGTGACCAGGCGGGCGACGGAGATCCCGATCCTCATCGGGGTGGGCCCCGGCGACTCCCAGCGGGCGATGCGCGCGCTGGCGGCGGGGGCCACCGCCTGTGTCAACCGCCCCTACCGGATCCCGGAGCTGGCGGCCCTGCTGCGCGGCTCCCTCCCGGGAGTGGACGGCGGCGGCCTGGACGGTACCGCCTCTCCGTCCGCGCTGCGCTCGGGCGCGTTGGAGCTGGACGCCCTGGGACACCGGCTGTTCGTGGACGGCAACCCGGTCAACCTGGCCCTGCGGGAGTTCGGGATCATGGACTTCCTGCTCAGACACAGCGGCAGGGTGGTCAGCCGGGAGGAGCTGTGGACCGAGGTCTGGCACAAGCCGCTACCTCCGGTGAACAACACGATCGCCGTCCACATCCGCCGCCTGCGGCACAAGCTGGGCGACTCCGAGGCCCAGCCCAGGTTCATCCACACGGTGCGCGGAATCGGTTACCGGCTGGACACCGCGAACGGCTCCTGAGCCGAAGGGAAAACGCGGGGACAAGGTCACGGATTATCGCACAGGGCCTTCCGGGAGACACCGGTGAGGCCCGTTGTTCATCTTGGCGTCACCTCCTCTTCCGATGAACGTGAAAGTGAACCGACAGATAATCTGCCCCGTCACCTTCGTTGCCGGAAGACCACCGCGAAGTTCCCACCAGCAAGGCCATAGACGCAGGTCATCACAGTGCGTCCAGAAGACATGACAGAACCGCGCAAAGCCGGAAACACGCCTCCGTTATAAAATAGTGACCGCCATTCACTTCGCATTCACCCGGCTTCTACCAGCACGCCTCCATTTCGATGGCGCCGTGTCTTTCAGCGCATCTACTGTCGTTTTACGTCAGCCCCGACAGCGGTGATTCAACGAGGAGAACTACGACATGCGCAACGGGCGTTCCAAGCTTGCCGTCCTGGCAGCCATCCCCCTGCTCGCGGCGGCGTGCAGCAGCGGCGGCGACAACGGCGACGGTTCCGGCGACGGGGGCGGCGATCTCAGCGCCTCCCTGACCGGAGCCGGGGCCAGCTTCCCCGACCCCCTCTTCCAGGACTGGATCTACACCTACTCCAACGACGTCGAGCCCGGCGTCAGCGTCAACTACCAGAGCGTCGGCTCCGGTGCCGGTGTCGAGCAGTTCCTGGAGCAGACCGTCGACTTCGGCTCCTCCGAGGAGTACCTGAGCGAGGAGGACCTCGCTGCGGCCGCCGACGCCCGCGGCTGCGAGGCCGTGCAGTTCCCCGTCGTGTTCGGCGCGGTCGTCATCGCCTTCAACAACCCCGACCTGGACGGCCTCGTCCTGGACGCCGAGACCATCGCGGCCATCTACGACCGCGAGATCACCACCTTCGACGACCCGGCCATCGCCGATCTCAACCCGGACCTGGAACTGCCCGACGACGAGATCGTCCCGGTCCACCGCTCCGACGGCTCGGGCACCACCTACGTCTTCTCGCACTACCTGTCCACCGAGGTCGACTCGTGGGCCGACGACTACGGCGAGGGCAAGGAGCTGGACTGGGCCGACGGCCTGGTCGGCGGCCAGCAGAACGACGGTGTCGCCCAGGGCATCACCCAGAACCCGGGCGGCCTGGGCTACGTCAACCAGTCCTTCGCGCAGGAGGCGGACCTGTCCGTCGCCCAGATCGTGAACGAGGACGGCAACCCGATCGAGCCGACCCTGGACGCCACCATCGCGGCCTCCGAGGAGGCCGACATCCCCGAGAACTTCCAGTTCGCCATCGACGACATCGGTGGCGAGGGCTACCCGATCGCCGGCTCCAACTGGATCTTCACCTACACCTGCGGCTACGAGCAGGCCAGTGCCGACGCGATCATCGACTTCTGGACCTGGGCCCTGACCGACGAGTCCGCCCGTGAGCTGGCCGGCGAGCTGGGCTACGCGCCTCTGGGCGAGGGCCTGACCGACCGCGTCATCGCCGAACTGGAGAAGACCAACTCCGAGAACGGCTCCGAGGCCGACTCGGGCGAGGAGTAAACGCCCCGCGGGGCCGGGGAAGCCTCCCCGGCCCCGCTTTCCGCCGCCCGGCGGGGCGGCCAGACTCCCCACGAGAGCCACAGAGGAGAAGCACATGTCCACCGAGGCCCGCGAGGCCCCCGAGGACTCCCGACGGGGGACACTCCAGTCCGGCAGGGGTCGCCTTGCCGATCCGGTCTTCAAGTGGGTCGTCGCGGCCTGCGGCACCACCGTGCTGATCATCCTGGCGCTGATGGTCATCCGGACCACCAGCGAAGCCTGGCCGGTCTTCGCCAAGGAGGGCTTCTTCGGCTTCCTCTTCGGAGAGACCTGGGACCCCGGCACCTCCCGCACCGAGATCACCGGAACCTACGGCGCCTGGCCGTTCATCTACGGGACCATGGTCACCGCGGTGATCGCGATCGCCATCGCCCTGCCGCTGTCGATCATGGTCGCCGTCTACCTGACCCACCTGGCCCCGCGACGCATCGCCAAGCCGCTGTCCTACATGGTCGAGCTGCTCGCGGCGGTGCCGAGCGTCATCTTCGGCCTGTGGGGCCTGCACTGGTTCCTGCCGAACGTGCTGCGCCCCTTCTTCGACTGGCTTGAGAGCGCCCTGGGCTGGTTCTTCCTCTTCGAGGGGCCGGTGCGCGGGGTCGGCTACCTGCCCGCCGGAATCGTGCTGGCCATCATGATCCTGCCGATCATGACGGCGATCATCCGCGAGGTCGTCGCCGTCCAGCCGGTCGAGCAGCAGATGGCCGCCTACGCACTGGGATCCACCCGGTGGGAGGTCATCACCAAGGTGATCGTGCCCGCCAGCTTCTCCGGGATCGTGGCCGCCGCCATGCTGGGCCTGGGCCGCGCCCTGGGCGAGACCATCGCCGTGCTGATGCTGATCGGTGGCTCCCAGGCATGGGGCGCCAGCCTGTTCGGCACCGGCAGCAGCATGGCGTCGCACATCGCCGCGACCTTCGGCGAGTCCTCGCCGGAAAGCCGCATCGCGCTGATGGCGATCGGTGTCGCCCTGTTCCTGGTCACGATGATCGTCAACATCCTGGCCCGCGTCATCGTCTGGCGCCTCGGGCAGAAAACGGGAGACGCCGCCGTATGAGCACCGAAACCACCACTCCCCCAGCCGCCCGGCACACTCCGCTGAGCCAGCGCCCGCCCGGCTCGAACCTGCGCAGGTTCAAGGACCGCTCGGCGTCGGTGCTGCTGACCGCCGCCATGATCGTGGCGATGATCCCGTTGGTCCTGATCATCTTCGAGGTCACCAGGCGCGGCATCGGCGTGGTCAACCTCGACTTCCTCACCCAGACGGAGCCGCCGCCGCGGCGCGAGGGCGGCGGATACGCGGCCGGGTTCTTCGGCACGCTGTACATCATGGCGCTGGCGGTCCTGATGTCGATCCCCTTCGGCATCGCCACGGCCGTCTACATCGTGGAGTACGGGCCCAACCGGCTGACCTCGGTGATCCGCTTCTTCACCGACGTGATGACGGGTATCCCCTCGATCTTCGTCGGCCTGTTCGTGTACGGCCTGCTGGTGATCGGCTGGGGCGGCATGGGCTTCGGCACCTTCGCGGGCGCCGTGGCGATCGCGGTGATGATGCTGCCGATCGTGACGCGGTCGGCGGAGGAGATGCTGCGGCTGGTCCCCAACGAGATCCGCAACGCCAGCTACGGCCTGGGCGCGCGCAAGTGGCAGACCATCATGTACACGGTGCTGCCCGCCGCCGCGCCGGGCCTGACCACGGGTTCGATGCTGGCCGTCGCCCGCGGTATCGGCGAGACCGCGCCCCTGATGCTGACCGCCTTCGGATCGGGCCTGCTCGTGACCGCGTTCCAGGGCGAGGCGCAGGGCGCCGTGCCGATCCAGCTGTACCGGGGCGCCACGCAGCCCTTCGAGGCCGGTATCGACCGTGCCTGGGGCGCCGCGCTGTGCCTGTTCGTGCTGGTGCTGCTGTTCACCGTGATCGCGCGGTGGATCGGCTCTCGGAGCTCTGTGGGCGGCAACTAGGTATCAGCGCCTTGGGGGACGTGTACCGGAGGGGGTCCGCCGGACGCACGTCCCCTTCCGCTTTCGCGACACTTCCCGCCGTTTCCCGAATCCGGACGCCCCCGGTAGCCTTTCACCGAACCCCTGACCCCCTCGGAGACGGACAGCAGATGCCCGACACCAACGAGTACGCGACGACCTTCGCGTTCGTCGACGCCAACAGCGACGGGCGCATCTCCGCCCAGGAGTACGCCGACCTGATGCACCGCCTGGGAGACAGCTGCACCGAGGACCAGGCTCTGCGAGCGATCGCGGCCATGGACGAGGACGGCGACGGGCTGATCACCCTGGAGGAGTTCACCCGGTACATGTCCCAGGGCTGAGGGGCCCGCAGGCCCGCCCTGCCTCGCCGTCCCGCACGACGGCGACGGGGCTCCGCCCGGTGCCGACCGGGCGTGTCAGTGCGGTTCGCGTACCAGGTAGACGGTGTCCGGCACGCCCCGCGCGACCGGGACCTCGACGACCTCCACCGAAGCGAACCGCCCGCGCAGCAGTTCCTCGAACTCGGACACCGCGTTGGCGCTCCAGAAGGCCAGCACACCGCCGGGGGCGAGCAGTCGGACGAGCTGGTCCAGCCCCGCCGCCTCGTAGAGGCGGTTGTTCTGCTCCACCACCGTCCAGTCGGGGCCGTTGTCGGTGTCCAGGCAGATCACGTCGTAGCGGACGGGGTTCTCCGCGGAGGCGGCCTCCTCCAGCCACGCCACGATGTCGGCGTTGAGCACCCGGCAGCGCGGGTCCTGGTGCACATACTCGGCGGCCTCGCCCAGCTCGCCGTCATGCCAGGCGATCACGTGGGGTTCCAGCTCCACCACGTCCACGATGGACACCTTGGGGTGGTCCAGCGCCTCGCGGGCGGAGAAACCCACACCGAGCCCGCCGATGAGCACTCGGGAGCGGGAGCGGCCCGCGGGGAGCGCGGCCAGGCTGACGCGAACCATCTCGCGCTCGGAGGTCCCGTCCCGGGTGTCCATGAGGAACAGTCCGTTGGAGTAGATCTCGTAGTGCGCACCCTCCCTGCGCAGGACGAGGTCGCCGCCGGTCTCCCCGGTCACCCTGGCCAGTGTGACCGAATCGCCCTCGGGAGCGTGGGGATCGGTTTCGGGAACGTCTGAAGTTCGCTGGGTCATCTCCACATTGTGCCCGCACGGTCGGTCCCAACGGTGTGGCACGCGGTACGGGCGGCGGAAAGCGAAGGGCCCCGCGACCGATCGGTCGCGGGGCCCGAAGAACCGGCTACAGACGGCAGGCGTAGATGTCCGTGACCAGGATGGCGCGGGCGCCGAGCTGCCACAGGTCGTCCATGATGCGCTGAGCGTCCTTGCGCGGCACCATCGAACGGACCGCGACCCAGCCCTCGCGGTGCAACGGGGAGACCGTCGGCCCCTCCATGCCCGGCGTGAGCGCGACCGCCGCCTCCATCTGCTCGGCGTGCACGTCGTAGTCCATCATCACGTAGTCGCGTGCGACCAGGACGCCGCGCAGGCGGCGCAGCAGCGTCTCGATCTGGGGGTCCTCGTCGGCGCCGGTGGGCCGGATGACGACCGCTTCGGAGACCAGGATCGGGTCGCCGAAGGTCTCCATGCCCGCCTGGCGCAGGGTGGTCCCGGTGGAGACCACGTCGGCGACGGCGTCGGCGACGCCGAGCTTGACGGAGCTCTCGACCGCGCCGTCCAGGTGGATGACGCGGGCATCGACGTCCTGCTCTTCCAGGTAGGAGCGCAGGAGCCCGTCGAAGGACGTGGCGATCCGCTTGCCGTTGAGGTCGGACACCTTCATGTCCGCGCCGCCGGGGGCGGCGAAGCGGAAGGTGGACCCGCCGAAGCCCAGCGGGAGGACCTCGTCCACGGGCGCGCCGGAGTCGAGCAGCATGTCGCGGCCGGTGATCCCGGCCTGGAGGATGCCCTCGCCGACGTAGACGGCGATGTCCTTGGGACGCAGGAAGAAGAACTCGGTGTCGTTGTCAGGGTCGACCATGACCAGGTCACGGCTGCTCTTGCGCTGCCGGTAACCGGACTCGCGCAGCATCTCCACGGCGGGTTCGGAGAGCTGGCCCTTGTTGGGCACGGCGATTCTCAGCATGTCGGGCATGTTCACGGCTTTCTGTGGCTGCGGTTACGGGGACGTCCGTCGATGGCCGGTACGCGCCGGGGGCGCGCCGACCTACAGATGCTTGTAGACGTCCTCGAGGCGCAGCCCGCGGGCCAGCATCAGGACCTGGAGGTGGTAGAGGAGCTGGGAGATCTCTTCGGCCGCCTGCTCGTCCGACTCGTACTCGGCGGCCATCCAGACCTCAGCGGCCTCCTCGACGACCTTCTTGCCGATGGCATGGACACCGGCGTCGAGTTGGGCGACGGTCCCGGACCCCTCCGGGCGGGAGCGCGCCTTCTCGGACAGCTCGGCGAACAGCTCTTCGAAGGTCTTCATGGTGTCTTTCCTCGGCCGACAGATGCGCTACCAGCGTAGGCGGTTTGGCGGCCCGATGCCGCAACGGAGCGAGGGTGTCTCAGCATGTGGTCGGCGGCATGCGCCACACCGCGCGCGGGCGGCGCCGGGGGCGGCCGTACCCGGCCCCGCGGGGCCCGGCCTCACCAGACCCTGCGGGCGGCCGCGCGCAGGACCGGCTTGGGCAGGAAGCGCAGGATGCTCGTGGCGGCCTTGTACTGGGTGCCGGGAACGACGCTGGGCCGCCCGGCCGCCCAGGCGGTGAGGGACTCGCGTACGACCCTCTCCTTGGGGACGAACGCGAAGTCGGGCAGGCCGCTCTCCTGGACTTGCCTGGTCATGTCGGTACGCACGAAGCCGGGCAGGACGGCGGTGACGTGCACGTCGTGTTCGGAGACCTCGGCGGCGACGCTCTCACTCCACAGGCTTACGAACTTCTTACCCGCCCCGTACACCGAGCCGCCGGGGTTGGCGGTGACCTCGCCCGCGACGGAGGAGAGGTTGATGACGCCGAGCCTGGCCCGGGTTCGGCCCGCCCTCCTGCGGGCGATCTGTACCGGCAGGACGGCACGGGCCAGCTGGAGGACCGCGCGCACGTTGAGGCCGAGCATGGAGTCGATCTCGGCGGGGTCCTGTTCGGTGAAGGGGCCTCCGTCGCCACGTCCGGCGTTGTTGACGAGCAGGTCGACGGGGGCGTCTTCGCCGGTGCCGTCGGCCGACAGGCGCTTGACGACCAGGGAGAGTCCCTCGTCGGTGCCGAGGTCGGCCGGCAGGGGCTGGGCACCGACCCCGTAGCGGAGGACGAGCTCCTCGGCAAGGGCCCTGAGAGCCTCGCCCCGGCGGGCCACGAGGACCAGGGAGTAGCCGCGCTCGGCGAGCCTGAGGGCGTACTCCTCTCCGATCCCGGTCGAGGCTCCGGTGACCAGCGCGGTCCGGGGGTGGTCGGGGGTCTCGGAGGTGCTGGCCGGTTCGCTCATCCCCCCAGAGTAGGACGTGGCCCCGGGCCCCGGACGGCGGCCGGGAGGCGGGAGGCTGGCCGGTCCGGCGGCGGACCCGAGCACAGCCGCCCCAGCCCGTGTTTTCCCGGTGTATCGGCCGCGCCGGCTCCCCCGGGCGGCGCCGAGGCGTTAGCGTTCGGGTATGTCCGAGACACACAGTCCTGCCGGACCCTTCTCCTCCCTGAGGTTGGACGAGCGCCTGCGCGACACCCGACTGTTCTTCAGCCAGGCGCTACGTACCTTCCACGCCACGGGTTCCATCGTTCCCAGCAGCGGTGCGCTGGCCCATGCGATGGCCGAGTACGTCCGGCGGCGACCCGAACCCGACCAGCCGCTGCGCATCCTGGAAGCGGGAGCGGGAACCGGCGCGATCAGCCGCGGGATCGCCGCGGCGATGCGTCCCGGGGACACCGCCGACCTCGTGGAGTCCAACCCCGAGTTCGCCGCCTACGTCGAGGACCTGCTCAAGACCGACCCGGCCATGTCCGGGGTCTCCGAGAGCGTCAGGGTGCACGCCAAGCTCGTCAACGACATGGGCACCGACCGCTCCTACGACGTGATCGTGTCGGGCCTGCCGTTCGCGAACTTCAGCGCCGATGCCGTCCGGGAGATCCTCGACTACTACTTCGAGGTGCTCGAACCGGGCGGAACGCTGTCCTTCTACGGCTACCTGTACACCAAGGAGATCAAGGCGGTCATCGCCCGCCGCGAGGACTACCTGCGCCAGGCACGTACGAGCTGGCTGGTGCAGGACTGGATCGACCGGTACGGCGTCGGCTCCGAGAAGGTGTTCGCCAACATCCCGCCCGCGTGGGTGCACCACCTGCGCAAACCCGGCAAGACCGCCTGAGACCACCCAGACCTACCAGTCACCGGGCCCGCCACACCACGTGGCGGGCTCTTCGACGTGCGGGCCCCTTCAGCGGTGATCCTGCTCTTGGCGGCGTTGCGGGGCGCTGGGAGCGTCACTGGGAGCGGGACCATCGCGGGTATGCTCCGCGGCGGAACCTCCGCGACGGTGGGTGATCGCGGGACCGCGCGGATCAGTCGACGCGGCCGCCTCGCCCTTTCGCAGCCGATTCGTGACCCCCATCACCGGAATCTGGTGTCGCAGGTACGGGTTGGGCGGGGGTAGTCTCGCGTTGACTTCTTGCGGACTGAACCTTTGCGTTCGGCAGGACCTTTTTATCCGCGTACACGTGACAAGTTCCCGGGGGACTCCCCCACGTCCTTGAAGTCCCGCGCCCGCGCCACAAGCCCTGGGCCCATCCTTCCCACACCCGTATCAGTGTGAACCAGCACCATGCGCGCGGAATCATACAGATCACCCATTTCCCCAGGTCACTGTGGACCAACGGAGGAGGCAACGTGACGCTCACCCAGGCGGTCGAGGCGGTTCCGGGATTCCCGGAGAACACCGTCCCCGCGGTCATGTCCGTGGACGTCCGACAGCGTGTCTCCGCTCTGGCCAGGACCTCGCGTCTGCTGGTCGCCTGCGACTACGACGGTGCCCTCGCTCCGATCGACCCCGCGCACGGGCGACCGCTGCCCGAGGCCCTGCGCGCGCTGCGCGACCTGGCCGACCTGCCCGGGACCGTGTGCGCGGTCATCTCCGCCCGGCCCCTGCGCGACCTCGCCGTGCTCTCGCGCCTGCCCGCCGAGGTGCGTCTGGTGGGTGCCCACGGGACCGAGTTCGACACCGACCTGACCATCGGCCCCGGGCACGCGATGACGGGCTCCGACGCCCTGCCCTCCGACAAGGCCGCGGCCCTCGAACTGCTCCGCGACCAGGTCGGGGCGAACGCCATCCTCTACATCGGTGGCGGCGACGGCGAGGAGCCCGTCTTCATGCGGCTGACCGGCGCCGACGCGGGCGTGCGGGTCGGTGAGGAGCCCACAGCGGCCTCCCACCGCGTGCCCGACACCCCGACCGCCGCGGCGCTGCTGTCCACGCTGTCCACCGAGCGCCACTCCTGGGTGTTCGGCGAGCGCCCCACGCCCATCGAGCGCATGTCGATGCTCTCCAACCAGAGCTCGGTCGCCCTCATCGGCCCGGACGCGCGCCTGCTCTGGTTCTGCCACCCCGAGCCCGACTCGGGTGCCGTGTTCGCCGAGGTCCTGGGCGGCCGCCAGGCGGGCGTCTTCGCCGTCGCCCCCGCCCACGGCGGCCTGCCGCTGGGCCAGCGCTACCTGCCTGGCACCATGACCGTGCGCACCCGCTGGTCGCGCATGGACGTCACCGACTACCTCGCCCACGGCAACCCGCGGGGCCGCACCGACCTCGTCCGGGTGATCAGCGGCGTCACCCCGGCCACCGTCGAGTTCGCGCCCCGTCCCGAATTCGGCCGCACGCCCGTGCGTATCACCCGCCGGGAGGACGGCCTGCTCGTGGAGGGCGCCGACTTCCCGATGGCGCTGTACTCGCCCGGCGTGGACTGGGAGATCGACCACGACGGCGTCGCCGAAGTCGCCCGCGCGGTCGTCCACCCCTCCTCGGAGCGTCCGGTGGTGCTGGAGCTGCGCTGCGGCACCGACTCCCTCGTGTCCGGCACGCTGCCCGAGCCCGAGCGCCAGCGGATGGCCGACGAGCACTGGTCGTCCTGGCTCGACGGCCTCGCCCTGCCCGAGACCGCCCAGCAGCTGGCGGCGCGCTCCGCGCTCACCCTGCGCGGGCTGTGTACCCCGTCCGGCGGCGTGATGGCCGCCGCGACCACGTCGCTGCCCGAGGAGATCGGTGGCGTCCGCAACTGGGACTACCGGTACTGCTGGCTGCGCGACGGTTCCCTGACCGTGCAGTCGCTGGTCTCCCTGGGTTCGACCGCCGAGGCCGAGGAGTTCCTGGACTGGGTGCACCGGGTCGTGGACTCGCTGTCAGGCCCGGAGCTGCTGCGCCCGCTGTACTCGCTGCGGGGCACCGACCTGGGTCCGGAGGAGGTCCTGGACTCTCTGTCGGGGTACGCGGGCTCGCGCCCGGTCCGGATCGGCAACCTGGCCGACCACCAGGTGCAGCTGGACGTGTTCGGTCCCGTCGTGGAGCTGATCGAGAAGCTGTCGTCGGTGCGGGGCACTCTGGCCGACCGCGACTGGGACCTGGTCCGGTCGATGGCCGAGGCGGTCGCCCGCCGCTGGCACGAGCCCGACCACGGCATCTGGGAGGAGCGAGACGAGCCCCGCCAGCGCGTCTACTCCAAGGTGATGTGCTGGGTGACCCTGGACCGGGCCGTCTCCCTGGCCGATCGGTACGGCCGCCGGGTGGACCCGTCCTGGCCGGGCCTGCGTGACGACATCGCCGCCGAGGTGCTGGAGAAGGGCTGGAACGAGGAGGCGCAGGCCTTCACGACCGCCTACGACGGCATCGACCTGGACGCGGCATCGCTGCACATCGGCCTGTCCGGGCTGATCGACCCGGCCGACGAGCGCTTCCAGGCCACTGTGACGGCCATTGAGGCGGAGCTGCGCAGCGGCCCGACGGTCTACCGCTACCACCGCGACGACGGCCTGCCCGGTGGTGAGGGCGGCTTCCACCTGTGCACCACATGGCTGATCGAGGCGTACCTGCTGACCGGCCGCCGCGCGGAGGCCGAGGAGCTGTTCAAGCACCTGGTGGACTGTGCCGGACCGACCGGACTCATCCCGGAGGAGTTCGACCCCGACACCGAGCGGGCGCTGGGCAACCACCCGCAGGCGTACTCGCACCTGGGCCTGATCCGCTGCGCCCAGCTGCTCGACCGCCTCTAGTACCGCTGCCGGGCTTCCAGCGGACCCGGCCGGGCGCCCGCCGGACGGGGCGGCGTCCCACCCGTCGAGGTTCCCGGGTCTCCCGACCGCCCCCGCGGATCGGGCCACCCGGGAACCTCCGGCGCGCCATCACCCCTTCCGGTTCCGGGGGAGAGGGCCCGGAGACCGCCTGGGGCCTGCGGCTTCTCCGAAGGGACCACATCCGGCACCGACCAACGGCACCGAAAGATGTTACCTGTCCGTGACCTTACCCCCTTATCGGCCGCACGTCGAAATCCCCGGCCGGACCGCGCGGACTCCTGGCGCACGTCGACGGCCCTCAACGGGCGGTAACCCGCTGAGGGCCGTTTCGTGCGCTGGGCCCGGAGCCAGGAGGACCCGGTGCGCGAGCGCACCACCACGGCCTACCCCGCCGCCCCGGGGATGGCGGCGACCAGGCCGCCGTCGATGACCAGGTCCTGTCCGTTGACGTAGGCCGCCTCGTCGGAGGCGAGGAAGGCGACCGCGCCCGCGACGTCGTCGGCGGTACCGAGGCGGCCCGCCACCACGCCGTCGGCGACGGCGCCCTTCTCCTCCTCGGGGACGGCGGAGTGGAACATCGCTGTCTCGATGTAGCCGGGGCTCACCGAGTTGACCCGGATCCTCCGGGGCCCCAGTTCCGCCGCGAGGGTGTGCGCCAGGTTGTGCACCGCCGCCTTGGTCGCCGAGTAGAGGGTGGCGCCGGACATGCCCCGGTGCAGCGTCCACGACGCGTTGATCACGATCGCCGCGTGGTCGGACAGCAGCGGAAGGGTCTTCTGGACGGTGAAGAACACCCCCTTGAAGTTGATGTCCACGAGGCGGTCGAACTCGGCCTCGGTGACGTCGCCGCTCGGCTGGAACGAGGCGACGCCCGCGTTGGCGAAGACCACGTCCAGCCGCCCGTACCGGTCCCGGATCCGGTCCGCCAGCGCGTCGAGGTCGGCGAGGCTCGCCGCGTCGCCGCGCAGCGCGAGGACGCGGTCCCCGCCGTCCAGATCCTCGACCGCGGCGTCCAGCCGGTTCTTGTCGCGCCCGGTGATGACCACCCGCGCGCCCTCGGAGAGCAGCCTTCGCGCGGTGGCCAGTCCCATGCCGCTCGTGCCGCCGGTGATGAGTGCGGTCCTGCCGTCGAATCGGGAAGTGCTGTGTGTCATGGGGCCAACGTTCCAGCCGGCGCACGGCACGAACAGGGCGCGCTTATCCGGGGAGTGGCACCACCAGGTTCGGCGGGCGGTCAGGCCGGAGCGCCGAGCCGGGCGCGCGTCAGCCGTTCGAGCCGGTCCCCGGTCCCGGTGCCGGGACGCGGGTTGTACAGTTCCAGGTGCCAGTCCGGGCGGTCGGCCACCGTCAGGGTCGTCTTGTCGAAGACCAGGTCACCGGCCTCGGGGTGGCGCACCGCCTTCACCGCTTGGACGTGGTCACCCACGTCGTGGCGTGCCCACAGTCCGGCGAACTCGGGGCTCACGGCGCTGAGGTCCCCGACCACCCGGCCGAACTCCGGGTCGTCGGGGAAGTGTGCCGCGTCGGCGCGGAAGGCGGCGACGACCTCCGGCGCGACCGACGCCCAGTGGACGTGCATGTCGCGGTACCGGGCGTTGGTGAAGAACGTGATGAGGCAGTTGTGGTCGGTGTCGCCGTAACCGAACACCGTCCGCGCCGCGTCGTTGACCGCGAGCAGGTTCCAGTACCGGTCCCGCAGCATCGCGGGCCGCGGCGCCCACGCGTCGATCAGGTGCCGCAGCTCCGGGGTGACCGAGGTGCCCCGCGTCCCGCCGGGCCGTGGCGGGTTGAGGCCGGCCAGCACGTACAGGTGCGCGCGTTCGGGTTCGGTCAGGCGCAGTGCCCCGCTGATCGCGTCGAGCACCTCGACCGAGACGTTGATGTCGCGTCCCTGTTCGAGCCAGGTGTACCAGGAGACGCCGACCCCGGCCAGCACGGCGACCTCCTCGCGCCGCAGGCCCGGTGTCCGGCGCCTTCCCCCCGCGGCCATGCCGACGTCGCCGGGCGCGAGTCGCGCCCGGCGTGTGCGCAGGAAGTCGCGTAGCTGCTCGCGGCGGTTCCGTGCCACCGCGGGGGGTTCGCTGGCCATGCGCCATGGTAACAACGGCCGGTCCGGCCTTCCGGGGCTCGGCGGGCGTCCCCGTCAGCCCGGCGCCGGCCCGGCGCGTCGCTCGTGGCGCGAGCGTGCGAGCCGGTGCGCCCTGCCGAGCAGCTCGCGGACCACCGTGCCGGTCCGCCGGCCCGGATCGACCACCGCGAGCCAGCCGAGGGAGCCGTAGACGGGGTGCGCGATCACGGTGTCGGCGGCACCGGGGTCGGTGCCGTCCCCCGGCTCGCGCGGTTCACGGCCGGTCCAGTGGACGAAGGACTCCTTCCCCGCGGCGATGTTGACGCGGAACGTGTCCGGGCGGTCCAGCCGTGACCCCTCGTCACCCGGGTAGTCCTTGGTCACGATCGTCGCGAAGGGCTGGGTCGCCTCCGGCATGACGCCGTCGGGCGCGTAGTAGAAGAAGGTGTCGCCCCAGCTGATCTCCGGTGTGCCGTCGCCGGGTTCGGGACTGAAGGTCAGGACGCCGTCGAGGCCGTCCACGAATCTGATGATCTCGTCCTCGGTCATGTGCTCCAGCGTTTCATTAAGGTGCTTGTGGAGGCTTTGGAACGGAGACAGCTGGAGACAGGGGGCCTTCGGGGTGTCAACCCTCAACTCGCGGGCCATGCGTACGGCCGACGTCGCGCGACGCGCCGGATACTCCGTCCAGCAGGTACGCAACCTCGAACGCGACGGCGTGCTGCCGCCGGTGACACGCACGGCCTCGGGCTACCGGGTCTACCGGGAGGTCCACCTGCGTTCCGTGCTGGCCTACCGGGCCCTGGCGGCCGGCACGGACCCGGTCCGGGCCAAGGGGATCATGCGCGTCGCGCACGGGCGCCCGGTCCCGGAGCTGCTCGCCCTCCTCGACGCGGCACACGCCCGGCTCGACCGGGAACGCGGGGACCTCAGGCTCGCCGGGGAAGCCGTCGAGGCCGTCTCCGCCGAGCCGATAGACGAGGTCCGCCCGTCGGACTCGATGAGTGTGTCCGAACTCGCCGCCGCACTCGGGGTGCGTCCCTCGACGCTGCGGCACTGGGACTCCGAGGGGCTTGTCGTTCCCGACCGTGTCCGCACACGGGGGCCGCGGCGGTACTCGCCGGTCCAGGTGCGGGACGCCCGGATCGTCCACCAGCTGCGCAGAGCCGGGTACCGCGTCGACACCCTCCGGGTCCTGATGCCCGATCTGCCGCGCGGGCGCCGGTCGGAGGAGGTCGAGGCCGCGCTGGCGGCCCGGGACGCGGGCATCACGGCCCGCTCCCTGGCCCTCCTCGACGCCGCCGCCGAACTCGGCGCCCTCACCCGGCTCGCCGCTCAGCGGACGTGATGACCGGCCCGGCCAGTGACCTCCCCGCCGCTCAGCCCCGGAGGGCGTCAGCCGAGGAGGTCCTCGACGCGCTCGACGGTGACGGCCCTGGGCACCCATGCCTTCAGGGTTCCAGGCCGGTGCGGGACTCGACGTGCTGGCGGACCTCGTCGGAAACGGTGGACCCGCGTGCGGCCAGGACAGCGATCACGCTGTGGGACGGGCCCTCCTCGCGGCCCATGCCGACGTACTCGCGGGCGAGGTCGCTCTGCCACCGGAACCTGTCCGCGGGGCTCATGCGGGCGCTCCCTGGCGCTGCTGGCCGAGCCAGGTCCGGGTGAGTCCGGCGAGTTCGTCCCACTCGGAGGGGCCGGAGAGCAGGTCGCCGGCCGGGGCGGACGTGGCCGCCCACTCCCGGACCAGCGCCCTGGCACGTGCCTGGACGCGGGTGGAGCGGCGGCGTCGGCCGAAGGTCGAGTGGCGCCCGCACGGGGCGGGGAGGAAGGCGGTCACCGGGCCGAGGGCACGGCGGAGGAGGGCAGCGCTAAACTGGCGCATGCCGGCAAGTCCTTGTGTGTAAAGGTGGTCAATTTGCTAGCCACGGCCCCGAGCGGTTGCTAACGCCGCGGGGTCATTTCGTGGGTTCAGTTGTGTGTTCGGGAAGAACATCAGGGGTGCGGACGAGCGGAGATGGCAATACCGAGAAGTAATATCAGATGTTTCCAAAAAAGATGTCACGACAGACCGAGAAGGCTGCGCTCAATCCGTACACCCCAAGGCCGTTGGTTAGTATTTGCCCGAATTGATGGGGATTCCCGAAAACTTTCGGGCAGCAGAAAACGGCTGGCCATAAACCTGGCCAGCCGTTACGGGATTGAGAAGCCTAGAAGCGTGTGAGCCTCACGCCCCGGAGAAAGGACGCCCAGGCGTCGGCGGAGTACTCCACGTGCCCGAGGCCGCGTTTCTGGGTGTCGCGCGCCAACACGCGCTCCCCTCCGCCACCTCGACGCAGCGGCCCCCGCCACGCTGTGGCTGCTCGTGTGCCACAGACGCCCGTCGTGATCGTGTCTGTCCGTCAATGCTCTTCCTGGCCTTCCCGACCAGTTCCACGCTGGCCTCCATCGGCAGCGCCTCGGCTTGCAGGAGGCCGAAGACGGCCATCCACCCCTGCACCCCTCCATCAGCACCTCACCACCCGAGTACTCGGCTGAGGGCGCGTCTTCTCCAGGATCTCCCGGCGCCGCATCCGCGACGTGACCATCTGATCGACCTCGTCCCCCGAGGCCCACGGAGCTCCGTCCCGGATGGTCGCCCTGGCGTACTCGGCGGTCTGGACCAGGCCGGGGACGAGCTGGCACTGGTACTCCCGCAGCTCCGAAACCCGTTGTTCAATCTCCGGCGCATGTTCGTACCAGATCGGCAGCGAATCAGGCGCGTTGACCTTCTCATACGCGCGTGCGAGGCGGCCGTTGGCGTTGAGTGCCTGGTCGATTTGGCGGGCCTGGATTTCGGTCATGCCGCGCTTGCCGTTCTCCCATGCCGAGACCTGGGCGGGAACGACTCTCGCGTACGGCGCCAGCTCGGATCGGGTCGTCCGGGTCCGCTTCCGCAGTGCCCTCAGCTCGGCACCCAGCTTGCGCCATTTCGGCCTTCCGCGTCGTCCCACGCATCCATCCGATCAACCGGAGGAAAACCAGTCCGACCGCTCTCCCGCGAACGGTCGGCCAGAAACAATCGATTCACCGTTTCCTCACCAGCCCGGTTGTTTTCCTGGAGTTCCGGCCCGTAAGCGTCCATGGTGTTGTCCATGGACACGCGTCAGCGGCACAGCGGCCGCCCGGCACAGCGCCCGCGCTGTTCAGAGCGTGTCCGAGGCCAGCGAGACGCCCTCTCCGCCCCATGGCGGACGGGCTGGAAACGGGGGGTCGGATGGGATCAGTGATCCGTATGGGACAGCGTGGGAATGCCCCGCAGGAGGGTTCGGCGAAGGAGGGCCGGGCCACCCGGTTGCCCCGCCGCACGACCGACCCCCGCGACCGCGCGGCGATCCTGGTGGAACGGGCGCCGGACGGCATCGGCCACTCCCTGACCCTCGCCGGGGTGGCCGAGCAGGCCTCCGTGCTCCGGCGCCGGATCGCCTCGGCCGCCTCGCTGCCGCCCCGGTCGACCGAGCTGCTCCAGGACCTGGTCAGCGAACTGTTCAACAACGCGGTCATCCACTCGCGCAGCGGCTGCGAGGGCGGGGAGGTGGCCGTCACGCTGCACCGGCTCCGGGGGCGGACGCAGGTGAGGGTCACCGACCAGGGACCGCTCACGCCCGAGGCGGCCACACCGCACCTGCGCCCCCTGGACACCTCCGGTGAGGGCGGCCGGGGGCTGCGGTTGGTGGCGGTACAGGCCAGCAGGTGGGGAACCCTGCACGAGGACGGCCGGACGACGGTGTGGTTCGAGCTGGACCGGCCCGGCCGGGACGCGCCCACCCGGGACGATCCTGCTCTTGGTGCCGCTGCGGGGCGCCGACAGTGACACCGGGAGCGGGGCCACGGGGAGGAGGCCCCGCGCGCCACCGCCCGCGACGCTTCCGGACGGCACCGGCCTCACCGGAAGCTCGGGCCCTCCTCCAGGAGCTCGCGCACGCCCGGCCACTCGGCTTTGAGCACCGAGTAGTACACCGCGTCGCGGCGGTGCCCGTCAGGCATGGGGTTGTAGCTGCGCAGCACGCCCTCCTCCGTGGCACCGATGGCGCGCAGGCCCCGGCGGGCGCGCTCGTTGAGCACGTCGGTCTTGAACTCGACCCGTTCGGCGCCCATCTCCTCGAAGGCGTGCCGCATCAGCAGGTACTTCGACCAGTGGTTGATCCCGCGCCCGCGGAACTCGCGTCCCAACCAGGAGCTGCCGATCTCCAGGCGCTGGTCCTCCTCGGACATGTTCCCGTAGCTCGTGCTGCCCGCGACACGCCCGCTCGCCTTGTCGGTGATGGTGAACGTCGTACGTTTCCCGCTGTCACTGGCGGACAGGTAGGAGTAGAAGAACCGGACGAAGCTCGCCTCGTCATCCACCCGGGTCACGAAATGCGTCCAGATGTCCGGGTCCATGGCCTGTTCCCGCCACCCCTCGCGGTCCGTCTCCACCAGTGGAGTGATCAGCACATGCTCGGTCTCCAACTGGACTCGCGACTGCTCGGACCACGACATGGGCACTCCTCCGGTATACGTCGTTATGTCCGTTGCGGATTGTAGTGTCGACCAACGAACCGGCCCCCATGCGGGGACCCCTCCAGAGCCACCGACCCGCAGTCGTATGGCCCGCCCCACCCACCAGACCACCGCGTCGGGGATGACGCAACCGGCCCCGTGACCACGTGGTCCGCCTCCGCGTCGAGGCCGCCGAAGCCCGAAGGACGCCCCCTTCCACCTCCGCTCCGGCCCGCCCTGGCCCGCCTCGCCCTGTCGGCCCCCGTCGGTAGTGTGCCCCCCACTGACCGACGCCTCCGGGAGGAACCGAGCGATGACCGCCGCCGACACCGTCCTCTCCCGGCGCGCGCTGAACCGCGCCACCCTCACCCGCCAGTTCCTCCTGCGGCGGGTGGACCGCCCGGTCACCGAGGTCGTCACCCACCTGGCCGGCCTCCAGGCACAGACCACGCACACCTGGTACGTCGGCCTCCAGAGCAGGATCGAGGGGCTCGACCCCCACGCGGTCGGGGCCCAGCTCACCGACGGCGAGCTCGTCCGGGCCACGCTGATGCGCGGCACCCTCCACCTGGTCACCCCCGAGGACCTCCGTTCGCTGCGCCCCACCCTGCGGACCGTCATGGCCAACGACCTGGCGCGCAGCAGCCACGCAAAGGCCACCGCCGGAGCCGACCTGGACGCCGTCGTGGACGCCGGCCGCGCCGTCCTGGAGCAGGGGCCGCTCACCCCCGCCGAGTTGGGCGCCCACCTGGCCAAGCGGTGGCCGGACCACCCCACGGGAGACCTCTCCTACGTGGTCCGCGCCCTGCTCCCCGTCGTCCACGTGCCCCCGCGCGGGGTGTGGGGCGCCTCCGGGCAGCCCAGGCTCGCCCCCGCCGACACCTGGACCGGGCTGCCCATGGACGCCGATCCGGACCCTGAGGCGCTCGTGCTCCGCTACCTGGCCGCCTTCGGTCCTGCCACCGTGAAGGACGTTCAGACGTGGTCGGGGCTGACCCGGCTGCGCGCGGTGGTGGACCGCCTGCGGGAGCGGCTCGTGGTCCTGCGCGGCGAGGACGGCACCGAGCTGTTCGACCTCCCCGAAGCCCCGCGCCCGGGGCCGGACGTCCCGGCGCCCGTGCGTTTCCTCTACGACTTCGACAACTTGTTGCGCGGCCACGCCGACCGCAGCCGGGTGATCTCCTCCGAGAACCTGAGACGGATCAACTCGCGCAACGGGATGCCGCCCGCCACGGTGCTCGTCGACGGCGAGGTGCGCGGCTCTTGGAAGGTGGTCCGCACCGGGAGGGCCGCGACCGTGGAGGTGATCCCCTACGCACCGGTCGGAGGCGCCGACCGCGACGAGGCCGAGGCGGAGGGCCTACGGCTGCTGGAGTTCCTGGCCCCCGACCGCGACAGGCACGAGGTCCGGTTCGCCCAGCCCGTCTGACCACCGCGTTCGTGCTTGGGACCGTCCCGGACCGCTCCGGACCGCCCCAGACCGCCCCGTTCACTCCCGCGCGCTTCACATGTGTCCGTTTTATGCCGATATTGCCGATGTCCGCCATGGGGGCATGTAGCCAGACCTCGGACACTACGCGTGGGTATGGAAAGATTCACGGGTGACCGAAGAGTTCCGCACCGCGTTCCAACGCGTGCTCGACACCGCAGCCAGCCAGGCGTCCGACTTCCCAGCGGCCGTACACGACGTGTTCCGGCTCTCCTCCCAGGTGCCCGTGGAAGAACTCGCCACCGCCCTGGAGGCGCTGGCGCCGGTTCTGGGCGACACCGAGCCGGTCGCGGGAATCGCGGCCGATCTCGCCGTCCTGGCCGGCGCCCTGGTGGAGTCCGGAGCGCCCGCGGGGCAGGTGGGGCTGGAGGTGCTGCGCCAGCTCGGCAGCTACGGTCAGGCCGCGGCGGCGTTCATGCACGCGTGGGACAAGACCGGTGGCGGGACACCGCCCCCGCCCAACGACGTGTCCGCGGCCGCCGAGCAACGGGTCGAGGAGGTCCTCGGGGACAACGCGCCGCTGGCCACGAGGGGCTGGTGGACGTCGCTGCGCTACGGGCTCGCCGCCAAGGCCATGCTGGGCGACCCCGAGATGCGCGCGGCCGTGCGCACCGACTCCAGCGCGCTGGAGGGACTCACCCAGATCGTGCACGCCCTCTCCACCCAGCTCAGCGAGTTCGTCGAGCTGAACGAGCTGCTGCGGATGGCGGAGGCGGACACCGCCCTGGTCCTGGAGCGGGCCTCGTGGCGGGGTTTTCGGGTGCGCTTCGACGGGATCGGCGACAACTTCCAGCTGCACACGCTGCTCGCCGACGCTCTCATCGGCAAGGAGGGCAGGCTGGTGCCGGGCACCCGGCCCGACCCCCGGTGGACCGCCGCGTGCCTGGACGCTCCCGTGGACCCGCTGGCCGACGTGGTGCGCGGCGAGTGGGACCTGGTCGGCGGCGACGGCACGTGGGTGGGCAACGAGGCCTACCCCGGGGACATCCCGGTGGTGAACGGGGAACGCGTGCTGGTGCTGGAGCCGCAGTCGCTGGCCCACTCCTGGCGCGCGGGGCGCAGGCACCCGCATATCCCGGGTTCGCTGAAGGTGCTGGAGGAGCTGAGCCCCGGTGAGGCGACCGCCTGGTGGTCGCGGATCCATCCGGCCGGTGAGGTGCGGCACCCGATGGCACCTCCGATCGAGCACGACGAGACCGGGACCCACCGGGCGCCCCGCCACTTCGGGGTGGCCGCGCACTTCGCCGAGGTGGACTCGGGCCCGATGTCGTCGACGTTCAAGGCGTTGGAGCCGGACCCCGTGGAGGAGGATGACCCCTTCGCCGGAACCGGTCCCGCTCCGGACGGGTCGCGTGCCCCGACACCCGTTCCGGAGCCGTGGGGTGTGCCGCAGGGATACCACGACGAACTCACAGCGCCAGAACCCTGGGGAACACCGCAGGAGTACCGCGACGAACTCACAGCACCGGAGCCCTGGGGAACGCCACAGGAGTACCACGACGGGCCCGCGGCGCCGGGTCCGTGGAGAACACCGCGGAAGCGCCACGACGGACCCGCGGCGCCGGAGACGGAGTCCGAGCCGCAGCGGGGGGCCGCCGAACCGGTGGACTTCCTCTCCGGGCCCGCGGAGGCCGCCGAAGCCGTGGAACCACCGTCCGCCGCCGACGGCAGGCGGCCCGGTGCGCGACTGCTGCCGCCCCTGCCGCCGGGGGTCTCGGACAGCTGGTCGTGGGCTCCCAAGTGGAAGCGGCCCCTGCCACCCGGTTCCTCGCTCTGACCGAAGCCCCCTCTCCTCGCCATGACATGTGTCATGCCGCGGGGCCGTCGGCTCTCACACCGGTCCGCTGACACACGCGACTACGGGGCGAAGCGCCTGATCCGTGAGAATTGGTGGCATGACGACAGCGAGTGGCGACCGCACGGGCGAGGACCCCGCGGACCCGCGGGCCGGGCAGGACCCCCCTCAAGAGGCCGGGGAGCCCCCGGAACAGGGGACGCGAAGGATCAAGGAGGAGGTGCGGAAGGAGGAGGCCCGGGCGGCCTTCCGCTCGGTGAAGCCCTGGCAGGGCGAGGCCACGCGGCAGGACAAGGCCCTCCTGGCCGCCTTCTTCGGGCTCCCCCTCTTCTTCATGGCCCTGACACCGCTCAAGCCCTTCCTGATCGCCCACCACCCGGTCCTCCTGGAGTTCGTCACCGGCAGCACCTCGGCGATCGGCGCGGCCGCGGCCTTCGCCCGTATCGGTGAGATACCGCTGTGGCTCGTCATCGTGGCGGGCGTCTTCGGCAAGGTGAAGTTCGACTGGCTGTTCTGGTGGGTGGGCCGGCTCTGGGGCCGCGGCATCGTCAACCTTCTCGCCCCGGGTGAGAAGGCCCAGCACCTCGCCGACGGGGCGCAGAACATGAACCCCTGGATCATCAGGGCCGCCGTCCCCCTCAGCTACCTGCCGGGGATCCCCTCCGCCCTCGTCTACGTCGTCGCGGGCTGGACCGGGATGCGCCTGTCGTCCTTCCTCGCCCTGGACCTCGCCGGGGCCCTGCTCTTCACCTCGGCGGTGGCCTCCATCGGCTACGCGTCGGGCCAGGCCGGGGTCGACATCGTCCTCATGGTCGACAAGTACGCCCTCTGGGTCTCCATCGGCGTCATCATCCTCATGGCCTTCGTTCCCGCGGTCAAGAAGAGCCGCGCGGCCAAGGCGGCGGCGCGGAGCTGACACCGCGGGACCGTGCCCGAGGCCGTCAGGGGCCGGCTCCGGCCAGGCGAATCCGCCGCCACCAGCCGCCACCCCGGAAAGTGGTGGCAAGAAAGCGGCTGGTCACCCATGTGCGGCGGGCTCCCGACTAGGCTGGCGTTCGGCAAACCGACAACCCGGGCAAGCCGACTGCGCTGGGTGCGTCACAAACACACTCAAGGAGATCCCGTCATGGGACAGCGACACTTCGACCTGGTGGTTCTCGGCGCGGGGCCCGGCGGCTACGTCGCCGCCGTCCGCGCCGCACAGCTCGGCCTCAACACCGCCGTCATCGAGGAGAAGTACTGGGGCGGGGTCTGCCTCAACGTGGGATGCATCCCCTCCAAGGCGCTGCTTCGCAACGCCGAACTCGCCCACCTGTTCCACAATGACGCCGACCTCTTCGGCATCAAGGTCGACGGCAAGGTCGAGTTCGACTTCGGCAAGGCCTACAGCCGCAGCCGCGAGGTGGCCGACGGCCGCGTCAAGGGCGTCCACTACCTCATGAAGAAGAACAAGATCACCGAGATCGACGGGCGCGGCACCTTCACCGACGACCACACGATCGAGGTCAACGGCGAGGACGGCGGCACCGAGACCGTCACCTTCGACCACGCGGTGATCGCGGCGGGGTCCTCCACCAAGCTGCTTCCCGGCACCGAGCTGTCCGAGCGGGTCGTCACCTACGAGGAGCAGATCCTCACCGACACCCTGCCCGAGAGCATCGTCATCGCCGGTGCGGGCGCCATCGGCGTGGAGTTCGCCTACGTCCTGGCCAACTACGGCGTGGACGTCACCATCGTCGAGTTCCTCGACCGCATCGTGCCCACAGAGGACGAGGAGGTCTCCAAGGAGCTGGCCCGGGCCTACAAGAAGCTCGGCGTCAAGGTCATGACCTCCACCCGCGTGGAGTCGGTCGAGGACACCGGCCAGGGTGTCCGGGTCACCGTCAGCAGCAAAGGCGAGGAGCAGACCCTGGAGGCCGACAAGCTCCTCCAGGCCATCGGCTTCGCCCCCAACGTGGAGGGCTACGGCCTGGAGAAGACCGGTGTGGAGCTGACCGAGCGGGGCGCCGTCGCCATCGACTCCCGTGGCCGCACCAACGTCCCGCACATCTTCGCGATCGGCGACGTCACCGCCAAGCTCATGCTGGCCCACGCCGCCGAGGCCATGGGTATCGTCGCCGCCGAGACCATCACGGACGCGGAGACCCAGGAGATCGACTACAGGTTCATCCCGCGTGCCACCTACTGCCAGCCGCAGATCGCCAGCTTCGGCTACACCGAGAAGGAGGCGCGGGAGGCCGGCTTCGACGTCCAGGTCGCCAAGTTCCCGTTCATGGCCAACGGCAAGGCGCACGGTCTCGGGGACACGCGCGGTTTCGTCAAGATCCTCTCCGACGGCAAGTACGGGGAGTTCCTGGGCGCCCACCTGATCGGCCCGGACGTCACCGAGCTGCTGCCCGAGCTGACCCTGGCCCAGCAGTGGGACCTGACCGTGCACGAGGTCGCGCGCAACATCCACGCCCACCCGACGCTCAGCGAGGCGGTCAAGGAGGCCGTACACGGCCTGGCCGGTCACATGATCAACATGTGACGGCCCGTATCGCCGGGTCCCCCTCTCCTCGGCGGAGGCGGGGACCCGCTCGTGGGGCCGGACCCCGCGCGAAGGTGCCGCCCGGACCGGCTGGGAGGGCCGCCGCCGAGATGGGAACGCCGGGAACTTGCTAGGTTTCCTGTGTCCCCCGCCGGAGCCTCCCCTCGCCCGGCGCTCCCCGACCCGAAAGCCACCCATGCGACTGATCCCGTCCACCCCCCTGTCGTGCCTGGGCACGGCCGTCGCCACCGTCGTCGTCGGCGGAGTCGTCCTCGTCGGCTTCGGCGTGGTCGACCTCGACGAGTTCGACATGGACTTCAGCCTCTCCTGGGGAGAGGGCGAGGAGTCCCCGGACGAGGAACCCGAGGCCGGTGCCAGCCCCGAGGAGGAGGCTGAGGAAGAACAGGCCGCGTCGGACTACGGGCTGCCCGAGTCGTGCGAGGCCGCCGGTGCCGCCGGGGTCGTCGGCGACCTGGCACCGGGCACCGTCCTCGCCGAGGAGACCGGCGGGGTGGAGGGTATCGACGGCGCCGAGCAGGTGGTGTGCTCGTTCAGCGACGGCAGCACCGATCCCGGCGCGCCCTCGTTCACCCTCGTGTTCACCCTGAACGCCGACCCGAGCGCCAACCCGGACGTGGTGCAGGTGCCCGGCGCGGAGGCGGAGATGAACTGGGAGGTGGACGTCGACGTGGACGTGGACACCTACCACACCGACGGCTCCGACTCCCTGGGCGGCGACCTGGAGTACGTGGGCACCGTGGACGGCTCCAGCCGCCACCTGTACCTGTCGCTGCCCGGCGACCTGTACGTCACGGCGATCGCCTACTCCGACGAGGTGCCGCGCGAGGACCTGGAGCGGGTGGTCATGCAGGCCGCCGAGCAGATCCGCGGCTGACGCCCGGGAACGGCGGAGGGGGCCACCCGTCGGTGGCCCCCTCACGCGTTCCCGGGCAAGGAGGGGCTCCGCGGAGCCCTGAAGGGGTGCTGCGGAGCCCAAGGGCGAAAAGGAACTGCCCCTAGTACTCGACCGGGATCTCCTCGAACTCGCCGAACGGACCCGCACGCAGGGTCAGCTCCTCCACGTCCACCGGCGGCGCGGGGAACACCGCGACCAGGTTGTAGGTGTTGTCGGGCTGAAGCATGTGCACCTCCTCGGCGAAGCTGCTGTAGCGGCCCTCGCCGAAGTCCATCTGCGCCACGTACCGCACCAGGCCGCTCTCCGGCTCCAGCAGCTGGAAGCCGCCGAGCGTGCCCTTGTTGAACTGCTCCGGTCCACCGGCCTGGATGGCGTCCTGGCCGCCCATGTCGGGGATGGTCGGCTGGTCGGTGGTGTTGGTCAGCGACACGGTGCCGATGACGTAGGCACCGTCGCGGCGCAGCGGGTAGACCTCCAGGTTCACCCCGTCCAGCTCGCCCTCGGCCACCACGGACCCCGGGTCGTCGTCGTAGGCCGCGGGCCAGGTGACGTTGCGCTGGGCGGCGCCCAGGCCGTCGTCGTCGTACTCCTCTTCCTCCGTGGTCTCCACGGAGGTGTTGAAGACGTAGGAGAACTCCACACGCCGGTTGCGGGCCCGGGCCTCGTCGTCGTCGGGGCCGCCCTCGCGCGCGACCGGCTCACGCTTGCCCCGGCCCTCGACCTCCAGGTCGTAGTCGGTGCCCAGTTCCTCGGCGAGCAGGTCGCGCACGCTCTCGGCGCGCTTGACCGACAGGGGGTCGTTGTAGGAGTCGTCGCCGATGCCGTCGGTGTGGCCGATGACGGTGATGACGGGCTCTTCGGGATCGACGTTGTCGGCCAGGGTGGTGGCCGCGCGGCGCACCACGTCCTCGGCCTCGGCGGTCAGGTCCGAGCGGTCGAACTCGAACATGACGTCGGAGTGCAGGGAGATGATCTCGCGGTCGCCGTCACGGGTGGTGGAGGCGATCTCGGAGTCGACGAAGCTCTGCACCCATCCCTCGTCGGCCACCGCGTCCTCGTCCGGGCCGCGGTTGGCGAAGGTGAGGTTCTCACCGCTCGGGGGAGGGTTGTCCAGGGTGAGGTGGTCGGGTCCGTTGGGGTTCTCCGGGGCCGGCCGCTCCTCCTCCACATCCTGGATGGGGATGCCGGTCATGGCGCCGAGGCCGCTGCCGACGAAGGTGATCTGCTCGACCTCGTCGGGGATGCGCGGGAAGTAGCGTACGTACTCGTTGGTGACACCGTCATGGACCGGGTACAGGCCGTCCTGGTTGGGGCTCTCGGAGCCGTACTTGCGGCCCTCCTCGTCCAGGAACTGCCGGTAGACGCGGCCGGTGAGCGGGTCGACCAGGGTGTGGGCCATGCTCAGGTTCCGGTTGGGACCGGAGAACTCGTCGGGGTAGGTGACCTCGTAGTACATGACGGTGTAGTCGTCGGTGCGCTCCAGGCCGGTGACGGCGAAGTGCATCTCGTTGTCCTGGCCGGTGTCCTGGAAGATGCGGCCCTCGCGGACGTAGGGGAACTCCTCCTTGACCTCGGGTGGGCCCGACGCGTCTCCGAACGTCTCTGACCACCAGTCGGATATGTCCGCGGTGACCGTGCAGCCGCTGAGTAGGAGGCTGCCCGAAACCATCAGCGCGACCACGGTGAGGGGCGTCTTCCGCGCCATGTGGGGGAACTCCGATCGTTGAGAAGACATACGGGCAATATCCTCCTGCACTCGCGGGGTCGAACCGACCACCCCGTCCCCGGTTGGCGGGATACGGCACCTTTCAGAAGGGTTGTCCGGCGCGGGGGAGGACCGGCGCGGGGAAAGTCCCCCACCGGGGGAGGTCGGCGCAGCGGATCCGGGAACCGCATGTGCGCAGTTCACAGCGCTCGTCGAACCTTCCGAGAAAATACTCCGAAGGCACCCATCCGCCTCGGCGCCAGCCCCGAATACCCGACGTGGGCACCAGGACACGCGGGAACACCCCGCCACGCGACAGGCGGCGGTGCGTCGTCGGATCAGCCGTGGGGCTACTCACCGTGACCGCCTCACTGGGCGTCGCGGAGCTGGCCGTCCCGAGGACGAGGCGACCGAGGGTGTGGCCGTCACCGTCGAGCCCGAGGGCGGCTCCGAACAGCCCACCTCTGACCCGCTGATGGCGATGGCGATCGACGGCTGACGTCGGCCCCACCGGGGCCGGCCCGCCGTCCGTGGCCTGGTTCCGGCCCCTGCGCGGGGCGGGGCCGGGGTCAGGCCACGGACACGTCCTCCGGGCGGGGCAGGTTCCGCATGACCGGCGAGAGGCTGAACAGGGCGGCGAGCGCTGAGACCAGTGCCATCGTCAGGAAGACCCAGGTGGGCCCGGCCAGGTCGAAGATCACCCCGATCCCGAGGATGCCGATCGGCTGGGAGACCAGTGCCATGAACGTGACCGCGCCCAGCACGCGCCCCTGGTAGCCGTCGGTGACCGACGCGGCGACGTAGCCGTGGAACACCGCGTTCACACACGGCACGATGGAGAACACGCAGCCCACCAGCACCCCGAGCGTCATCACGTTGGGCGCGGCCAGCAGCGCCAGCGCGCACACGGGGGCCGACCAGGCTGCGGCGAGGAAGGTGGTCGACGGGCGCACCCACTTGACGACCGCCCCGGCGAACAGGGCACCGACCAGGCCGCCGGTTCCGGCCAGGGATACGGTCAGCCCGATCTGGAAGTGGCTGGCGCCCTGGCTCTCGGCGGTCGCGATGAGGGCCAGAGCGGCGCCCGTCTGGGTGAAGGTGAGGTTGAATCCGACGATCCACAGGATCATCGGGCGCAGGATCGGGTTCCTGGCCAGCACGGTGAACCCGCTGACCGTGCCTCGCAGGGTCCACTGGTCCGGAGCTTCGCGCTGGTGGGCCTGCATGGGACGGCGGATGGACAGCACCAGCACCGCCGACACCAGGTAGCTGAGGGCCTCAGCGGCGAAGGGGAAGGCCCTGCCCAGGCTGAAGAGGGATCCGGCTACGGGCGCTCCGAGGGCTGTGGTGGTGAAGAAGCGGATCTGGTTCTGCGCGGCGGCCTCGGCCACCTGCGGGGCGGGGACCAGCTGCTTGATGGAGGCCATCGCGACGGGGTTGGAGACGCCCATCATCGCCGCGGAGCCGACCGCGACGCCCGTGAGGAGGGGGAGTGTGACGTTCTCGGTGACCAGGAGGACGGTGAAGAGGGCGAGCAGCGCGAGGCGTCCGAGATCGCAGCACAGCAGGACGGTTCTGCGGTCGGACCGGTCGGCGAGCGAGCCGCCGATGACGGCGGCGATCATCGCGGTGGCGACCTGGGCGGCCCCGATGGCGCCCGCCTGCGTGGCTGATCCCACGAGCAGGAGCGCGAGGAGGGGGTAGGCGACCTCACCGCTCTCCTTGCCGAGCCCGGCGAGGAACCGGCTGGTCCAGAGAAGCTGGAAGTCGCGGTTGCGGATGAGGGGGACGAACTGCTCCGCGCCGTCGATCGGCAGTGCCTGCCCTGCGGGATGTGGTGAGTGGTGCGGCGGCGCCGTCATCGCGACCGGTTGACCCGTCCGCAGACCCGGGTGGGGGGCCTGTCGAGGGGTGTGGTTCTCATGTCGTCATTATGCGCTCATCGCCCATATTGACGAAGCTTTGGTGGTTCTGCGCCTCGTACGACGGGATTATCTGGAAAAAACGCTCTGTGAGTGGTGTAGGCGGTTGCTCTCTCCGGAGTGGGAGCAGGACGGCCTCGACTGCCTCACGGAGCCTTCCACCCCAGATGAGCAGCGAATACGCGGGATAGGGCCGGCGCCAACCGTATCCGGGAGACGGGGGCCCACGGGCATGCCGTTGCGGATGGGGACAGTGGGTGCCACGGGAGAGGAAAGCGGCTACCAGGGACGACGACGGGCGGGGCCGGGGGAGCCGCCGCGGCGTCGGAGGAGGACATGGCCGGGTTCGGTCACGGCCCCGCCCCGGGGAGGGGTCGGGGCCGGGCGGGTGGGTCCGGAGCCGCTGGGGGCCGGAGGGGGTTCGTCGTGTCCGGGCTCTAGCGCGGGATCCCGTCGATCAGGTCGCGCCCGCCTTTACGGAGGAGGGTCGCGCCGACGTAGGCGCCGAGCTCGACCGCACGCTCCGGGACGTCCCATTCCTGGGCGTACACCCAGTCCGACCCGTCGCGGGTGAACACCTTCCCGTGCAGCGAGATCTGCCCGTCGGGGGTGGTGGTCGCGTGCCCAGCGATCGGACTGTTGCAGTGGCCACGGAGCGCGCCGAGCATGGTCCGCTCGGCCGTGATGTGCACCCGCGTCTCAGCGTCGTCAAGCTCCTGCAACAGCTCGTCGACGCCGTGGTCCGGCTCCCGGCACTCCAGACCGAGCACGGACGCGCCGACCGCCGGACACATCATGTCCAGGGGGAGGAGTTCGACGGCGCGGTACGCGAGCTCCGTCCGTTGGAGTCCCGCGTAGGCGAGTACCGCGGCGTCGAACTCGCCCTCGTCCAACCGGGCGATCCGCGAGTTGATGTTGCCCCGGAAGTACTCGGTCTTCAGGTGCGGGTAGTGCTGGCCGAGCTGGGCCCGGCGCCGTACCGCGGAGGTGCCGACGCGGGCGCCCGGTGATAGGTCAGCGAGGGACTTCGCCGACGCTGTGGTCGGGAGGAGAAGGCAGTCGCGGGGGTCCTCCCTCGGCAGGTACGCCGACCAGGTGAACCCGTCCGGACGCGGAACGTCCCCCGGAACGTCCTTCATGCAGTGCACGGACATGTCGGTCTCGCCGAGGGCGAGCGCACGGTCGAGCTCCTTCATGAAGGCGCCCTTACCACCCAGCACGCTCAAATCCCCGCGCCATTTGTCGCCTGCGGTCGTGATGGGCACGATCGCGGTCGGCAGGTCGGGCACGGCCTGAACGATCAGAGCCTGCACCTGGCGGGCCTGGGCCATGGCCAGCGGAGAGGAGCGGCTACCGATACGGAGCGGCGGGCGGTCGTCGGGCATGCGACCAAAGTACTCGGCCGCGGCTACTGGCCGAGTACGTTCGGGCAGGTCACGACGGGTTGTCGCAATCTCAGGCACGGAGGCCCTCCCTGGGGGTGGGTCCCGTGTGTTCGGCGGGGCCACGGCCGAGCACACAGGGGGCTACTCGTCGTCGGGGTGCGTCCAGAAAACTCCGCCTAGGATCGGGACCTCGGTCCCCATGGCACCCCCAAGCCCTTCCTCGGGGTCCTGGGCGTCGTCGTCGGTGGGGTCGCCGGACATGGCGGGGTCCTCATCTCAGGTATCGCGGGCAGACGCCCGCTGTCACGGGCGCGGAGGCTGGCCTCCAGCTGCTCGGGGGTGGGCTCCGCGTGGGTCTGCCACGGCGCCCCGGCCTCCCGTGCGGTGGCCAACCACATGTGGCCGGTGAAACTCACGTAGTGGGTGGCCTCCCACCGCTTCCGTAGGCGGGCCAGGACCACCTGCCACGGCTGCCACCGGTACCCGTAGGCGTCCGTGTGAGGGCCGTCGTGGCCACCGGGGAGGAAGCACACGCGAGCGCATCCCTGGGTGTCGCGGCTCTCGTCGCCGCACGCCTCGCGGCGCCTCATGCGGCCACTGCCTGACGCTGCCGAACGGCCTCCACCAGGACGGCGACGCCGCGACGGGACCGGGCGGCCCGGACCCGGTCGGGGCTGAGCACGTCCACCGGCACGGGTGTCGGGACAGTCCGCCACGGGCGCGGCCGAGGGACCGGCAGGGGCGGGGCGGCGACGCCGGACGCCATCCTCGGGGTGACGAGCGGGACGGGGCCGGTCACCACCGACCGGCGGGCGGGGAGCGGTCGGGCAGCGTAGCGGCGCACACGGTGCCCGCGACGCCGGGCGGCCAGGCGGGTGTGGTGGGCGACAGCGCGGGCTATCAGCCACAGCGCCGATGCGATCAGAGCCAGGTATCGCACGGGGCGACTCCTTCGTCAGGTGCGGGTGGTCAGCCCGCGTGAGTTCTGGTGCACCCATAGTGACCCTCAGCCAGCAAACTTTCAATACAAATCTTCGGATTGATGAGATCCTGGCCTCAAAAGTTTCGCGAAAGGGGTGATCTACCATCGGGGCAGACCGACGAAAGACCAGGAAGAGCAAGGGAGCGCGCGCTGTGACGGACCGCTACAGCCCCACGATCCGGCGCCGCCGCCTCTCGGCCGAATTGAGACGTTTGCGCGAAGCGTCGAAGATGACCGCCGAGCAGGTCGGCGACAAACTCGGCTGGTCACGCGGTCGGCTCACCAATATGGAGCTGAACAAGTGGAAAAGGCCTGACCCGGTGATCATCCGAGCCCTGGCCAACCTCTACAAGGCACCCCCAGAAGTCACCGAGGGCCTGGTCCTGCTCGCCCGCCAGTCCCGTGAAAAGGGATGGTGGACCCGCTACGGCGACGTGTTCACCGACGCCTACGTCGGCTTCGAAGCTGAAGCATCCGCAGTGTCGACCTACCAGACCATGGTGGTACACGGCCTGCTCCAAACCCCCGAGTACGCCGCGGCGTCGACACGGATCGGCCGCTCCCGAGCACCGGAGACCATCGACCGCGTCGTGCAAGCCCGGCTGGTACGGCAGGAGGTACTCGACCAGGACGACCCGCCGAAGCTGTGGTGCGTGCTAGATGAGAGCGTGCTGCTACGCCCTGCTGGCAACACCCAGGTGATGCGGGACCAGATCGCGAAGCTCATCCACCTCATCGAGACCGCCGACCACATCAAGATCCAGCTGCTCCCGATGGAGGTGGGTCTCCACCCCGGCATCGCGGGCAGCTTCACCATCCTGGATTTCGCAAACCCCCTGGATCCCTCCATCGCCTACATCGAGACTCGCACCGACGGCCTCTACCTGGAGGAGACCGAAGAGGTCCAAGTCCACCGGGATGCGTGGGATGAGATCCGGGTGATGGCACTCCACCCTGATGCGAGTGCTGACCGTATGCGTCAGATCATCAAGAAGCACGAGTAGGAAACCACCGTGTACCAGAACCAGCAGCTGACCTTTCACAAGTCGTCCTACAGTGCGACCGCGAACGACTGTGTTGAGGTTGCCGAGGCACCCAGCGGCGCCGCTGTACGCGACACCAAGAACCGCGAGGCCGGGCACCTCATGTTCACCGGCCCTGAGTGGGTCGCAGCCTTGAGGGCGCTGCCCCACTCCTAGGTGCCGCACGACGAGAGGCCCCGGTGACCAAACCGGGGCCTCTTCGTGTACCAGAACAGGGCTACTCTACCGCCCCGTTCGGGCCCGACGAGGATCTGCCGCTCACCAGCGCGAATGCTCCTTGTGTTCTTCGAACCCGGAAGGGGGCACGGGAAGCGCGGGCCCGGAAGGGACCGCAGGTCCCGGGCCTGCCGGAGACGGCAGGGGCGGCCGGCTACCTTGCCGCCACCGCGACGGCGTTCCCGTGATCCCGCTCCCCCGCCGCCGCGGCCTCGATGCTCCACGGGATGCGCTCGACGTAGGCCACGACGAAGGCGACCGCCAACGAACCGCCGGCCACCAGGACGTATGAAGCGGCCCAGCCCCCGGTCAGCTCGCTGAGCAGGCCGAACAGCAGCGGTCCGCCCAACGCGAGGCCGCTGCCGGCTCCCTGGACGAACCCGGACAGTGCGGCCGCGCCCCGCGGGGTGGCGCTGCGCGCGTTGATCATCGTCATGGTCACCACGAACAGGCTGGTGCCCAGCCCCAGGGCGACCACCCACAGCGGCGTCAGCTGGGGAGCCAGGGCGATGCCCGCGTAGCCGACCGCGTACCCGGCCAGGCCGAGCGCCACGATCGGGAAGGTGTTCGCGGACCGCAGCGTGACCGTGGGTGCCACCAGACCGAACAGCAGGCTGGTGCCGACCATCAGGGAGACCATGCTCCCGGCCATGGCCGGGCTGTGCCCGGCGTCGGTGATCAGGGTGGGCAGCCAGGTGAACAGCGTGAAGACGTTCCAGGTGACCATGCCGAAGAGCAGGGCCATCCGCCAGGCCATGCCGATCCGCCAGATCGGGCGGGCCAGGGCGGGACCGCCGGTCGGGGAGACGGCGGCCCCCGGGTGCGGACGCCCGCGCTGGAGTGTCCACAGCAGGGCGGCGACCAGAGCGATGACCGACCAGCAGCCCAGGGCGAAGCGCCACCCCGCGGTCTCGGCGAGGGGCACCGCGACCAGCGGCGGGAACAGCGCGCCCACGTGGATGGCGACCATCTGGATGGTGCTCAGAGAGGCCAGCCGGTCGGGGAAGTACTGCTTGATCAGCGGCGGGATCACGACGTTGCCGAGCGCCGCGCCGGTGAGGGCGACACCGGTGAGCACCAGCAGGGTGCCGGTGTCGGGGGCGAAGGCACGCAGGGCCTGGCCGACGCCGGCCAGGAGCATGCTGAGCACGGCGGTGGACTCGGCGCCCAAGCGGCGCATGACCACGGGTGTGACCAGGCCGAAGACGGCGAAGGCGACCAGTGGCAGGGTGCCGAAGACACCGACGACGGTGGCGGTGAACCCGAACTCCCCTCCGACCGTGGTCAGCAGGGGCGACAGGGAGGTGACCACCAGGCGCAGGTTCAGGGCCGCGCAGACGACGGCGGCCAGGGCCAGGGTGCGGCCCCTGAGGTGCGGGCGGACCGACGGTCGGTCGGTGGCGGCCGCGACAGGGGAAAGTCTCATGGCAAGGACGTCCCTTGTGTTCTGCGGTGGTGCGTCTTCGCACCGGAGCGGGGCCGAACGGCGGGGCGGCGCTGCCTGCCTCGGAAGGATCGCTTCCAGGCGAGCCAAATACGGCCTTTTCCCTTAAATGTTATGCATACACCGGCTTGATACACAACATTCCGTACTTTATACGGGTAGTATGGCTATATGCCTGATCTTGACGAGCTTGATACGGCGATTCTGGCCGAACTCCAGTCAGACGCACGGAAAACCAACCGCGATGTGGCCGCAGCGGTCGGCGCATCGCCCACCACGACCCTGGATCGGACCCGTGCGCTGCGGGAAAAGGGTGTGATTCGGGGCTCACTCCTGGACGTGGACCTGGAGAAGATCGGTCGCCCGGTCCAGGCGCTCATCACCGTGAGCGTGGTGAAGCCCTCGCGGCACAACATCGAGGCCTTCCGCGACTGGGTGCGCTCCCTGCCCGACACCCTGTCGGTGTTCGTGACCTCGGGCAGCGAGGACTTCCTCATCCACGTGGCGCTGCCCGACAACAACAGCCTGTACGCGTTCGTCATCGACAAGCTGACCGAGCGCCCCGAGGTCGCCGACGTGCGCGCGTCGATCGTCTACGAGCACCTGCACAACCACCGCATCTCCCCGGCCAACGCCCGCACCCGCCGGGGAGTGAGCCCCGGGGGCGGCGGTCTCGGCTGACGGGGGACGGCCGGGCCCCTCCGTCGTCCGTGTCGTCCGCAGGAAGGGTCTCCGCGAGGGGAGGCACGGCGTGGAACACGTGCCCGAACGCCTCAGGAGACGGTCACGTCCTCCTACTCCACCGGGACCCGGCAGGTCAGGACGAACCACCCCTCCGGATCCAGCTTCGTGCCGGCCCGGCCACCCACCGAGAAACAGCGCGCTGCCACTCCCCGCAGGCCCGTTCCGTACACCACGGGCACCCCTGCGGGGTCAGCACCGTCGTTGGCCACACGCAGCACCACGTGCTCGTCCACCGCACCCACCGACATCCGCACCTGAGCGGCCCCGCTGTGCACCAGCACGTTGGTCACCGCCTCACGCAGTGCCGCCGCCAGCACCCACTCCGCCCCCGGTGGGACCTCATCGGCACGGACGTCGGCGACCAGGTCCACGGACGCGTCGCCCAGGACCGCGCGCGCCAGAGCCACCTCCTCCACGAGCGTCGTGCTCCACGACGACGCGACCACCGACCGTATGTCGGCGCGCGTGTCCCGCACCAGATCAACCAGCCCTCGCGTCTGCCGCCGCAACTCCGACCACGGCTCAAGGTCCGCTTCCATCACAGCTGCGGCCTTTTCCTCCGATCCCGGCGCGGGCCGCACGTCCCCTCCGAAGTCCGCCGTCCTCGCCCCCTCCTGGCTGGCCCGTTCCACCAGACCGTGCACCACCTCGCCCTTGAGCGTGATCGCCACCAGCGTCCTTCCCAGGACGTCGTGCAGACCGGTGGCGATCTGGGCGCGCTCGTGTTCACGGGCGTTCTGCACCGCCTCCCGTCTCCCCCGCCACTGAAGCCGAACCAGTGACACCAGCCGCACCAGGGCCCAGACACCCAACCCGATCCCCGTGTGGCAAGTCAGCCAGTGCGCCAACTGCTCCGGTGACAGCAACAGCGGTACCGACGCCACGGGCACCGACACGGTGAGCGCCACCGCGACCGGAACCCCCAGTCCGGGCCTCAGCGCGGCCAACACGGCACCGGCCAGCAGACCGGTCGTCCCATGCCACAGCCACCCGTCCGCCAGCAGCAGAAGAACTGTCAGTACCGTCTGGCTTCCCAGGAGCCAACACCGTACGGACGATCGGCGCGACAGTGCCGCGCCGTAGGCCTGCGCACCGAAGACCACCGCGACCACCATGAACCCGATGCACGACACCCGTACCGGAACGGTGGGGGTGCGGTCCCCAGTCGTGGCGGCCAGCAGCGCGCAACCGGTCACCAGGAGCAGAGCGGCCACGGGGACCAGGGACGCAAGCCCGCGCACCCTGGCTTCGTCCGGGTCACGCGTCGGCGCACCCATCACCCACCTCCTCCCGGAGGGACGGCGCCGCCACGGGTCCCGGAGCATCTCGGTTCCGAGATACGGGGCGTACCCTCGCCTCCGCCAGCGCGGCGGCGGATACCGACCCCGTGAACCAGCAAGCGCCGCGCGTCATCGGTACTGCCGAGAGACCGGCGCTGACCGTGCGGAGGGGACCCCGCCAGCGCGACCACACACCACGGACGGAACCACGGAAAGGGCGGCACTGGTATAAACCGGGTGTGATTCGTGTACTCCTGGCCGAAGACATGGTGATCCTCCGCGAGGCCCTGGTCCAGGTCCTCTCCCTCAACGCGGACATCACGGTCGTGGCCGAGTGCGCCCGCGGCGAGGACGTCGTCGATCGCGCCCTGGGAGCACGGCCGGACGTGGCGGTCCTGGACGTCCGGCTGCCCGGCATCAGCGGGTTCGATGCCGCAGAACGCCTCTCCGAGGCTCTGCCCGACTGCCGCACAGTGTTCGTCACCAGCTACGCCACCCCGGCCAACCTGCGGCGGGCGGTGTCTGCGGGCGCGCTCGGATTCATCGCCAAGGACGCCTCCCCGGACCGGCTGGCCGACGCGGTTCGGCGCGTCCATGCCGGTGGGCGGGTCCTGGACCCGGACGTGGTCACCGACGCCCTCAGCCACGGAGCCAGTCCGCTCACCGTGCGGGAGTCGGAGATCCTGCGTAGGGCCGCCGACGGGGAACCGCCCTCGGTGATCGCCAGCACGCTGTCTCTGGCGGAGGGTACGGTCCGCAACCACCTGCGCTCGTGCACGGACAAGCTCGGGGCGCGCAACCGGGCCGACGCGTTTCGGATCGCCACCGGCAACGGCTGGATCTGACCCCTGCGGGCCATCACCGGACCGCCCGTGCCAGGCGCTCGGTGATCGACTCGACGGTGGGCCGCTCCAGGGACCCGGCGATCCGGCCGTCGCGCAAGAACAACACCCGATCGGCGTGCGCGGCGGCGAGCGGTTCGTGCGTCACCATGATCACCGTCTGGCCCAGCTCGTCCACCGCGTCACGCAGCAGCCCGAGGACGTCCTCGCCGGTGCGGCTGTCCAGGGCACCGGTCGGCTCGTCGGCGAACACGACCTCGGGTCGTGCGACAAGCGCCCGACAGATCGCCATTCGCTGCTGCTGCCCGCCGGAGAGCTCGTGCGGAAACCGGTCCGCATGCTCGCGGACACCGGTCCGGTCCAGAACACTGTCCACCCACGCGGCGTCCACCCCGCGCCCCGCCAGCTGGAGTGGGAGCACCACGTTCTCTCTGCCGGTCAGAGACGGCAGCAGGTTGAACGACTGGAACACGAACCCCATCCGTCGTCTACGCAGCACCGCCAGGTCGCGCTCCCGCATCCCGGCGATGTCGGTCCCGCCGAAGGACACGGTTCCCCGGGTCGGGGAGGCCAGGCCCGCCGCGCACTGGAGCAGCGTGGTCTTACCCGATCCCGACGGTCCCATGATCGCGGTGAACTCAGCCGCCCCGAACCCAACCGTGACATCCCGCAGAGCCACCACCTCGGCCGGATCAGCCCCGTACACCCTCCACAGCGCCTCCAGCCGTATCGCCGGACCGCCGTCCACGTCCCGCCGCACCGTCCCTCGCCTTCCGAAGCGTGTCACGTCACTCATCCCCGTCCTCGTTCCTGCGCACCGCGCGTACCGCGAGCTGGGCGCCCGCCACCGACAACACCAGAGTTCCGGCTCCCAGCGCGAGCAGAGGACCGCCGGGGAAGGTGGTCAAAAGCATTTCGTGGCCGCCGTGCCCCCATCCCAGCGGTGCGGTCACCCCGAGGGTCACCGCGGCTGCCACCGAGAACAGCAGTCCGACCGTCAGGGCCACCTCGCCCGCGACCATCGTGTGGATACGTGGCCAGCCGAAGCCCAGCATCCGCATCCCCGCGAACTCACGTCCCCGATCGAACTGGGCGATGCTGACGGCGTTGGCCGCGCCCAAGGCCAGGAATGCCCCCACCATGACGACCATGCTGGTCATGGGCCTGTTCTGCTCCGCCCACTCCTCGGCCGCGGACGCACGGATGCTGTCCCGGTCACGCACGGCTCCGGCCAGGGGCACGGCCTCGCGGACGGCCTCGGACCCCAACGACGGCTCCACGGTCAGATGGATCTCGCCGTAGCGCCCCGGGGCGATTCCCAGGTGTTCTGCCGCGGCACGGCCGACCGCCATCGAGCGCCCCAGATATCCTCCCTGGTAGGTTCCCGTGACCAGGAGCTCCTTTTCCCCGCCAGGGCCGGTCACGGTGAGTCGGTCCCCCACACCGATGCCGTGCGCCTCGGCCACGTAGGTCAGGACGGCGACCGTGCCCGCGTCACCGAGGTCGAGGCAGCCCTCCACGATTCCGAGGTCGACCACATCCGCTGCGTCGCCGTCCAGGACCGTGAGCGTCGATTCCTCGGGCTCCGCGCCCCGTGCCGTGAACGCGACGGGCACCGTCTGTGAGGCCGTCGCCGCCATGACCCCCCGAGTCTTCCGAGCCTCCTCCAGAGCACGACCGTCGAAAACGTCCCGTGGCCCCGCCACGACCGCAAGATCGGACGAGAAGTGATCGACGGCGCGTTCGGCCGCCAGCCAGTTGAGGTAGGACTGACCGCCCAGGAACGCGCCGACCATCGTCGTTCCCATCAGGAAAGCGCCTACGGCGCCCGCGAACCGGCGGTGGTGGAAGGACACGTTAGCGGTGGCCAGACCGGCTTTCCCCGGCCGGAGACGGCGTACAAGCGCGCGGGCCCATGCTGAGGCCGCGCCGAGCGCTCCGGGGGCGACCATCCCCGCACCGACCACCGCGGACAGCACCAGGGCGAAGGCGACGGCCTCACCTCGTGTTCCCTCAAGACCGGCCCTGGACAGGATCAGACAGCCCGCGCACACCATAGCCAGCAGAGCTGTTCCCGAGCCGGTCCGCCAGCGGTGCGGCCGTGCGCCCTCGGTGACGGCTTCCGCGAACGCGTCCGAGGGCCGGACCCGCAGGGCGTATCTGGCCGCGAGCAGCGCTGCGACCTGAGCTGAGACGACCACGAGTCCCGCCGACAGGAGTACGGCCGCCACCGGGCGGTGGACTTGGAAGGCGGCGCTGAGCCCGGTCTCCAGTCCCAGGCCGCCAGAGGCCAGCCACCCGGCGAGGGCCCCGCCCAGCGGTAGTCCCGCGAACAGGGCGACAGCCGACAGCACCGCGGCCTCACCAGCCATCATGAGGCGGACCTGGCCGGGGGTGGCCGCCACCGCGCGCAGTACGGCGATCTCCCGGCCGCGCGAGCGCACGGACAGGCCGATCGCACCCGCGACCACCCCGCTGGCGACGACCGCGATCGCGATCACGAACGTACTCGTGGAAAGGGCGACGGCCCGGTCGGTTCGTGGGTCGACGTTGCCCTCCGCCAGTCCGCGGTCGGCACCCGACAGGGCGACGTGGGGTGCGGGAAGCAGCACGGCGACGGCCTCCCGGGCCTCGGTCGCGGTCACCCCGTCCGCTGGCCGAATACCCAGGACATCGGCGTGAGCGTCACCACGTCCCCACAGGTCCACGGCGTGAGCGTCCTCGAAGAAGAGGGCGGACTGATAGTGCCACGCAGCCCCGGTGTCGGCGATGCCGGATACCCGGTACTCCCCGACCTGGCCGAACACCAACAGCTCGACGCTCCCGCCGACCGTGAGACCGGCCTCCTCGGCCAGCTGACGGTCGACCACCACGTCCCCGGGACCCGGCTCCCGCCCCTCGGCCACTACGAAGGGGGTGAGCGACGCGCTGCCCCAACCGTGTCCGAAGGAGTTCTCGGTGCCAGGAACGCGCAGCGCACTTCCCTCAGGGCCGACGACCGATGCCGGGAAGGTGATATCGGAGATGACTTCGGCGACCTCCGGGAGCTGCTCGATCCGGTCGGCCGTCTCCAGGGGGACTCCGAAGCCGCCCGGCTGGTCGGGCACCACGACGAGAGGGGTCCCATCGAAGCGCTCGACCGTGGGGACCTGGTGTTCGGCGGAGAAGTAGACGAAGACGAGGCCGCTCACGAGAGCGGTGGCGATCGTCAGCACGACCGCTGCGCCCAGGAACGAGCCGGGCCGGTGGCGTACCGAACGCCATCCGAGCCAGGCAGGGGTCACACGCATGAGGGAGGATTCTCCTCCGCTTGGGGGAAGGGTCCCAGTCAACCTAAAGCATGGTGTTTTACCAGCTCAAGTGCGTTTTGCACGACTTCGGCATGCGTTTCACACGGGTGGTCTGCCACCGTGGGAGGGGTCCGGGGGCGGCGGTCCCGGCGGACGGGGACGGCCGGGCTCGTCCGTCGTCCGTGTCGTCCGTAGGAAGGGTGTCCGCAGCAGGGTGACCGCAGGGCAAGTTGGGGGTGCCGCGAAGGGTGTTCGCGGGGCGGGACGGCCATGGGGGAAGGTTGTCCCCAGGCGGGGCACCGGGGTGGTGGACAGAGGACCAGCGGGTCATGCTGTTGTTGGGGGCGCTCGTCCTCCGCGCCGTGGAACACGTTCCCCGTTACGGGTCTGCCCCCGCCAACGCGGTCCCACCCTGCTTTCCCGCCCTGTGGACGCAGGCCTAACCTTGTCGGATGCCCTCACACCCCTCCGCCGGGACGTTCCCGGCCGCGCTCCTGCCCCGCATCCGCTTCCGCCCCCGCCCCTGTATCCGCCCCTGCCGGACGTCCCCACGACTCCCCGGTGTCGCCCCGTGACCGCGTCCGTCGTGGCCGCGGTCCTGGTCGCCGCGCTGCTGCACGCGGGCTGGAACGCGATCGCCCACTCCATCACCGACCGCCTGCTCGGGTTCGCCCTGATCGGCCTCGGCGGCATGCTCACCGCCCTGCCCGTGCTCGCGGTCGTGGGCCCACCGCCCCGCGAGGCCTGGCCGGTGCTGCTCGCCTCGCTGGTCACGCACCTGCTGTACATGACCCTGCTGATGCTCTCCTACCGGACCGGCGAGTTCGGCCAGGTCTACCCGCTGGCGCGGGGCACCGCGCCATGGGTGGTCGCCCTGGTCGGCGTCGCGTTCCTCGGCGAGTCGATGCCCCCGTCCCATCTGGCCGGGGTCCTGGTCGTCTCCGCAGGACTCATGACCCTGGTGTTCGCGGGCGGACGCCCCTCCCGGGCACAGCTGCCATCGCTGCTGGCAGCCCTCGCCACTGGACTGGGGATCGCCACCTACACCGTGGTCGACGCCTACGGGGTCCGTCTCACCCAGGACCCGCTGGGCTACATCGCATGGATCATGGCCCTCCAAGGGCCGGTGTTCTTTCTGGTGGCGGTACTCACCCGCCGCAGCGCGCTCCCCGGCCAGCTCAAACCGATCTGGAAGTTCGGGCTCCTCGGCGGCGCGGTCAGCGCGGGCGCCTACGGGCTGGTGTTGTGGGCGCAGCTGACCGGCGCGGTCGCGGGCATCGCCGCGCTGCGCGAGACCAGCATCATCTTCGCCGCGGTGCTGGGCACGCTGTTGTTCGGGGAGCGATTCGGCCCGGTGCGGATCGCGGCCTCCGTCATCGTCGTGACCGGGGTACTCCTCCTGGCCCTCTGAGTGCTCCCGGCCACCACGCCCCACGCCCGGGAGCTCCCTCACACCCGCACCCGCACCCGCACCCGCACCCGCACCCGCACCCGCACCCGCACCCGCACCCGCACCCGCACCCGCACGACTACACCCGGGGCCGCCCATGACCCAAGGCCGGACCGGCCCGTATCGTGTCCGATGTGACACGAGTCTCAAGCAGCGCCGGGTCCGAGTCCGCTGCCGTCCGCGCGGTCTGGCGAGACCTCGACCTCCCCGGACTCATCGACGTGCACACGCATTTCATGCCCGCCAACGTGCTGCGCAAGGTGTGGGACTACTTCGACGCCCTCGGCGGGGCGTGGCCGATCACCTACCGGGGCGACGAGGACGAACGCCTGGCCCTCCTGCGCGGGTTCGGGGTCCGGCGCTTCACCGCCCTGTCCTATCCCCACCGCCCCGGCATGGCCACCTGGCTCAACGGCTGGGCGGGCGATTTCGCCGACCGCAACCCCGACTGCCTGCGCAGCGCGACCTTCTACCCAGAGCCCGGGGCCCGCGACTACGTGGCCGCCGAGGTCGACGCGGGCGCCCGCGTGTTCAAGGCCCACCTCCAGGTCGGGCGCTACGACCCGCGCGATCCCCTGCTCTCCGACGTGTGGGGGACCCTCGCCGACTCGGGCACGCCCGTGGTCGTCCACTGCGGCTCGGGTCCCGAGGCGGGACCCTTCACCGGCCCGGCGCCGTTCGCCGGCGTCCTGCGCGAGCACCCCCGCCTCACCGCCGTCATCGCGCACGCCGGGGCACCCGAGTACGGCGCGTTCCTGGACCTGGTCGAGCGCCACGACCGCGTCCACCTGGACACCACGATGGTGTTCACCGACTTCACCGAGCGTTGGGCGCCCTTCCCCGGCGAGGAACTCCCCCGGCTGAAGGACGTGGCCGAACGCGTCCTGCTCGGCACGGACTTCCCGAACATCCCCTACCCCTACCTCGAACAGCTCCGGGCCCTGACCGGCCTGGACCTGGGCGCGGACTGGCTGCGCGCCGTCCTGTACGGCAACGCCGCCCGGCTGTTCGGCCTCTGACAACCGCCGAACCCTGACTCCGCCGACGCAGAAAGGCACCACGGCACCATGGAACTCACTCTGACTCCTCTGGAGTTCGCCCGCCGCACGCGCAGACTGCACCCGCAGCGCGAAGCGGTGGTCGACCGGGACCTGCGGTTGACCTACGAGGAGTTCTTCGACCGCTGCGACCGCTGGTCGGCGGCCCTCCAGGGCATGGGGGTGGCCAAGGGCGACCGCGTCGCCTACATCGCCCCCAACACCCATGCCCAGCTGGAGTCCTTCTACGCGGTGCCACAGCTCGGCGCGGTACTGGTACCGGTCAACTTCCGGCTCTCGGCGGACGACTTCGTCTACATCGTCAACCACTCCGGCGCGAAGGTGCTGTGCGTGCACGCCGACCAGCTCGACGCCGTGGACGGGGTCCGCGACCGGATGCCGGACGTGGAGCGGTTCGTCGCCCTGGAGGGCGCGCGCCCGGGGTGGGAGGACTACGAGGCCCTCGTCGCGGAGGCCGACCCGGACTTCACCCGCCCCGAGATCGCTGAGAACGACCTGCTGACCATCAACTACACGAGCGGCACCACCGCGCGCCCCAAGGGCGTGATGATCACCCACCGCAACGCCTACATGAACTCGGTGGGCACCCTGCTCCACCTGCGGATCGACGTCGGCGAGCGGTACCTGTGGACGCTGCCGATGTTTCACGCCAACGGCTGGACCTACACGTGGACGGTGACCGCGGCGGCCGCCACCCACGTGTGCCTGCCCGCGATGAACCAGGCCAACGTGTACGAGCTGATCCGCGCCGAGAACGTCACCTGGCTGTGCGCGGCACCCACCGTGCTGATCATGATGGCCAACACCCCCGGGGAGGTGCGCGGCGAGGTGCCGCCCGGCGTGCACGTGGTCACGGCGGGGGCCTCGCCCGCCGCTGACACGATCGAACGTCTGGAGGACGGTTTCGGTTGGACCGTCACCCATGTCTACGGGCTGACCGAGACCACGCCGTTCATCACCGTGTGCGAGCCCCGCGCCGAGCACGGCGGCCTGCCGCCGAGTGACCGCGCCGCCGTCAAGGCCCGCCAGGGGATCGAGCTGATCACCTCCGGGGAGCTGCGTGTGGCGGACGCCGACGGCGCCGAGGTGCCCTGGGACGGCGAGACCGTCGGGGAGATCATCGTGCGCGGCAACGTGGTCATGAAGGGCTACTACAACGAACCGGAGGCCACGGAGAAGGCCATGGGCGACGGCTGGTTCCACACCGGCGACGCCGCGGTCACCCATCCGGACGGGTACGTCGAGATCCAGGACCGGATCAAGGACGTCATCATCTCCGGCGGTGAGAACATCTCCTCCGTCGAGGTGGAGGGGGTGCTGCTGCGGCACCCGTCCGTCCTGGAGGCGGCCATCGTGGGCGTACCGCACGAGCGCTGGGGCGAGACCCCGAAGGCTTCCGTGGTCCTGCGCGAGGGGGCCGAGGTCACGGAGGAGGAGCTCATCTCCTTCACCCGGGACCGCCTTGCCCACTTCAAGGCTCCCACCCAGGTGGAGTTCGTGGAACAGCTCCCGAAGACGGCCACCGGCAAGATCCAGAAGTACGTGCTGCGCGGCGGCGCGTCCGCCGTGTCACGGCAGTAGTGCCCCGGCCTCCGCCCCGCTCCCGTGGGGCGGAGGCCGCTTCCCTGCGGCGTTACGGCCGAGGTGGCCCGCCAGGTCACTCCGGCGACGGTCGTAGCAGGACGAACCCGGCTCCGAAGGGGTCGGAGCACACGGCGAGCCGTCCCACGCCCCGCATGTCCTCCGGCCCCATGTACACCTGTCCGCCCTCCTCCCGCACCGTCTCCACGGCGGTGTCGCAGTCGGCGACCGCGAACACCGGGTGCCACTCCGCGGACCCTTCGGTGTCGGTCAGACGGGCGGGGTCGACCGCCATGAGCCCGCCGTGCGCGCGGTCCTGGCCCTCACCCGCCGGGGTGAGGATCGTGTACGTCCCGGACCCGTCCGGCAGGTCGAAACCGGTGATGCCCCACTTGAAGAGTTCGGTGTAGAACTCGCGGGACCCTTCCCCGTCGGGGGTCCACATCTCTGCCCAGCACAGGCTGCCCGGCTGGTCGGCGACCTCCATCCCGGGAATGGAGACGGCCTGCCAGACGCCGAAGTGACCGCCCTGGGGATCGAAGAACTCCGCCGTGCGGCCGAAGTCCCACACGGCGAACGGCTCCACCAGCAGGGACCCGCCGAGCCTTTCCACGGTGTGGACCGCCTCCTCCGCGTCGGGGACGGAGAAGTAGATCGTCCACGTGGAACGTTCCCCCTCACCCACGAGCGGCCTCAGGCCCCCGACCCCCGCGCCGTCCAGGCGCAGGATCAGGTATCCGCCGCTGTCGCGTACCGGCGGGACGGCTTCCCATCCGAACAGTCGACGGTAGAAGGCCGCCGAGGCCTCGACTTCGGGTGAGGCGATCTCGATCCAGCAGGGCGATCCGGTTAGGAAGTCGGTGGTGATCATCACGGCCCTCCTCCGTAGACACCGTTTCGGTGTCCTTCCCTCACCGGCGGCCTTCCGGGGATCGGCGCGGCAAAGTCTCGCACAACTCCTGTTGGCGGACCCCGGGAAGCCGGCGTCCAGAGCGCACGCCCCGGAGCGGCGGGGTGCGGTCACCTCGTGTCCGCGTCGCCCTCAGGCGCGCCCGGGTAAGGCCACGTGGACCCGGTGCGGACCGCCGTAGTGGGTCCCCTCGCCCACGGCGAGGAACCCCAGGCGCTCGGCCACGCGGAGGCTGGGAGCGTTGTCGACGTGGACCAGCGCCCAGACGGAGCCGAGCCGGAGCTCGTCCAGCCCGTGGCGCAGCAGGGCCCGCGCGCCCTCGGTCGCCAGGCCCGCGCCCCCGTGCCGGGGGTCCAGGTACCAGCCGATCTCCGGCAGCTCTCCGGGAAGCTCCCGGGACGGGCGCAGGTGCGCCAGACCGACGACCGCGTCGCCGAGCAGGAGGACCCAGTGGCCGAGCCGCGGCGGCCCCGCGTACGCCAGCCGGTTCCTGACCATGGTCCGGGCCAGGGAGCGGTCCGAGAGGTCCGCGCCGAGGTAGGCGCTCATCTCCGGAGCAGCGAACAGGTCCACCACCGCGTCGAAGTGCGCGCCCTCGAGAGGCTGGAGGACCAGGCGCTCGGCCCTGATCCGCTCCTGACGTTCGTGCATGCCGCAGAGCATGGCACGAAGGGCGTCCGCCGAGGCCACCGCGCTTCATACGCCGCACCGGCCGGACCGGACGGCGCGTCCGTCACCTGCGGCGCAGCCGCTTGTCGGTCACCGACGGGGGGTCGTAGAAGGTGATGTCCCGGCTGACGTCGGTTCCGGGCGGGACGATTTCGTCGATCCTGTCGAGCACCGAGTCCTCCAGACGCACGTCCGCTCCTTCGAGGAGACCCGCCAGCTGCTCGTGTGTACGCGGTCCGATGATCACCGACGTCACCGCCGGATGGCTCCGCACGAACGCCGTCGCCAGGTGGGGCAGCGTCACACCGGCGTCCGCCGCGACCTTCTTCAGCTCCGTCACCGCGGCCGCCTTCGCCGCGTTGCCCGGGAGCTTCGGGTCGAACATCGGCGCCAGCATGGCGCTGCGGTGCGCGGAGGCGGGGTCGCCTCCGTCGGGTCCGCCGTACTTGCCGGACAGCCAACCCGCGCTCAGAGGGCTCCACGTCAGCACGCCCATACCGTGTCGGCTCGCCGTTGGGAGCACGTCCCTCTCGATGCCGCGTGCCAGCAGCGAATAGGGCGGCTGCTCGCTGCGGGGCTTGACGTGGCCCCTCGCCGACGCCGCCCACTGCGCCTCCACGATCTCCTCGGCGGGAAAGGCCGAGGTCCCGACGGCCCGTACCTTCCCCGACCGCACCAGGTCCGACAGCGCCGACAGGGTCTCGTCGATGTCGGTGTCCGGGTCGGGACGGTGCACCTGGTAGAGGTCGATCCACTCGGTGTCCAGGCGCCGGAGGCTGTCCTCCACGGCGCGGACGATCCAACGCCGCGAGTTGCCCCGGTGATTGGCGTCCGGGCCCATCGGGTTGTGGAACTTGCTCGCCAGGACGACGTCGTCTCGGCGCCCCTTGAGCGCCTTGCCGACGATCACCTCGGACTCGCCGTCGGAGTACATGTCGGCGGTGTCCACGAAGTTGATCCCCGCGTCCAGGGCCGTGTGGACCATGCGGACCGAGTCCTCGTGGTCCGTGTTGCCCCAGGCCCCGAGCATCATCGTGCCGAGCGCGTACTCACTGACGGAGATTCCGGTGCCACCGAGGATGCGCCGTTCCATTTCTTTCCACTCCTTGTCTCGTGTTCCGTACGCCGAGCACTCTTCCGGAGGCGGCTCGGTCCAACCAGACCCCTCCCAACCGGGGTCTGCCAGAACCATGTTGGATACTCGTGCGCATGGTGCACTCCGAAGCCGAGATCAGCCTGTTCCTGAAGGCCCGACGCGCCGCTCTCACCCCTCAGCGGGTCGGTCTGCCGGAGGGGGTGAACCGACGCCGTGTACACGGACTACGCCGGGAGGAGGTCGCCCAGCTCGCCGGGGTCAGCGTCGACTACTACACGCGCGTCGAACAGGGGCGGGGCGGCGGGGTGTCGGCGGGTGTGCTGGACGCCCTGGCTGACGCACTGCTGATGTCCGACGACGAACGCGGTTACCTGCACAACCTGGCCGGGCGGCTGAACCGGCGCACGGGGGGTGCGTCCGCGGCGTCCGCCCGGAACCGGTGCGCTCCGCCCGAGGCGCCCCGTCCGAGCGTCCGCCCCGAGCTGCGGCACCTGATCGAGGCGATGGACAGGGTGCCCGCACTGGTGCTGGGCCAGGCACTGGACCTGCTGGCCTGGAACAGGCTCGCCGGACGGCTGTGGCCGGGACTGGCCGACCTGCCGGAGGCGGACCTGAACCTGGCGAGAATGGTCTTCCTCCGTCCTGGGACGGCCGACGTACACCTCGACCTGGACACGATGCGAGACGAGATCGTCGCCAAGCTGCGAGCGGAGTCCGGAAAGGCCCCGGACGAGCCGCACCTGTGCGGGCTGGTACTGGACCTGCGGCGCGAGAGCGCGCTCTTCGACAAGCTGTGGGAGGCCGGGGAGGTCAGGGAGGTCCCGCACGGCACGCACCGGCTGCGCCACCCCTGGGCGGGCGACCTCGAACTGAACTTCGAGAAGACGGTGCTGCCCGCCGACTCCGGACAGGTGCTGCTCACCTACTCCGCCGCACCGGGGTCCCCCTCGGAGCGGGCCCTGCTGTCGCTCGCCGCCTCCGAGCTGGTCGCACCCTGACCTCCGGGCCCGGCGTGCCCCTCCGAACAGGGACCGCCGACGGTTCGCACCCATCGGTGGATTCACTCGTTCCGTGCCGACGGCGACGAGCGGGACTCCTTGTCGCGGCGGTTCGCCCGTCCCAGCATTCCCGCAACACTGGGCTACCAGAGGTAATAGATGCGGATGCGCTCTCGAATCCCCCTGCGCTTCGGCGTGGCCGCGACGGGAATGGCCGTTCTCTCCGTCCTGGCCGGCGCGGTACCCGCTCAGGCGGAGCCCGCTGACGGACCCGTCGCCACCGTGTCCGGCCCGGTCCCCGTCACCGGGGACGCCTATCCCTTCATGTCCGCCGACGGCCCCGGCGTACCCCCGGTCGAGGCCGGCGAGGCCATCGAGGCCGACCTCGGCGAACACGGCTACGGAGGAGTTCCTGCTCGACGGCACCGCCGAGCACGAGGTCGCCACGGCGCTCAACCACGGCGACAACACCGGCGACCCGTTCTGCGTCCTCCAGGGCACCCACGTCCCCTTCGGCGAGGAGACCCTCAAGGAGCTGTATCCGCGGCGCGGCGGGTACGTCTGGCAGGTGAACCGGGCCGTGAACCAGGCGCGGCACGACGGCTACCTCCTGTTCGAGGACGCCCGTGACTCCCGCAGGGCCGCACTGCGGACCGACCACCCCTGGTGGTAGGCCCACCGCGGGCGATGTGAGAGCCTCCCGGCCCTCGACCCCGGGGCCGGGGCCGGTCCTCACGGGTCAGGAGGTGGACGTCCGGCCCCGGTGCGCGTCAGACCGCCCGGCGGCCCCCACCATCCCGGCTGTCGAAGCCCACCTCGTAGGAACGCGGCTGCCCGTCCGTCACAGGCCGAGCTCCCTGGCGACGTCCTCAGCCGAAACAACCTCGGCGTCGCCTGCCCGGGTCTCCTCCAACCTCTGGTGCGCGACACGGCCGTCCTGCTGGTCGAGAAGCTCTTCGTAGGCCTCGACCAGCTCGATCGGAACGATCGCGGCAACACGCTCACGCTTGCGCCCTCGGGTCACGTAGGTGATCTCGTCACCGAAGGCCGCCTTGTGCACTCGCTGGGAGAAGTGGTCACGGGCCTCCGTGACGGACAGTTCCTCGGATTCAGCGCTCATGCGCCAACTTGGCCACCTTATCGCTGCACCTCAGTGACGAAAATGGATGAAAGGGCGGCCAAGACTCTTCCAACGACCACACTTCTGTCAACAGCGAGACCGAGCCATGGGACTCATACCGCGACCAGGTGCACGTCGTCGGTACCGATCGCGTCCACGTAGGCGGCGATGTCCCCCGGATCACTGGTGAACACCACGGCACTACGGTGCTTCACGGCCGTCCAGGCGACGAGGGCGTCCACCGCGTCCGGGCGCTTCTTCGCCGGGAGGGCCGCCACACCCAGGATCGCGCCGATACGCCGCCAGTCGGTGATGTCCGGAGCGGCCGCACACGCGATGCACCCCGCCTGCCCCGCGCCGGTGGGCCGCAACGCGGCCAGAGACGACCGGGCTTGGGGAACGGTGCACTCCTTCAGGACCGCGCTCATGGCGTGCACGGTCGCCGGATCCGGACGCCATACCTGAGCCAGGACAGGACCGGGGACCACGGGACGGTGCGGGGACCGTGCGAGCCCCCGGTGCATCTGGACCGCCTTGGCCTTGCGCGCCGCCAGAGCGATGAGCATCCCCGTGTCGTAGACGGGTACACGGGTGCTCACGCCACCTCGCCCCGATTCCGGGCCTGGGCTTCTCCGGCACCGTAGACCAGGCGCATCGCCTCATCCACCTCACGGCGCTCATCCGCACTCAGAGAGTCATCGCCTGCCTCGTCGACGGGCCCGTAGGGCTCGGCTCGCTCTTCGGCGTCGGCGATCAGCGCGTCGACACCCGCAAACTCCGCCTCTGCCGCTTCGGCCTCGGCCATCTGACGGATCGCGGCGTTGACCAGGTAGGACGACACGTCCATCCCCACGCGGTCCGCGTGCGACCTGACACGCTCGGCCGCGTCGGGGTCAAGGCTGATACTGATTCGAACCTTCGCCATACCCTCAGCGTAATACGGGTATTACGCCATGTCCAGCAGGCGCCATCGAGGCAGAAACCACGAGCCCACAGGACATCAGTGGCGAAAATGTATAAAAAGGCGGCCGAAGTTCTTGGAGTCCTTCTCGACCCGGTGGTAGCGGGCCTTGACGTCCTTGCGGTCGAGGAAGCGCAGGACCCGCTTCTTGAGCTGACCGGACCCCTTGCCGGGGATGATCTCCACGGTCCGGGCCTTCGTGCGTTCGGCCTCGTCCATGATGTCGTTGAGGGCCCGGTCGATGTCGCGGCCCTTGTTGAAGATGTCGTGCAGGTCGAGTTTGAGCCGCATCGTGCCTCCTCCGCGTCCGGTAGCCCGGATCATACGCGGCGCGGCCCCGCGTACCGGGTGTACGGAACCGCGCCGCCTCGGGCCTCACTCCCCGAGGCGCAGTGTGAAGACCATCCGGTCCGCTCCCGGGCCGTCGTAGTCGGTGTGCGGGCCGGTGACCTCGAATCCGTAGGAACGGTGGAAGGCGACCGAGCGCTCGTTGGCCGGTGACGTGATCGCCCGGACCACCGTGCGCCCCTCGCCCCGCGCCCCCTCGGTGAAACGGTCGTACAGCCGCCCCGCCAGCCCTGACCTGCGATGCTCCGGAGCCACCCCCGCGAAGTGCACGTAGGCCTCCTCGGACACGGACGGCGAGGGGAAACCGACGAGGAAGCCCGCCAGTTCCCCATCCGACTCGGCGATGAGGCTCGTGGAGTGGAAGTGGTCCAGGAAGAGCCGGGGGAGGATGTGCGCCACGGGACGCTCCCACCACTCGTCACAGACCGCCACGATGCGCGGGTGGTCGGCGGGGCGGGCTGCTCGGACACGGACATCGGTCACGCTGGAACTCCTTGTCGTCGACACGGCGGACCTGTTCGTCGGTACCCGGACGAACACCCCTGAACCTCCGGGTGCGCCCCGGCCCACCCGGGTCAGGTGCGCTCAGGAGTGCGCTCCTGGACCGCGTCCCCGCCTCGCGCCTCCTCCGGTCCCCCGCGCCGGAGCGCCCACCACAGGCCGAGGAGGGTGGCCGCCGCCAGCACCCCGGCGGCACCCAGGGTGAGGGCGTCGGGTCGCACGACCGACTGACCACGCAGCGCCTGCCACGTGGTCAGCCCGACCACCGCGGTGTAGGAGACAGCGGCCACGGTGACGACCCGCAGCCGGAGAGCATCCGATCCCAAGCGCGGATACCGGTTCCCGAGGGACGCCAGCGCCAGGGCGAGCAGGATCATCACCTGGAACCCGTGCAGGCCGACGAAGTGCGGCACGCGAAGGCCGCCCGCGACGGTGCTCCAGCCCACGAACGGCAGCCCCGGCCCTCCGTCGGACAGGCCGACGGTGTGCGCGCCGACGGCGTCGGCGACGCCGCCCTCCCGCAGGACGACCATCTGCTCCGCGCTGGGAACGGTCATCAGGAAGGCCAGGGCCATCCCCACGGCCCCGATCGCGATACCGCTCCGGACCGCCAGGCCCGTGGAGCGGTCGCCGAGCCGCTGCCCGAGCAGGAGGGCGCCGATACCGAGGTTGGCCACCCACACCGCGACGATGATGACGCCCATGGCGTTGTAGACGGCCATGTCGAACGGGGTCGCGGCGTTGAAGTGGCTGGGTACCCCGCGCACGGCCTGGAGCGCGATCACGGCGAGTTCCCCGACGAGCATGGCGGAGACGAACGCGCCGATCCACCAGCCGACGCGCCGCCAGCGGACGAGCAGGGACAGCAGCCAGGCCAGGGTGACGTTGTAGACCGCGATGGACAGGGCGAACTTGGCGGGCTTGGTCCAAGCCGCCTCCCCGTTCACGACACGGTCGTCCAGGGCGAGACCACCCGTGATCACGGCGAGGAGGACGACACACAGGGCCGCGGTGGCCATGAGGGGGCGGTGCCAGTCGAGCATGTCCTGGTAGGGGGTTGGTGAGCGGGTCGCGGTTCTGGCGAGGGGTGCGTTCATGCAGGACCTCTTTTTTGGATAGCAGAACTATCTATTATAGATAGCATTAGTATCCGAATAAGATGGATCCGGCAAGAGAGCGAGGTGGGGACGGGCCCATGCGTATGGCCGAGTTGAGTGAGCGGTCCGGAACCACGGTGCCGACGATCAAGTACTACCTGCGGGAAGGCTTGCTCCCCCGAGGCGAGCGCACCGGCCGCAACCAGGCGAGATATGGCGAGGAGCACCTGTGGCGGCTACGCCTGGTGCACGCCCTGACCGACGTGGGCGGGCTGTCCATCGCCGCCGTCCGCGCCGTCCTCGCCCGTGTGGACACCCCCGGGCCAACCACCCACGAACTGCTCGGCCGCACCCTGTACGACCTCACCCCGGCCGCGAAGGATTTCGGAGACGCGGACGACGAGGACGTGGAGCGCACGGAGGACCTAGCCAGGCGGCTCGGCTGGCACGCCCGCGTCGGGAGCCGCGCCCTCACCGACCTGGCCGCCGTGGTCGCCGCCTACCGGCGCGCGGGCCACCCCCTCAGCGACACCGCGCTCGACGGCTACGTGGTCGCCGTGAGGCAGACCGCCCGAGTGGACCTCGACATCATCGGGAGCATCACCGAGACGGACGAGATCCTGGAGAGCGCGGTGGTGCACACCGTTCTCGGCGACACTCTCCTGGCCGTCCTTCGCAGGCTCGCTCAGGCCGACGAGTCCGCCCGCCGGTACGAGGCACCGGACGGCGACCGAACTCCTCTGGCGCACCGGCACCGTGACACGGGGCCATCGCTGCCATGAACCGGAGGGAACTCGTACGCGGCTCCGGATCCCGGGCGCGTGTACTCCGCCACGGTCCCGGCGGGGCGGGGGCGGGCCTCGCCCCTCAGGGCCGGCCCGGCCCCCTGTCCGCGGAGAAGATCGCCGTGCCGGGGATCATCTGGCCGCGCACCGGTCCCCAGCCGCCCCACACCTGGTCCAGCCCCTCGGGCCACTCCGGCTCGGCCATGTCCCGCAGCACCAGGCCCGCGCGAGCGATCCCGCGCACCCAGTCGCCCACTGTGTGGTGGTGCTCCACGTAGATCGCGTTGCCGTCGTCGTCCTCCTCCACGTAGGCGCGACGGTCGAAGTAGGGCTGGTGCACGATGAGCCCGCGCTCACTCGGATCGTCCGGAAAACTCCACCGGATCGGATGCGTCACCGAGAACACCAGCCGCCCTCCCGGCCGCAGTACCCGTGCGGACTCGGACAGGGCCTCTTCCGCGGAGGGGACGAAGGGAAACGCCCCGAAGGACGAGAACACCACGTCGAAGGAGGCGTCGGCGAACGGCAGCCGCTGGGCGTCAGCCTGCACGGCGGCCAGCGCGTACCCGGTCTGCTCATCGATCCGGCGCGAGTGCTGGAGCTGGCGAAACGACAGGTCGAGGGCCACCACCTCGTCCACTCCCTGGGAGCGCAACCACCGGCCGCACTGGCCCGCGCCGCAGCCGACCTCCAGGATCCGGGAGCCCCGGAGCCTCTCGGGCTCCCCGAGCAGGTGCGCCTCAGCCTCGGTCAGTCCCTCCGGAGACCACACGAACTCGGCGTCGCCGAGGAAGGCGCCGTGCTCCGCCTGGTAGGCGTCGGCGGCGCCGTCCCACCACATGCGCCCGGCACGGGCACTCTCCTGGGCGTCCACCGCACGGCGTTCGACACGTCCGGGGGCCGGGTAGCCGTCCTCGTCGTACATGGCCCCGACCCTAGACCGTTTCCCCGGTGTTCGGAGGCGGTTCCACGCGGTCGACCTCCTCTGAGCCCGCGCCGTCTCCGGCCGTCTCAGCCGCGGCCTCACGGGCGTCCCCGATCTCACGGCGGACGAGGAAGACCCACCCGCCGACGGCCACGACGGTGAACACCCACCACTGCACGGCGTAGGACAGGCTCATGCCCGAGTCCTTCTCGTGCAGGGCGACCCGCTCGGGTGCGGGATCTGGCACCGGGTCCTGTCGGATGAGCTCGACGTACCCGCCGTAGACCGGATACGGCAGCCCTTCGGCGATCATGTCCACGTCGACCATCATGAGCTGCCCCTCGGGCAGGCCGTCGCGGTTGCTCAGCCCGCTGTTCTCCTCGGTCTCGGAGTAGTGGAGGCGCCCGGCCACCTCCACGGTGCCCTCGGGCGCGGGCGGGACCTCGGGCTGGTCGAGTGCGGTCTCCCCCCGTTCGATCCACCCCCGGTTGACCAGGACGGCGGGCCCGTCCCCGGTGACCAGCGGGGTCAGCACGTGGAAGCCCACACCCCCGGACCCGTCGCGGTTGCGCAGCAGGAGCTCGCGCTCCGTGTCCCAGGTACCGGTGGCCTCGACGGTGCGCCAACGGTCAGCGGGGTCGACGTCGTCGCCGACGCTCGTCAGCTCGGCGACCGGGGCGGGGGCGGCGGCGAGGTTGTCCTGCTGGAGGCGGACCGACTCGCTGCGCTGCTCCCACCGGTCCAGTTGCCAAAAGCCCAGCCAGATGAAGCTGGGCACGATTACCAGCACCAGCGCATGGAAGGCCAGCATGCGTTGCGAGAACAGGACTTTGAGCACGTCTTCGAGATTATGAGACGTTCACGGCCGCCCCGCACCGGCCCTTCCCCAGCACCGCCGCGGCCACCTCCGCACACGTGTGCGGGGCCGCCGGCCACCGGCGGCCCCGCATGGGACCGGAGAAGGACTTCCCGGTACTACTCCTCGTCGCTCACCGCGGCGGCGGCCTTGCGCTTGCGGGCGAAGTACAGGCCCGCGCCGCCGGCGCCGACAGCGGCGACCCCGGCGGCGACCAGACCGGCCAGGGCGCCACCGGTCACGGCGAGCTGCTCGTCGGCCTGGGGCTCGGGAGCGGGCTCGTCGCCCTCGGTGCTGGAGTCGTCCTCCTCCTTGTCCTCCTCGCGGGGCTCCTCGGGCTTCTCACCCCCGGGCTCCTCCGGGTTCTCCTCCTCGGGCTCCTCGGGCTTCTCACCCCCGGGCTCCTCCGGGTTCTCCTCCTCGGGCTCCTCGGGCTTCTCACCCCCGGAGATGACCTCCAGGCAGGAGGCCTCGGCCAGTCCGAGCACGGACACGGCGTTGCCGCAGATGTCGACGGCCGCGTCGACCGGGACCACGACCTGGTTGCCGCTGGCCACACCGCCGGAGCCGTCGGTGGCGATGTCGCCGCCCTCGTTCTCGGGGGAGGACTGGATGATGTTGATGATGGTGGTGCACTTGGCGCTGGAGCCGCCCAGGATCGCCACCGAGTTGCCGCAGACGTTGATGGCGGCGTCCACGGGGACGACGAGCTGGTTGCCGCTGGCCACACCGCCGGAGCCGTCGGTGGTGGTCCTGGGCGCGTCGGCGCTCTCCTCCTCCAGGACCTCGACCACCTCGACGCACTCGGCTTCGGAGATACCGCCGACGGAGGCCGCGTTGCCGCACGCGTCGATGGCGGCGTCCACGGGGACGACGAGCTGGTTGCCGCTGGCCACACCGCCGGAGCCGTCGGTGGTGGTGTCGCCGCCCTTGCCGCTGGTCTCGTAGAGGACTTCGGAGACCTGCGTGCATGTGGCCTTGGAGATACCGAGGACGGCGAGCGAGTTGCCGCACAGGTCGGCCTCGATGTCCACGGGCACCACGACCTGGTTACCGCTGCCGATACCGCCGGAACCGTCGGTGGAGGTGTCGGCGAAGGACGCCGCGACGGGGGCGACGACCAGCCCGGCGGTCATGACGGTGGCGAAGGAGTAACGGAGTGTGTTGCGCATGTGCGGATGTGACCTTTCACGGATACAGCCTGGGGATCGCGCCGGTTGAGGCGCTGTGCCATGGCAGAGTCGGCGCCCGCGCCACCGGAGTGGACGCGGACCCGTGGACCACGGGCATGGCGGGCCAGCCACAGGAGAAAACGGTGTGACGGCGGGGTGACCCGCGTGTGTGAATTCGCGGCCCGACTCGGAGTTCCTTCCGCGGAACCGCCAACGGACCGAAACGCTAGCAAGCCATCAGGGGCCTGCATGCGCTTTCGGAAAATACTCTGCATCAGTATAAATGCACAGGGCGATAAGTCAGTCACGTAAAGCCATGCATGCAGTTCAGCACGCTGTAATCAACTACACGTAGCACACATTCGCATACCCAAGGTTACTACGCGAAAGAAAAAATTTCCGGGTAAACCAGAAAAACTAACCAACGAAGCACCTTCGTAGAGCCGTTTCCCGACCCTCCTATTGCGCCTTAACCCCTTTGTCCGGATTTTGCTTATACACAGGAAAAGTCCATTACGTCAGGAATGCGAGCAAGGCACGGAAAGCGAAGGCTCCGACCGGGTCGAAGCCCCACGGAGCACCCACGACCGCTGCTCACGCCTCCAGGCGCAGGCCGTCGTCCATGGTGGCGAAGGCGCGCCGCACGCACACGGCCAACTCGTCCGGCTCGCAGGCGGGCAGCCACTCGTCCAGCGCGCAGCGCCAGGTAGCCACGCAGAACTCGAGGAGCAGCCGCAGTTCGAGGCGGCGCGGGTCGCCGAGCCGTTGCGCGATCTCCGCCTGGACCTCCGCACAGTGCCGCAGGGAATGTCCGTCCAGCGACGGCGACCGCTCGATCAGCCTGAGCGTGGCCGCAAAGCGCCGGTACCAGTCCTCGTCCATGCGGTCGAGGGTGGCCAGCATCGCGTCACGGAAGACGTCGACGAGCGGCCCGGACTTCTCGGCCCCGTCCAGCACGTCGAGGTAGGCGCTCCAGAGTTGTTTGACGGCGGTGAGCGCGACGTCCTCCTTCGAGCGGAAGTTGCGGAAGAAGGTCCGTCTCGACACCTCGACCTCGTCGAGCAGCGCGTCGAGCGGTGTGGCGTCGAAACCGCGCTCGCCGAAGATCGAGGTCGCCTTTTCCGCCAGGGCCTGGCGGGTGCGCAGCTTCTTGCGTTCGCGCAGCGTGGCGGGCTGTTCGGAGGTCGTCATCGACGGCAGTCTAGCGAGCTCGCTCCCCTTGGGTATATGCTCCAATGGAGCAAATGCCACACTGTGGCACATTAGCGCGAAGGAGACCTGGCCATGCGTGCACTCGTCGTCGACCACACAGCGCCGGCACACCTCTCGTTGGCCGAGGTGGCGGACCCGGTACCCGCGCCGGGTGAGGCGCTGGTCCGGGTCGGGGCGGCTTCGCTCAACTACGGCGAGGCCAGGGGCGCCACCGGTCCGGGTACGCCGGATGGCACCGTGATCGGCTGGGACGCGGCGGGCGTGGTGGTCCGGGCGGCGGCCGACGGGTCGGGGCCGGCCGTGGGGACCCCCGTGGTCACCCTGGGCGAGGCGGGCTGGGCCGAGCTGCGTGCGGTCCCGGCCGCCCTGCTCGGTGTCGTCTCGGGCGGTACCGACCTCGGCGCGGTCAGCACGGTTCCGGTCGCAGGCCTGAGCGCACTGCGTGTGCTGCGCCGCATGGGCCAGATCCTCGGCCGCCGGGTGATGATCACCGGCGCCTCCGGCGGTGTCGGCCGCTACGCGGTGCAGCTCGCCGCCCGCGCGGGCGCGGAGGTCGTGGCGATCAGCGGGGACCCCGCCCAGGAGGAAAGCCTGCGCGCGCTGGGCGCGCACGAGGTACACACCGATCCGGCCAGGGTGGACCGGCCCGTGTTCGCGGTACTGGACAACGTCGGCGGCCGGCAGCTGGTGGACGCCTTCGCGGCGGTACGGGCCGGTGGCGTGCTGGTGAACGTGGGCCGGTCGTCCGGGGCGGACTCGGTCCTCCCGCCCGAGGCCCTACAGGCCACCGAAGGACGGCACGACCGGTCGATCCGCACGTTCTTCCTGTTCGGCGACCCCGCCACCGACTTCTCCGCCGACCTGACCTGGCTGGCCGCGGAGGTGGCCGCCGGCCGCCTCGACCCCGGCATCAGCTGGCGCGGCCCGTGGACCCGCTACGACGAGGCGGCCCAGGCCCTGCTCGAACGCCGCCTCCACGGCAAGGCGGTCCTGGACATCGGCTGAGCTGGCGGCCCTCCTGGGGCGCGGGTGTTCAGCCCCGGCCTGCACCGGCTCCCGGGGGCCGTGACGCGTCCGCGACGACGCGCCGCGGCCCCCGGGCCCGTCCCGGAACCCCAGGTCGTGTTTTTTGCATCACTTCGGTCCCGCCCGTCTCCCTCCACCACCCTCAGGGGAGAGCCTGCGGCTCCAGTCCCCCGCGTCCACCGGGCCGCCTCTCGCCACGCCTCTGCGCTCGTGAAGCACGACCAGGCTGAACTTCGCACACAGTCTCGCGAGAGATGGCCCGCACGGCCGCTCACCGACCCGAAAGCCTTCTAAAAAACACTCCCTAGGGCTGGACGCCCAGGCCACGGGCGACGCCGCCGCCCAGGTCCGGGTGGATGTTGGACCAGTACTCGACCACGCGCTTCCTCATGTCGGCGGTCACCTCGGGGGCCGACGCGTGACCCACGATGTTGGCGACCATGTTGGCGCGCTCGCCCTCGGACAGGACCTTCTCCCACAGGGCGCGGGCCTGGCCGAAGTCGTCGTCCTCCTTGTGGAGCTCGTACGCCGAACGCACGATCTCACCGGCGACGTGGTACTCCGAACCCTTGTACAGCTCCTCGTCGGCGACCGGGCCGCCTGCGGTGTTGGGCGCGTAGACCGGGTCACCGCCGTTGTGGAAGGCCATGGCGCCGTCGCGGTTGTAGCTGTTGACCGGCGACACCGGGCTGTTCACCGGTAGCTGAAGGTAGTTGGCACCGATGCGGTAGCGATGGGTGTCGGGGTACGAGAACAGGCGCCCCTGGAGCATCTTGTCCGGGCTCATCGCGATACCGGGAACCAGGTTGGAGGGCTCGAAGGCGGCCTGCTCGATCTCCGCGAAGTAGTTCTTCGGGTTCTTGTTGAGGACGAATCGGCCGATGGTGATCTCCGGGTAGTCCTCATGCGGCCACACCTTGGTGAGGTCGAACGGGTTGAACCGGTAGTCGGCGGCGTCCTCGAAGGGCATGATCTGGACCTTGACGGTCCAGCTCGGGTGGTCGCCCCGCTCGATGGCCTGCCACAGGTCGCGGCGGTGCGCGTCCGGGTCCTCGGCCTCCAGGGCCTTGGCCTCGCCCGCGGTCAGGTTCTCGATGCCTTGGTCGGTCTTGAAGTGGTACTTGACCCAGAACTTCTCACCGGCGGCGTTGTACCACATGAAGGTGTGGCTGCCGAAGCCGTGCACGTGGCGCCAGCTCTTGGGAGTGCCCCGATCGGTCATCAGGAAGGAGACCTGGTGGGCCGACTCGGGGTTGAGGGTCCAAAAGTCCCACTGCATGTTGTTGTCGCGCAGCTGGTTGTCGGCGCGGCGCTTCTGCGAGTGGATGAAGTCCGAGAACTTCGAGGGGTCGCGGACGAAGAAGATCGGTGTGTTGTTGCCGACGATGTCGTAGTTGCCCTGCTCGGTGTAGAACTTCAGGGCGAAGCCGCGGGGATCGCGGGCACTGTCGGCGCTGCCCAGCTCACCGGCGACGGTGGAGAAGCGCAGCAGCAGCGGGGTCTTCCTGCCCTTCTGGAACAGGTCGGCCTTGGTGTACTGGCTGACGTCCTCGGTGATCTCGAGTTCACCGAAGGCGCCGCCTCCCTTGGCGTGCACGACACGCTCGGGCACGCGCTCGCGGTTGAAGTGCGCCATCTTCTGGAGCAGGAAGTGGTCCTGCATGAGCAGTGGGCCGTTGGGGCCCACCGACTGCGAGAGACCGTCGTGCGGCATCGGGATACCGGCGTCGTCCGTGCTGTATGGAACGCTCACAGCTCGCACCTTCCAAGTGGCAGAGGAAAAATCGGGAAACACTGCATGCCCCCGCAGCGGGGTCGGCCCCCGGAGGGAACCAGGCTCCGCGGGGCCCGTGGCGCGTGGACCGGCCCGGTCAGCGGCCGTCCCGCGTCCCGTCGGTGACTTACGACCCGGCGGAGCGGAGGCCGTTGGCGTCGTCCATGCCGCCCACCATAGGACACAAACTGGAATGGTTCAAGAAAACGCCCTCCTTCCGGATCTGCCTGCCGCCCAGGTGTGCGCGAACCCCCGTAACCACAGGAGTTCACCGATACAACACGCGTCACCACTTGCACCAAGACCAGCAAAAGCGCTGGTCATGTGCGCGTACCCTGGTCCAACGGGCCGCCCCAGCCGGCGCCCCCCGTCAGCACCGGAGCCCGGTGCCAGCACTCTTGAGACCACTGCGAACGCCCGTGTTCATCCCCGGTGACGGCTCGGGATGCCGCCCGGCATCCATCCAGTCACGACGGCCAACCGGAAACGTGTAACGCACGTCCCACCACCAGGACATGCCCCCCCGTTTCCCCCGCCCTACTGGAGCATGCATGCACCCTGTATCCTCGCGTTCCCGCATACGCAAGGCCCTCCCGACCAGCGCAGCGGCCCTGGCCCTCCTGCTCGCCGCCGCCTGTTCCTCCGGCGAGGACGTCCCGGAGCAGAACGAGGGCGCCGCCGCTCCCACTGACGAGACCACCACACCGGCGTCTCCCAGCCCGGATCCCGAACCGGCCGGTGAGCCCTTCAGCATCGCCTTCGGCGGCGACGTGATGTTCGACGGCGTCCTCGAACCGCGCCTGAACGACCCCCAGACCGCGCTCGGCCCGATCTCCGAACAGCTCTCGGCCGCCGACCTGGCCATGGTCAACCTGGAGACGGCCATCACCGAGGGCGGCACCTCCGCCCCCGGCAAGGCGTACACGTTCCGTGCGCCCGCGAGCGCCTTGGAGGCCCTGGACGCCGCGGGTGTGGACGTGGCCACCATCGCCAACAACCACGGCATGGACTTCGGCACCGAAGGCCTGACGGACACCCTGGAGAGCGGTGAGGCCTCCCCCGTCGAGCTGGTCGGCGCCGGGCGCGACGTCGACGAGGCGTACACGCCCCACGTCGCCGAGGTCAACGGGCAGAGCGTCGCCATGTTCGGTGCCACCGACGTCCTGGACGACCACCTCATAGCCGAGTGGACGGCGGGCGAGGGCAAACCCGGTATGGCCTCCACCAAGAACGAGATGAGGCAGCGGATGCTCACCGCGGTCTCCGAGGCCGCCGCCGAGCACGACAACGTGGTGGTCTTCCTGCACTGGGGCCTGGAGGGTGCGCACTGCCCGCTCCCGCACGCGCCCACCCTCGCCGAGGAGCTGGTCGACGCGGGCGCGTCCGCCGTCGTCGGCGGTCACGCGCACGTACTGTCCCCGGGCGGGTTCATGGGCGACTCCTACGTGCACTACGGGCTGAGCAACTTCGCCTTCTACAACTTCGACGGCCCCACCGCTGAGACGGGCGTGCTCACCCTCACCTTCGACCAGGGCAGCGTGACCCGGTCCGACTGGGCCCCCGCCCAGATCCAGGGCGGCGTCCCCGTCCCCTACGAGGGCGCGACGGCCGAGGAGGCCGAGCAGACCTGGCTGGACATGCGCACCGAGTGCGGGCTCCCGCTGACCGACTCGCCCGCGTAGCCGCTGCCTCCCTCGGGGCGCCACACCCGCCGCGCCCCCGTGTCCAGGCGTCCGAAAGGCGGGGACTCCGTCGGCGCCCGAAGAACACTCCAAGGGCCGGACAGGTAGTCACCAGGCAGGCTCCGGGGAGCCTCCCTCCGTTCCGGTGGAGGGCCCCCGGAGCAGGCGGCCGCTACTGCGGCGAGGGAAGCCCCTCCGCACCGGCCCCGTGGCGCGCGGCGACCTCCGCGATCTCGGCCAGCAGGGTGTGACGGCGGGCCGCCCCCAGGTAGGAGGCGTGCACGCCGTTCGCGGCGAGCCGGACCAGGTCGGCGGGGCCCAGGCCCAACCGGTGGGCGATGCGGTACTCGTTGGTCAGGTCGGTGCCGAACATGGTGGGGTCATCGCTGTTGAGGGTGACCAGCAGGCCGGCGTCCAGCATCCGGGGCAGCGGGTGCTCCTCAAGCCGCTTCACCGCGCGCGTGCACAGGTTGGAGGTAGGGCTGACGTCCACGGGGATCCCTCCCTCCGCCAGCCGCTCGACCAGCGCCCGGTCCCGCACGGAGTCGATGCCGTGGCCGATACGCTCGGCCCCGAGGGCGTCCAGGGCCTCGCGCACCCGCTCGGGGCCGCCGTGCTCACCGGCGTGCGGCAGGCTGGCCAGCCCGGCGGCACGCGCCCGGCCGAACACCCCGGCGTACTGCTCCAGGGGGGTCTCCACACCGCCGACGCCGAAGCCCACCACGCTGGGCGGCGCGTCGCGCAGGACCGCGTCCACGGTCGCCTCGGCGCTCTCCAGCCCGAAGTCGGCGGGGAAGTCGGGGATCCACCGCAGCTGGACGCCGTGTTCGGCCTCGGCCGCGCGGCGCGCCTCCTCGATGCCGTCGAAGACCACCCGGGCGGGCACCCCCCGCATCAGGTGGGCGTAGAGGCTGACGTGCACCTCCGCGTAGCGCACGTTCTGCGCGGCCAGGCGCTCCGCGACCGCCGACGCCAGGAGGGCGAAGTCCTCCTCATCGCACAGGGTCCTCACCGAGGCCAGGTAGACCTCGACGAAGTGCGGGAAGTCGGTGAAGGCGTACCAGTCCCGGAGCTCTTCCAGGCCGCCGGGAACGTCCTCCACGCCGTGTCTGCGCGCCAGCTCGAACAGGGTGTCGGCGGGCATCGAGCCTTCGAGGTGGACGTGCAGTTCGACCTTGGGCAGGTCTTTGACGAGGGCCTCGACGTCGGTGGGGATGGCGTGGGTGTCCATGGCGCGAGGCTATGCGCGCACGCACACCACCCCGTGACCCGTCCGGCCAAGCTCACACCTGTTCGTCAGAAGCTCCTCAGCACTCCCGACGGGCCCCTGACGGAAGCGGAGCCGGACGCGCGCCCCCGCGCGTCCGGCTCCGGGCGGTCAGGCGGAGGGCGCCTCGCCGTTCACCCGGCGCGGCACGCCGAGCGGGTTGTCGTCACGCAGTTCCGGGGGCAGCAGCGACTGCGGAACCGACTGGTAGGTGACCGGGCGCAGGAAGCGCCGGATGGCGCTGGTGCCCACCGAGGTGTGCAGCGGCGCGGTGGTCGCGGGGTAGGGGCCGCCGTGGGTCATCGCGTGGGTGACCGCCACCCCGGTCGGCCACCCGTTCCAGAGCACCCGTCCTGCCAGGGACGCGCCCAGGGCCAAAAGCGCGGGCGCGATCTCGTCGTCCTCCTCGCCATGCACGGTGACGGTGAGCTGCCCCCTGAGCGCCCCGGCCACCTCCAGCAGCCGCCGCTCATCGGCGTAGGTCACCACGAGGGTCGCCGGGCCGAAGCACTCCTCCAGGAGGGTGTCGGCGTTCTCCAGCAGGGCGTCCAGGTCGGTGCGCAGCAGCGAGGGTGTCCAGTCGTCACCGGACCGCTTCCCCTGGACCAGCACCTCGGTGGCCGGGTGGTCGGTGAGGCTGTCCAGGTTCCGGACGAACCCCTCGGCGACCCGCTCGTTGAGCAGGGGAGAGGCGGCCCGTGCCGAGAGGTCATCGACGAGGGCGTCGAGCTTGGCCTCCTCCGGCAGGAACACCACCCCGGGCTTGGTGCAGAACTGGCCCGCGCCCATGCTGGCCGAGTCAGCGTAGCCGCTGAGGATCTCGTCGCCGCGTGCGGCGGCGGCCCCCTGGGTGACGAACACCGGGTTCACGCTGCCCAGTTCCCCGTAGAAGGGGATGGGGTCGGGCCGGGAGGCCGCGAGGTCGAACAGGGCCCGCCCACCGGGGATGGACCCGGTGAAGCCGACGGCCCTGGTGAGCGGGTGCGTGACCGCGCGCTTACCGGTCTCCACGCCCTCGACCAGGGCGAAGGCGCCCTCGGGCGCACCGGCGTCGGTGAGCGCGGCGACAACGGTCTCGGCGGTGCGCCTGGCCAGCCGGAGGTGTCCGGGGTGGGCCTTGACGACCACCGGGCATCCGGCTGCCAGAGCGGAGGCGGTGTCCCCTCCGGCCGTGGCGAAGGCGAACGGGAAATTGCTCGCCCCGAACACCACCACGGGTCCCAGCGGAACCAGCAGACGGCGAAGGTCGGGTCGCGGGGTGCCCCAGTCGGGGTCGGCCGGGTCCACGGCCGCCTCCAGGTAGGAGCCGTCCTCCAGGTGGTCGGCGAACAGGCGCAGCTGGAAGGTGGTGCGGCCCAGCTCGCCGCGGCAGCGCGCTTCCGGGTAGTGTGCCTCCTCCATCGCGATCGGTACGAGGTCGTCGGCGGCGGCGGCCAGGGCATCGGCGGCGGCCCGCAGCAGCCGGGCCCGCCCGGCCGGGGTGAGGGCGGCCAGGAGCGGAGCCGCCGCTGCGGCCCGTTCCAGGACGGAGTCGAGTTCCTCCGGTGTGGTGTCCGGGGCGGTGGTCATGGCTCAGCCTCCAGGAGGGTGTGTACGCTGCTTCGCCCTGATACAACCATGCTAAGCCCCATCTGGAAAGCGCTATCCAAACGGGTCGTGCGCAGCCCTCGCGCTCAGCCGGATCCCCGGCCGCAAGAGGCGGAAGTCCACTCTCTCAAGGGACGTTGGCACGAAACTGGAATTTCCCCGGAACCAGGTGATTCCGGAAAGGCATCATAGAAGCCGTGACGACAAATTCCCGAAGCTCAACGCCCCCGAGGTCGCGACGGTCCCCAGGCAGCACGGGGAACGACCACGCGTCACGCGAGACCCGTGGACAGGACGGCGCCGCACAAGACGAGCTCGCCTTCGCCCAGGCGCCCCTGCGGAGACTGCCCGCCCAGCAGCGCAGCATGCTCAGGGTCCAGCGCATGCTCAACTGCTGTGCCGAACTCCTCGACGAGGTCGGCTACGACAACCTCTCGACCACCAGGATCGCCGAGCGCGCCGGGGTCGCGATCGGCTCCGTCTACCAGTTCTTCCCGGACAAGAAGGCCATCACCCAGGCACTCGGCCTGCGTTTCCTCGACCAGTTCAGCTCGCGCGTCACCGAACGCCTGGCCGAGGCATCCTTCAGCCACTGGACCGATGCCGTCGACACCGTCATCGACGAGTACGTCGACATGCACCGCCGTGTGCCAGGCTTTCGCAGCCTACACTTCGGCGACATCGTCGACCCGCGTCTCCTCAACGGAGGCACCGAGAACAACCGAGTCATCTCCGTCCGCCTGCGCAGGATCATCGTCTCTGTCACAGGCATCCCCGACAATGACGAACTCGACCGGACCCTCCATGTCGCCGTCGAAGCCGCCGACGCCGTACTCAAGCTCGCCTTCCGCGACGACCCCGAGGGCGACACCGCCCTCGTCCAGGAGACCAAGCGCCTGGTCAGCAGTTACCTGTCCCACTTCTCCCAACACAACGGAGGCGACCATCCGTGGTAGCCGACGCCGGCACCCTCTCCCGACCCATCACCGGAACAGCCGCCGGAGTACCCTTCCTGGCCCTGCCGCCCGCCAACGGTGAGATCCCCGCCCCGCTCGTTCTCGGCCTGCACGCGTTCGAGCCGCCCCGAGCCGAGGCGGCCCTCGCCGGAACCGCGCCCATGGCGCCGCTCCCGGCCTGGCGGATCTACCTCGGCCTGCCCCTGTTCGGGGCCCGGCTCCCCGAGGGCGGCGTCGCGGAGGTCAACCAGCGCGGCGAGCGCGACTACCTCATCGAGCTGTTCGGCCCGGTGGTCGAGGAGGCGGCCGCCGAACTGCGCCGCGTCACCGCCGAGCTCCGCGACATCTTCCCCGTCACCGACGGCCCCGTCGGCCTGGTCGGCGTGGGCGCCGGGGCCACGGCGGTCCTGCTCGCCCTCGCGGAGGAGCGCCTGCCCGTCAGCGCCGCCGCGGTCGTCAACCCGGTCGTGGACCCGGCCCTGGTCGTCTCCGCCCGCGAGCGGCGCACCGGCACCCCCTACGCGTGGACCGAGCAGGCCCGGCACACACGCGACTGGCTGAACTTCGGCGCCCGTGCCGAGGAGGTCTCCCGAAGCCGCGTCCCCCTGCTCGTCGTCAGCGGAGGACAGGACGAGGTCGTGCCCCCCGAGCACGGGCGGTCGCTGCACGACGCCCTGTCCGCACACGTCCCCGAACATGCGCTCCGTCACATCGTGGTTCCCGACCTGGCCCACGCCATCGGCCCCGAGCCCGGCCTCCGACCCGGCCCGCTCACCCCGGCCGGAGTCCTCACCAACCGTGCCCTGACCGAGTGGTTCCACCTGCACCTGACCTCTTCCGCGCAGGTCCGAAGGGCCGAGGAAGCCTAGGCCGCGCCGCCGGTGCTCTCGACCCGCGTCCCCACCCGGGCAGAGCACCGACCGTTCACCGCGTGCACCCCGGCGTCTCCTCCCGCGTCCCCTTCACGGACGCCGCCGCGACAGTTGGTACGCGTTCCATGGGATCATCCAGGGACGACCGCTCCGAGCGGTCACCTGACCGTTTCGACTCATCCTTCAGGAGGGCGAACCACGTGACGGAACCGGCACCGGTCTTTGCCAGCGGGGTCGACAACGAGCGGTTGAACGCGCAACTCCGTTTCCTTCTGGAAGCCGACAAACTCAAGCGCATCCTGCGGCAGTACCTCCTGGTGGACGGCTCCCGCCGTGAGAACTCGGCCGAGCACTCCTGGCACCTGACACTGTCCGCCCGCACCTTCGCCGAGTACGCGCCAGAGGGCACCGACATCGAGCGGGTCGTCGAGATGCTGGTACTGCACGACATCGTCGAGATCGACGCCGGGGACACCTCCCTCTTCGAGCAGGCCAACGCCGAGGTCCGGGCCGAACGCGAGCGCGCCGCGGCCGACCGCATCTTCCCCCTGCTTCCCGAGGACCAGGCCGAGCGGGCCCGCGAGCTGTGGGAGGAGTTCGAGGACCGCGCCACGCCCGAGGCCCGGTTCGCCCGTGCGGTCGACAGGCTCTCCCCCATGCTCGCCAACTGGCACAACGAGGGCGGTGCCTGGGTACGCTCCGGAATCACCCGGGCGCAGGTGATGGAGAAGGTCAAGCTGATCCAGGAGGGATCGGAGGCGCTGGGAGCCTACGCGGCCGCCCTGGTGGACGACGCCGACCGCCGGGGATACTTCCGGGCCTGACCCCGCTGACGGCGAACGGGCGCGGGGGTCAGATCCGGCCGATGATGAGCTGAACCGCCGCGGACATACCCACGAGCACCAGGCACACGCGCAGCGCCGCCGAACTGAGCTTGCGCCCGAACCTGGCACCGAGGTAGCCGCCGACGACGGTCCCGACCGCGATGAGGCCGACCACCGGCCAGGCCGGCGAGGCCAGCACGATGTAGAACACCGCGGCGGTGCTGTTGACGATGGTGGTGAGCACGTTCTTCAGCGCGTTGAGCCGCTGTAGCTCGTCATCCAGCGCGGTGCCGAGGATGCTCATCAGGACGATCCCCTGCGCCGCGGCGAAGTAGCCGCCGTAGGTCCCGGTCACGTAGGCGCCCAGCGGCAGCAGCGGACCGCCGTCCCTGCGGGCGGGCCTGCGGGCGCGCACCCACTTGGTGATCCGGGGCTGGAGGACGATCAGTACGCACGCGAAGCCGATCATGAACGGCACCACGGACTCGAACACACCCGGCGGCAGGTAGATCAGCAGCAGGGCACCGGTCACCGCACCGAGGAAGGACATGCTGCCGAGACGGAGGATCCGGGCGCGCTGGCCGGCCAGCTCCCGGCGGTAGGCGATGGTGCCGCTGAGCGTTCCGGGGGCCAGGCCGATGCTGTTGGAGATGGTCGCGGTGATCGGCGGGTAGCCCAGTGCCAGGAGCACGGGGAAGGTGAACAGGGTCCCCGACCCCGCGATGGCGTTGATCCCGCCCGCGGCCACACCGGCGAGGAGGATGAGCGCCGCCTCCCAGAGTTCCATCCACCCGCCTTTCCGGCTCCGTGCTCCCCGACTGTCGAGGGCGACAACAGACTACGAGGGCGGGTCATCGGGCCATCGCACCGGGATGCGCCATAAGGACGAGACGGGCCCCGCGGATCGCGGGGCCCGTCGCCTTCGGTGAACGCGCGGCGCCCTGGTCAGGGGGCCCGGACCACGTCCTCGCGCAGCCGGTCGAAGGCGGCGCCGACCCCCTGGAGGGCCTGGCCCATCTCCGACGGGACGATCCACACCTTGTTGGCGTCGCCCCGGGCGATCTCCGGGAGCTTCTGGAGGTAGTGGTAGGCCAGCACGTCCGGGCCGACCCGGCTGGTGTGCAGGGCCTTGAACACCATGTGGATGGAGTCGGCCTCACCGCGGGCCCGTATCGTCTGGGCCTCGGCGTCGGACTTGGCGGTGAGCGACTGCGCCTCGGCCTCGCCCCTGGCCCGCAGCACCGCCGCCGAGCGCTCACCCTCGGCGCGCAGCACCGCGGACTGCTTCTCGCCCTCGGCGCTGAGCAGCTGGGCGCGCTTCTCCCGGTCGGCGCGCATCTGCATCTCCATCGCCTCCTGCACGGAGGACGGCGGCTCGATGCCCTTGAGCTCGATACGGCTGATCTCGATGCCCCAGTCACGGGTGGCCTCGTCCAGCACGGCCTTGAGCTCGCGGTTGATCTGGTCGCGGGAGGTGAGCGTGCCCTCCAGGTTCATACCGCCGATGACGTTGCGCAGAGTGGCCAGGGTCAGCTGCTCGACGGCTTGGATGAAGTTGGCGACCTCGTAGGTGGCCCGGTAAGCGTCGATGACCCGGACGTAGACCGCCGAGTCGACCTCGACCGCGAGGTTGTCCTCGGTGATGGCCGACTGCGGCGGGAAGCTCACGACCTGGACGCGGCGGTCGATCCGCTCGCGCACCTGGTCCACTCCGGGAATGACGACGTTGAAACCCGAGCTCAACGTCCGGTGGAACTTACCGAAGCGCTCGACGACGTCCTCCATCGAATGCGGAACGATACGTATGCTCCGCCAGAAGATGAGCAGCAGGACGGCGACGAAAAGCGCCACGATGATGATCATGGTCATGGGCTCACCCCGGTCTCCGGGCGGGGGGCGGCGCTGGGCAACGACATCTGGGCGGCTCCGGATCTCCTGGCGAGGGCGGCAGGTCGGTGCGGGCACGGACCGCGCACCGGCGGCCCCGCCCACCCGAAGATCATAAAGCGCGCCGAAATAGAGCGATCCGCTCACCGATCGATGACGCTACCCCATATAGGTTGAGGCGACCACATCCGGACAGAAATCCTATTTAAGGACAATAGATTTCTGTTTTTATCGCAATCCCATAAGAGGAAACGGGGAGAGAGAAGACTCAGACGGCCCGTGCACTCCAGCGCTCTCCGTCGCGCTCCACCTTCAGCGGCAGGCCGAAGGCGTCCGACAGGTGCTCGGCGGTCAGGACCTCCTCGACCGGCCCGGCCTGCACCACCCCGCCCTTGCGCAGCAGCAGCGCGTGCGTGGTCCCGACGGGGATCTCCTCCACGTGGTGGGAGACCACGACCAGGGAGGGAGCGGCCGCACTGCGGGTCAGGTTGCCAAGCCTGCGCAACAGGTCCTCGCGGCCGCCCAGGTCCAGCCCGGCGGCGGGCTCGTCCAGGAGCAGCAGCTCGGGGTCGGCCATCAGCGCCCGGGCGATCAGCACACGTTTGCGCTCTCCCTCGGACAGGGTGTGGAACCGGCGGTCGGCCAGGTCGCCGACCCCCCAGTGCCCCAGCAGGGCACGGGCCCGGCCGTAGTCCGGGGTGCCGTACTCCTCGCGGAAGCGCCCCACGTAGCCGTAGGCGGCGCTCAGCACGATGTCGAGGACCTCGACGCCCTCCTCGATCCGCGACGCCACCGCGGCACCCGCGTAACCGATGAGCGGACGCAGCTCGAACACGTCCACCCGGCCCAGCCGCTCGCCGAGGATCTCCACCTCGCCCTTGGTGGGATGCATCTGGCTGTACACCACGTTCAGCAGTGTGGTCTTGCCCGCACCGTTGGGTCCGAGGACCGCCCAGCGCTCGCCCTCCCGCACCGTCCAGTCCACGCCGTCCAACAGGTTGGCGTCACCCCGTCGAACCGTGACCCCGTTCAGGCCCAGAACACGCCCGTCCATCGTCCTCCCTCACGTTACGTCCCACGCCGGTGCACGGGCCGACCTACCCTGAAGCAATGCATCTCACGTCCGCACCACTCGTCGCCTGGGGCAACGCCTGGCTGTCCGGACACATCGGACTCGACGACGCCGTCGACGCCGTCGAACGACACGGCGGCCCCAACCTGATCGGGACAGTACCCGCAGCGGACCTGCCCTTCGACAGCGGCGTACCACTGCGGGTCGCGCTGGTACGACTCCGCGGCCTGGGGTTGTCCGCGTTCCGGTTGGCGTTGCCCGCCTGGGGAGACCCCCTCGGACTGGTGGGTCCCAAGGAACTCAACCAAGCCGCCGTCGAAGCGCACGAGGGGGTGCTGATGCAGCTCGCCGACCGACAGGTGGGCATGGTGCCCGCCGCCGACCGGCGTGGTTCATCCTATGTGGGCGTTTCGTGGACACCGTATCCGGCGAACAACGTACCCCCGCAGGTACCGGACCTGGCCGAGGCCGAGCAGGCCCTGAAGCTCACCGTCATCGAGGTCGCCGATCTGATGGAGGGTGTGGACGACATCGCGTCGTTCGCGCCGGGCGTCCACCACCGGCTGGGAGAGCTGGACGGCCGCGAGACGCCCTCCCTGGCCCGCGGGTATCCGCCACGCGCCCATCGGGTGGCGGCGCAGGCCGAGCGGCTGGCGAAGGTGGTGGAGCTGGCCGAGCCCTCGTCGGGGCGGGGGATGACCGCCCACCAGGCGGCGGCCCGGAGCGAGGCGCTGCGGCGGCTGGACGCCACGGTGCGCCGCGCCCTGGTGGCCGCGCACTCGGCGATCGCCCTGCCCAGCCAGCCCCTTCGGCCCTCGGGATCGAAGCCGAGGCACCGGAGCGCCGAGGACGGGCAGTAGCTCGGTACCGCTCGCCGGGGCATGGTCTTGTTCTTATTGTCACTGTCGGGCAGGGCGCCCCCATCAGTCACACCAGTAACGTTTCCGGCCAGCACACCGAATCTGTTCCTGCTCGTGGCCGGCGGGTTCCTCCGGCCACGAGGTGCGGCCCGCGGGCGCCCGACGGCCGGAACGGGCACGAAGGGTTGTCTCCACCCCTGCACAGGGACACCCTGGGACAAAGGGAAGAAGTCTCGGGGTCATGCCAGGGGAGATACCTGATCCGCCAAGGCGGGAGAATGCCGATACTGGGTATGTGCCAGGCCGGGACCCGGCCCCACGGATGGAAACAAGGAGACCCGTCATCATGCAGCCCGAGCACATCCGAGCCTCCGACGCGGACCGGGACAAGGTCGCCGAGCGGCTGCGTGAAGCCCTGGCCGAGGGACGCCTCTCCCCCGTGGAGCACGAGGAGCGACTGGACACCCTGTACAAGGCCAAGACCATCGGTGAACTCTCACCCATCGTCGAGGACCTGCCCGCCCCCGGCCACGGATACGACTACGCGTCCATGGAACGGCGCTCGGACGCGCCCAGCGGCATGGAGATCCTGGACAGTGAGGCCCGCGGCCTGGCCGGGCAGAGCAAGGGGTCGGAGAACCTGGTCGCGGTGTTCGGCGGCTGCGAGCGCAAGGGACGCTGGCTGGTCGAACCCCGGACGAACGTGTCCGTGCTGTGCGGCGGGGTCGAACTGGACCTGCGCGAGGCCTTGCTCAGCCAGCACGAGGTGACCATCCAGGTCGCGGTGATCATGGGCGGGGTGGACATCACCGTGCCGCACGGGGTCAGGGTGATCAACAACACGTCAGCGATCCTGGGGGGTACTGACGTGCACGGGACAGACCAGGTCACGGACCCGAACGCCCCGGTCGTGCGGTTGACGGGCACCTGCATGCTGGGCGGGGTGGACATCAAGGCCAAGGGCCCCAAGCGCAGGAGAAAGAGCCGGAAGAACAAGTGACCTGCGGCGTCCTGCCAGCTGTCCACATAGTGAACTACCTGGGAAAAGGGCCTGCCCTGCGCGATTGCACCGTACTTGGGCCGAGTACCGTGGATGGTGCCATGAATGAGACATCCACGCTGTTGGTGACCGTAACCGGCCACGATCGCCCGGGCATCAGCGCCCGCCTTCTGAGTACTCTCTCCGTCTTCCCCGTGGCCATCGTCGACCTCGAACAGGTGGTCCTCGCGGGGCGCCTGGTCCTGGGCGCGGTCCTTGAGGTCGACGAACGCGTGGCTCCCGGTGTGAGCCGTCAGCGGGTCTTCGAGGAGGTCCGCAGCGCACTCGACAAGACCGCGATCGATCTCGACATGGAGGTCGGCTACGGCAAGGGCAACGGCCGTGTGAACGCCTTCGGGCCCGGCCGCCTGCACGTGACCGTCCTGGCCGACCCGCTGCGCCCCGGCGCCCTGGGCGCCATCACGTCGTGCGTGGCGCGTGCCGGTGCGAACATCGACAGGATCGAGCGCCTGTCCAGCTACCCGGTGACCTCCGTGGAGATGGAGATCTCCGGCGGCGACGCCGACCAGCTGCGCGCCGAGCTGGCCATGGAGGCGTCCACCCAGGGGGTGGACGTGGCGGTGCAGTTGAGCGGCCTGCACCGGCGCGGCAAGCACCTCATCGTCATGGACGTGGACTCCACGTTGATCCAGGGGGAGGTGATCGAGCTCCTGGCGGCCCACGCGGGCTGCGCGGAGGAGGTCGCCCGGGTCACCGAGGAGGCCATGCGCGGCGAACTGGACTTCGAGGAATCGCTGCGCCGCCGGGTCTCGCTGCTGAGGGGCCTGGACGCCTCCGCCATCGGGAAGGTGTGCGAGGAGATCCAGCTGACCCCGGGCGCCCGGACACTGGTGCGCACCCTGAAGCGCCTCGGTTATGAGTTCGGGATCGTCAGCGGCGGCTTCACCCAGATCACCGACGTGCTCGTGGAGCGCCTGGGCCTGGACTACGCCGCCGCGAACACCCTTGATGTCGTCGACGGCAAGCTGACCGGCGAACTGGTCGGTCCGATCATCGATCGCAAGGGAAAGGCGACCACCCTGGAACGGTTCGCCGCGGAGGCCGATGTGCCTCTGGAGCAGACCGTGGCCGTCGGCGACGGCGCCAACGACCTGGACATGTTGCAGGCCGCCGGGTTGGGGGTCGCGTTCAACGCGAAGCCAGTGGTGCGCCAGCAGGCTGACACCTCGGTGAACGTGCCCTACCTGGACACGATCGCCTTCATCCTCGGTATCACACGCGAGGAGATCGAAGCCGCCGACCTGCACTCGCAGGTCGATCCCTCTCCGCACTGATCGGCGTTGTCCACAGGGTGGTGGTGCCCCTGGCGCGGCCACCACCCGCCACGGTTCCATGGAAAGCACGGGGGGCCATCCCACCCCGCGCGCCCTCGCATGCCCCCACCCGAAATCACAAACGCACAAGCCCAGACACAAAAAAGGAGGAGAAGAACCCCGAAAGAGCCCTTCCCCTCCTTAAGAAAAACCGTGGCAGCAACCTACTCTCCC